>CBDUBS010000057.1:0-20189 GCA_965365445.1 uncultured bacterium | reverse complement strand
CCGCGCCGTCCGGCAGCGGGTACGCCAGTTCGTCGGGGCCGAGTGTGAAGGAAACGGTGGTCGTTTCACCGGGGGCCAGGCCGACCCGCTGGAACCCTTTCAGTTCGAGCACCGGGCGGGTAACGCTGCCCACCCGATCCCGGAGGTACAGCTGGACCACCTCGGTTCCGGGACGCGAGCCGGTGTTCGTTATTTCCGCCGAGACGCGCAGGCGGCCCTCCGGCGTAATCACCGAGTCGCTGAGGACCAGGTTGTCGTACCGGAACGTCGTGTAGCTCAGGCCGTGCCCGAACGGAAACAGGGGGGTGTTTTCGATATCGATGTAATTGGAGATGGTAGGACGTCCGGTGTTTTTATGGTTGTAATGATATGGAACCATGCCGACGGAGCGGGGGAAGGTCGCCGGCAGCTTGCCCGAGGGGTTGACCTTGCCGAACAGTACGTCGGCCACGGCCGGGCCGGCCATCGTTCCCGGGAACCACGCTTCGAGAATGGCCGGTGCGTGCTCGGCGGCCCAGGTTACGGAGAGCGGCCGGCCGTTCATGAGTACGACGACAACAGGCGTGCCGGTGGCGTGAACGGCTTTGAGCAGATCCAGCTGGTCGCCGGGCAGATCGAGCGAGGCGCGGCTGCGGGCTTCGCCGCTCATGGCGGCGGTTTCGCCTACGACGACCACCGCTATGTCGGCCCAACGGGCGGCCTCCACCGCCCTTTCGATGCCGCCGGGGTAGGTGGTATCGGGGGCCACGGCGGGGACGTAGCGCACGTTCCGGGGGACGGCGACGGCCTCCCGTATGCCTTCGAGGAGGGTGACGGCATCGCCGGTGCTGCCGGCGGCGAGCCAGCTTCCGAGCTGGGATTTCGGATCGTCGGCCAGAGAGCCGATGAGGGCGATCTTCGCATCCGGGCGCAGGGGCAGCAGGTTGTTATCGTTCTTCAGGAGGACGAGCGACTGCCCGGCGATTTCCCGGGCGGCGGCAAGATGCTCGTCGGAGAGCAGCACCCGGGCCGCCCGGCTGGTATCGACGTAGGGCGATTCGAAAAGGCCCAGCTCGAACTTGGCCGCGAGCACCCGGGCCGCGGCCGAATCGACGGTCGCCCCGGCCACGGCTCCCGTGCGGACGAGGTCGGCCAGGTGGCGGGCGTACGCGTTCGATTCCATGTCGATATCCACCCCGGCCTCCAGGGCAGCCTCGGCCGCTTCGGCCAGGTCGGGGGCGCTGCCGTGGTTGAGCAGTTCGTAGATGGAACCCCAGTCGCTCACGACGAGTCCGTCGAACCCCCACTCCTCGCGGAGCACGTGCTGGAAAATGTACCTGTTGGATGAAGCCGGCACGCCCCCGATTTCGTTGAAGGCCGCCATGAACGAAGCGGCTCCGGCGTCGAGGGCCGCCTTGAAGGGGGGCAGGTACGTTTCCCGGAGCGTTTGCAGGGAAACGTCCACCGTGTTATAGTCGCGGCCGCCTTCCGTGGCGCCGTAGGCCGCGAAGTGTTTGGCCGTAGCCATCAGGGCCGTCGGTTCGGAAAGCGCCTGGCCCGGCCGGGAGCCGGCTCCGGCCTGAAAGCCCCGGACGGCCGCGGCCCCCATGACGGCGTTCAGGTACGGGTCCTCCCCGGCGCTCTCGACGATGCGGCCCCAGCGGGGATCGCGCGAGACATCGATCATGGGGGCGAAGGTCCACCGGATGCCCGTAGCGGAAGCCTCCACCGCCGCGATGCGGGCGGACCGCCGGGCGTTATCGGGGTTCCAGGAGGCGGCGATGCCGAGCGGCACAGGGAAGATGGTTCTGAACCCGTGGATGACGTCGTGGGCGAACAACAGCGGGATGCCCAGACGGCTCTCTTCGACGGCAATCCGTTGCAGCCGATTGGTCCGAACGGCTCCCGCCGTGAGGATGGCATTCGGGTTTTCGCGGTAAACCCCGGAGGTATCCACTTCGAGCCAGTTGAATGCCACGTTCAGGTACGAGCCTGCCTTCCCGTCGCGGGCCAGCCGTTCGTAGTGCGCTTCATCCGACCCGTGGGCGCTGTACTGGGTGAGTTGCCCGATTTTTTCCTCCAGGGTCATGCGCGCGAGGAGGTCGGCCACGCGGCGGTCGGTTGAGGCGTCGGAGCGGCGGTAGACCGGGGTATCCGGACCCGAAGCGACATACCGGGGAGGGATCGGAGCGCCGGCGTCGTAGCCGGGGTTGGGAACCGGCATCTGGGCGCCGACCTCGCCCCGCCACGCCGCCAGCCGGTCCCGAAGGCGGCGGGCCGTCTCGGGCCTCTCATCCGCCAGGTTGCGGGTTTCGCCGGGGTCGGCCTGGAGGTCGTACAGTTCTACCGCCCCCGTTTCGAGCGATTCCAGGAGCTTGAGCGATCCTTCCCGGATGGCGCTTGCCGGGCGGCCCCCCTGGGGGCTGTAGTGCGGCAGGTGCCAGAACAGCGCCGTGCGGTCCAGGTTGCCGTCAAGCAGCGGGCGCAGGCTGACGCCTTCCACATCCACCGGAGCGCCGGCGAAGTCGGCTACCGTGGGGAACAGGTCGATGGTGGAGACCGGCTCGGCGCTCACCGAACCGGGCGGTATGACGCCGGGCCAGCGGGCGAGAAACGGCGCCCGGATGCCCCCTTCGTACAGATAGCCCTTCCCCGCACGCAGCGGATCGTTCGCGGTGGCGGGGGTATGCCGGGCAAAGGCGGGCACCTCGCGGACGCTCAGGCCGCCGTTATCGGAGAGGAAGAATACGAGCGTGCGCCGGTCCAGGTCGAGCCGGGAGAGTGCGGCCATGAGGCGGCCTACGTTCTGGTCCAGGCTCTCGATCATGGCGGCGTAATGCGGGTTGGCGTGGTCGAACCGGCCCTCACGCTGCTTTTTCTCGTATTTCGCCACGAGGTCGGGTTTGCCCTCGATGGGAACGTGAACGGTGTAATACGCCAGATGAAGGAAGAACGGACCTTCCCGATGCGCTTCCAGGTAGGCGACGGCTTCGCCGGTAAGTCGGTCGGTGAGGTATTCGCCCCGGCGCTCCGGCTGAATGGGTTCACCGAACAGATCGCGCCCGGAGCCGGGCTCCACGTAGGGATAGAAGAACGAAGGAGGCAGCCCCCGGCCGCTTCCGGCTATGTTGAGGTCGAAGCCGTGGTCCTCGGGAAGCGAGCCGTTGCCGCCGAGGTGCCATTTCCCGATGTGGGCCGTGGCGTATCCGGCTTCTTTCAGGTGCTCGGCCAGGGTAAGGGTTTCGAGCGGCAGGTGGCTTTCCTGCACCGGCGTAGCCAGCGGTTGCCACGGCTCCGGCGGGGGGTTGCCGTGGAAATGCTCGGTAATGTGGAGCGATGCCGGGGTGCGGCCGGTGAGGATGGAGGCGCGGGTCGGCGAGCACAGCGGAGCAGCCGCGTAGCCATCGGTGAAGCGGACGCCCTCGGCGGCCAGCCGGTCGATATGAGGGGTTTCGTGAAAGGGGTTGCCGTACACCCCCAGGTCGCTCCAGCCCAGATCGTCGATGAGAATGACGAGCACGTTGGGCTTCTGAACGGGTTGGGCCTGTACAACCCCGACCGTCAGGACAGGCAAGAGGAACCGGCAGAGGTGTTTCAAAACCGCACGGGTGTTCATGGCGCCGTTTAATGAACGGGGCGTGAGCAAAGCCTGTGGACCCCGCTCACGCCCGTAATATAGGAAAAGACTTACCAGCCGGGGTTCTGCGTGTAGCCCCAGGCGCGGACCTCGGCGCCGGGGATGGCAAGCAGGGTCCGGATGGTGGTAAAGGCCTCGGGCGGAATGATCGGGCGCTGCTGTTTCAGCTGGTTGCCGTGTGTGCGCATCACGGGTTCCGCGATGCCCCAGCGTACGAGATCGAACCAGCGGTGGTTCTCGAAGGCCAGTTCCACCCGGCGCTCGCGGCGCAGCGTTTCCGTGGTGAGCGTAGCCAGCGGAGCCAGCCCGGCCCGCTGCCGCACCTGGTTGACGAACGTAGCCCCTTCGGCGGCGCGGCCCTGTTCCAGCAGGGTCTCCCCGAGCATCAGGAGTACGTCGGCGTAGCGGTAGACCGGCCAGATGGTGCTTTCCTGCCCGGCCTTGACCATGTAGCAGCAGTACTTCTGGATGTACGCCTCGCGCACGGTATCGCCCCTGGCCGAGAGGAAGTAGGTGCGCAGGGAAGCATCCTTGCGCCGGTCGCCCGGCTCGTAGGTGTCGATGAGGTCCTGCGTCGGCTGGTTTAGCCCGGCCCGGGAGCCGACGCCGTTGAACCCTTCGACGCCCTGGCCGATGACCTGTTTGCCGGAGTTGAAAGGAGCGAAACGAGTCATGAAGTTGCCCGCTTCGCCGTCGTCGTTGCCGCCGATATACAGCACGCCCCAGATGATCTCCGGGTTGTTCATGTTGTTCGGGTTGAAGATGGCGGCGTAGTTCGGCAGGAGGCTGTACCGGTTCGACGACACGATGGCCCGGAGCTGCGTTTCGGCGGCCGCCCAGTTTTTCCGCTCCATGTATACCTTGGCCAGCAGGGTCCGGGCGGCCCCTTTGGTGATGCGCCCGAACTGCGAGGTCGTTTCCGGAAGCCCGGCCACGGCGGCCTCGAGGTCCGGGATGATGACCTCGGAGTATACCTCATCGACCGGCCGGCGCTGCGGCTCGGCGGAAGCGGCCGGCGAGGTGATCGGCTCTTTCACGATGGGCACGTCGCCGTAGAGGCGCACCAGGTTGAAGTAATGGAACGCCCGGAAAAACTGCGCCTCCCCCTTCCGGGTCGCCTTGAGCGCTTCATCCGTGTACGGCACAGGGTCGATGGAGTTCAGGATGAAGTTGGCCCGCATGATGCCCGAGTAGGTAACATCCCAGTAGGAGGCGATGTTGCCGTTGTCGGCGTTCATCAGGAACCAGTCGATCTCCTCGAAGGGAGAGCCGCCGCGGTCCTGCGGATTGAACTGGAAGGTGGTGTTATCGGAGCGGAACTCGCCGAAACCCCACTGAAGGGTGTTGTGCAGCGTCTGCGCGTTGGCATACAGCCCCGTAACGGCAAGGTCCACCTGCCCCGGGGTTTTGTAATAGTTGTCCGTGGAAACGAACGTTTCCGGCTCGACGTTGAGGAAGTCGTCGCAGGCGGGAAGGGCGAGCACGGCCAGCGCGGCGAGTACGTAAGGTATTTTATGCATGGTCGTATCGATCAAAAAGTAACGTTGAGCCCGAGCGTAAACGTCCGGGCGATGGGGTAGCTGCCGGCGTAGACGTTCTGTACGAGCGCCGTATCGAGCACCTTCCGGGCTTCGGGGTTGCCGTTGAACTTGCTGAACAGAAGCGCATTCTGGATGCTTCCGAACAGGCGCGCTCCCTGCACGAACCCTCCGGCCCGGCCCAGAAACGCCCGGCCTAAATCGTAGCCCAGCGAGACGTTCCGCACCGAGAGGTATGTGGCGTCGGTGAGGGTGGCCGAGTTGGGCGCCCGCCACAGCTGCCGGTTGCGCGTCCCCACGGTGATCGGGACGGACTTCGAGGCCGGATCGTCGCCGGGGCGGTACCGATCCAGCACCTCGCGGCTGACGTTGAATACCCCGTCGATGTTGTGGTTTACCTGGCGGGTCATGTCGAAGATGTGCCCGCCCACGGCGCCGTCGATGACGATGCGCAGATCGGCATTCTTGTACCGGAGCGTGTTGGTAATGCCGTAGGTGAAATCCGGCCACGGGGTGCCGATGACGACGTAATCGTCAAAAATCTCGTAGATATTGTCGCCGTCGCCGTCCACGTATTTCACGGAACCGGCGGTGGCTTCGGGGTAGGGGAGGCGGTTGAACTCGGCGCGGAAGGCGTCGATTTCTTCCTGCGACCACAGCCCGAGCAGCTTGAGACCGTAGAACTGCCCGATGGGTTCGCCGACCTCGGTGATGGTGTACTGGGTGCCGTTGCCGTATCCGCCGGCGTAAATGGGGCGTTCTTCGGGGCCGAGGCTGACGACCTTGTTCCGGGTGAGCGAGATGTTCAGCTCGGAATCCCACTGGAGCGGCCCCCTCAGGTTCTGGGTTTCCAGAACGAACTCGACGCCCCGGTTACGGATTTTGCCGACGTTGGTGAGGCTGCTGTTGAACCCCGAGATGTCGGCCACGGGCACGCTGAAGAGCAGGTCCGTGGTGATGCTGTTGAAGAAGTCCGTGGTGAGGATGAGCCGGTCGTCCAGGAATCCGATCTCTGCGCCGATATCGATCTGATGGGTTTCCTCCCAGCCCAGCTCGGTATTCGGGATGGAAGCCGGAGCCCGCCCGCTGGCGTACCCGTTGCCGAACACGTAGTTGTCGGAACCAATACGGCCGTAGGCCGAGTAGTTGCCGATGGCGTTGTTGCCCGTTTCGCCGTACCCGGCTTTCAGCTTGAGTGTGCTGAACGTGGGCCTGAGCCCCTGGAAGAACGATTCGTTCTCCAGTCGCCATCCGGCCGAGATGGAGGGGAAGTAGCCCCAGCGGTTATCCCGCCCGAAGCGGGAGGAGCCGTCGGCGCGGAACGCAGCCGTCAGCAGGTACCGGTTGTCGAAGTTGTAGTTCAGGCGCCCGAGGTACGAGAGCAGGGTCCATTCCTGCTTGTCCGTCCCGCCGTTGATGGTCGGGGCGGCGTTGAGCGTCTTGATTTCGTCATCGGGGAAGTCGGTTCCGTTGAAACTGCTGCCCTCGAACCGGTCGCGCTGGATGGTAACGCCGCCCAGCGCCTCGACCGTGTGGCGCTCGGCCAGGCTGGTGCGATACGAAAGGGTGTTCTCGTTGAGGACGTTGAAGAACCGCTGGTCGGCCACCGACCCGGAGGGGATCGTCGGAATGTTGCCGGTAAGCGAGTTGCCCGCCACGGTAGACGGATTGAACGTCTCCCGGTTCACGTCGCGGTAGCTCGCCCCGAAGGTCGTCTTGAAGACGAGGTCGTTTACCGGCTCGAATTCCAGGTAAGAGTTCAGGAGCACCTGGTTGTTGATCTGCCGGTCGTAGATGTTTTCGAGGACGTACAGCGGGTTCGAGTTGTAGAACCCGGTGAGGGGGCCGGGAATGAGGCCCGGCACCTGCGTCGTCTGGGTCAGGTTGCCGTTCTCGTCGTAGAGGGGCGAGTTGGGCAGGGTCCAGCGGGCCCGCATGACGGCGCCCCAGACGCTGAAGCCGCCGGCATCCGGATCCGTGGGGGCCCGGTCCTGAACGAGGTGGGCCGGGGTCAGGTTCATGCCGAAGCGCAGGCCCTCGGTTATGCGGGCGTCGATGTTGGCCCGGAAGGAATACCGCCGGAAGCCGGTGGAGCGGATGATGCCGCCCTGATCGGTCAGGCCGGCCGATACATAGTACTGAACGGCCGGGCTGCCGCCGCGCACCGAAAGGTTGTACTGCTGGAAGGGGGCCGGCTTCGTGATGGCGTCGAACCAGTCGGTGCCAGCTCCGTACTGCTCCGGGTTCTGAAGGGCCGCCGGTACGATGCGGTTGAAGTCGTCGGGGCGCTCCTCGCGGAAGCGGCGCGGATCAACCGTGAGTTTGTTCTGGACGATGTAGTTGTCGATGATGGATTCCTGCCGGAAGCGGGCGTATTCCTCCGCGTTCAGCAGCTCGGGTTTTTCATAGCCCGGAACCGATTGCACCCCTGCCTGCGAGCTGAACGTAATGGTCGGCTTGGCATCCCCGAGGCGGCCCTTCTTGGTGGTAACCAGCACGACGCCATTGTTGGCCCGGGAGCCGTAGAGGGCGGCCGAGGCGGCATCCTTGAGGATGGTTACGGACTCGATGTCCTGCGGGGCGATGAAGTTGAGCGGGTTGTTGAGGTTGGCCTCGCTGTTGCCGAGGGGCACTCCGTCCACCACGTAGAGCGGAGCGTTGCCCGCGTTGATGGAGCCCAGGCCGCGGATGGTGATCTCGGTGCCGCCGCCGGGCACGCCGGAGCTCTGCTGCACGTTGACGCCGGCGGCCTTGCCCGCCAGGGCCTGCTCGAAGTTGAGCACCGGCGCGTCGACGAACGCGTCGGCCGAAACCTTCGCCACGGAGCCGGTGACGTTGGCCTGCTCGGTTTCGCCGTAGGCGACCACGACGACCTCCTCGAGCGTCTCGACGTCCGGAGCCATGACGACGTTGATCAGGCGACGCCCGGCCACCGCTATCTCCTGCCGGTCGTACCCGATGAAGCTAAACACCAGGGTATCGTTCGGGGAGGGGATGGACAGGGAATATACACCGTCCACGTCGGTGGCCGTACCGACCGTGGTGCCCCTGACGAACACGTTGACGCCGGGCAGGGGATCGCCGTTTTCGGCGGAGGTGACGCGCCCGGTGACCTCGTGGGCGGCCTGCGCCGGAGCGGCGGCTTCAACCGCCGTTTCGACGGCGGCGGCCACCGGGGCCGGCCGCTCCGTTACGATGAGGTAGCCGCCCGGCGAAAGGCGGAACCACAGATTGGAGCCCCGAACGGTTTCGTAGAGCGCTTCCAGTACGGTCACGCCGGTCACATCGAGTGAGATCTTTCGCTCCGTAAGGTCGGCCCAGCCCCCTTTCGAGAGGAACAGCCCGGCCCGGCCGGTAATCGCTTTCAGCGCCTGCTCGATGGTCACGTCGTGGAGTTGCAGCGAGATCGGCTCGTTGAGCTTGGCGATCTGGCGTTCCAGCGGAGTCGTTTTCAACCCGAGGGTATTATCGACCGTGGGGGCGGTCCCGGCGATCTGTGCAAAAGCCGCCGCCTGGAACAGGACAAGCCCGATTACGGCGAGCAAGCTGCCCCGGTAAAAGGCCTTCCGAAGGAAAACCCGACCCGTGGCCGGTGTATCTGATGCCGGCGCCACATACTGTCGGAATGGGAAACGAGAGGTAAACATATGCGATTACGGTGTAAGTGAATACGCGTTAGGATCTATCAGGAGACAACGGGCCGGAAGACGACCCGGCGGCCGTTGCGTTCATATTCCAGATTGAGCGTGGCGGCGATGACCCGGAGCACTTCGCCGACGGGAACGTCGTCGAAGGACGCATCGAGCGTCGTCAGCGGGATGTCGGGTTGGGCGAGCACGACTTCCAGATCGTACCACCGCTCCAACTCGCGGGCGACTTCGGCAAACGGGGCTTCGTGAAACACGAGGCGATTGCGGGTCCAGCCGAGGTAGCGCTGGAGGTCGATGCCGGGTCGGACGGTCAGTTCGGCGCCCTTCAGCCGGCCAAGTTGATTCGCCCTGAGCAGGACCGAATCGGTTACGGTCTCGGTCTCGGTATCGGGGTCGGCCCCGAGCGAGACGAGGCCTTCCTCTACGGCTACCTCGACGGATTCTTCCGGGTACGCCCGCACGTTGAACACCGTGCCGAGCACCCGCACACGGCCGCCCCCGGCATGG
Organism: uncultured bacterium; assembly: GCA_965365445.1. Classification (GTDB taxonomy): domain Bacteria; phylum Bacteroidota; class Rhodothermia; order Rhodothermales; family DASSAV01; genus CBDUBS01. Next base: position 10,878 of record CBDUBS010000057.1, on the reverse strand, counting down.
ATGACGAAGGGGCGTCGGGAGTCCGGGGCGACATCGAAGTAGGCTTCGCCTTCCAGCACCACTTCCCTGCGGTCGGAAGCAAACCGCACCGGAACGCGCAACCGGCTATCGACATTGAGCTTCACGCGGGTGCCGTCGCTCAGTTGTACGGTCATTCGCTCGCCCTGCGCCGTAACGAACCCTGTAATTTCCGGGTGCGTTTCGGCGGGTGCAGCAGGGTTCAGGCTCCGGTACGCCCACGGGCCCACAAGCAGCAGGGCCAGCACCAGCGCGGCAACGGGCCAGAGCGCGCTCCGGCGGCGGGGGCGAAAGGAGACGGGCGGCCTCGATGTGCGCCGCTCCGGTTCGGGACGGCGGGACTGGTATTGTTGCCGCTTCCAGGCCGCCTCGGTGTCGACCGGAAGCTCAGGGCTTACGGTTGCTTCCCAGACCTCCCGAATGTGATGATGGAGGCTGCGTAACGATTCGTCGGCGGCCAACCGCGATTCGATATCGGCTGCTTCCGAGGCGGTGCATTCGCCGGCAACGTACCTGGTGAGGCGTTTCCAGTCGGTCTGGGTATTCATTGGAGACAGGGTAAACGATCGTAACGGGGCCGCAGAACGCCGCGTGTTTACCTCTGTATTGCTTCAGGGAGCCGATACCACCATGCGGTTGAAAATCTTTTTCGGGCTCCGAAACGGTTCAGGAATTCCGGAGGAAGGGCTTGAGCCGGGCGCCGAGGAACTTGAGGGCGCTCACCATCTGGTTTTCGACCGTATTGACGGACAGGCCGAGGACGGCAGCGATTTCGCTATAGGTGAGGCCATGCTGCCGGGAGAGGGTGAAAATCATTCGGCGACGCTCCGGCAACAGACCGATTACATGACGGGCGAGGCGGTGCAACTCCTTTTCGTGCAGCGCCGTCTCGGGGTCGGGGCCGCCGGAGGGTTCGGCTGTGGTGTACACATAGTCGCGCACGCGCAGCCGGCGACGGTGCATGAGGCACTGGTTTCGCACGGCGGCGTAGAGATACGGCCGGAGGGCTGTACCCGGAGCCAGTTCGGTTCGCCGCCGCCACAGGCTCGAAAAAACCTCCGACACCAGGTCCTCGGCGTCGGCAAGGGTACGGGTATAACCCCGGGCAAACCCTACCAGCGGTTGGTAGTACGTTTTGAACAGGCGCTCGAAGGCCCACTCGTCGCCCGCCCGTAACCGTTCGGCCCAGGCCGCCTCATCCTCCCCGATACGGGCCGGGCCGGAGCGAGTCAGAACGCTGGTTTCGTCGGCTGCTTTCACGTCGAGACACCCTCAAGTCGTAACCACGCCGATCTCTTAACCGGAGGAATGCGCGGCCGATGCGGAATCCGCACCATACGTAATGTGACGAGCAGGCGTGTTCAGGGTTTCGGGGCGGGATGGGTAAATCCGGGCAAAAACTCGGCCCTGACCCCTCTCCGGAGGGGCAGGGGACCGCGGCGAAGGGGTGTGCGCCGGAAATGATGGCTTCGGATCGAACTTTCGGTTGCATTGATGGATTCCTTCCTGTAATCTATTGGGTTCAGTAGCGTTGGGATGCCCCCTTTTCTTTTCGAGGATGCGGTATGGGAGTTGGGCCGACGAGCCGGGGACCTTCGCGGAGCGAAATCCTTCGGGGAGTCTACGAAGATAACCTGCGTGTGGTGAGCAGGCCGATACCGGAGGAAACTCCCCCCCGCCCCCGGATGTGGCCGCTGTTTGCCGCCGTAGCCGTCCCGGTGCTGGCTATCCTGCTGATCGACGTGGTATACCCCGTCTTTTCACGGACGCGTCAGGATGATGCCCTGCAAGGGTTATACCGGGAGGCGCCGCTCATCCCGATCGACGACAGCATCGGGACGGCGTCGCCGGCGGACGCCTCCAGTTACGGAGCGTTTGCAGCCGACCCCTCGATGCCGCTGGCTACCCTGTTTGATTTGCAGATCAAGAAAATCGTGATCGACCCCGGGCACGGCGGCAAGGACCCCGGCGCCGTGGGGCGCCTCGCGATCCGTGAGAAAGACATCACCCTGGACGTCGCCCGGCGGCTGAAAGCGCGGCTGGAAGGGCGCCGCGGCTACGAGGTCATCCTGACGCGCGAGACGGATACGTACCTGTCGCTGCGCGAGCGGGTGGCCTTTGCCAACGAGCGCAAGGCCGACCTGTTCATCTCGATCCACGTGAATTACCTTCCGGAGGAGCCCCTTTCCGTCATCGAAACGTATTACTTTGGGGCGCAGAGCGACGAGGCCACGCTGAAGCTGGCCGAAAAGGAAAACCGGGATTCCGATTACTCCTTTGCCGACTTCGATGAGATGATCGCCGAGATCGGCAACACGATGAAGCTTCAGGAATCGAAACGTACGGCCGTCTCGATTCAGAAGAGCCTGTACCGTAATATGCGCCGGATCAACGGAAACGTGCGCGACCTCGGCGTCAAGACGGCTCCGTTCGTCGTGTTGCTCGGCGTGGAAGCGCCGAGTGTGCTGGCCGAGATCGCGTGCCTGAGCAACCGGGAGGAAGAAGCCAAATTGAATACGGAGGCGTACCGGGATCACCTGGCGACGTATCTCGAAGAGGGTATCGTAAATTATCTGAAACAACGTCCGAACCATAACGAATCCGTCGGGGAGGCCCCGTACTATGCCACCGAAGAAAAAGGCATCCGATAACATTTTGCACATAGGAATCGATCTCGGCACCTCGCGCAGCGCCGTTTCCGGCAGCAACGGGAGGCGCAAATGGGTAGAGAGCTACATCGGTTGGCCGAAGGATTTCGTGGCCCGCAAGCTGCTCGGTCACGACGTGCTTTTCGGCGAGGATGCCGTCCGGAACCGCCTTTCGGTGCAGCTGGTGCGGCCCCTGGAATCGGGCGTCATCAAGGAAGGCACGGCGCGGGACGAAGAAGCCGTGCGCGAGCTCATCCGCCACCTCGTCGGGCAGGTGCAACCCACCGACGGACAGGAAGTGTACGCAGCCGTAGGCGTACCGGCAGAAGCGCTCAAGGTCAACAAGCTCGCCATCCGCGAGGCGGTGCGCGAGCACGCCCATGCGCTCATGGTGGTATCCGAACCGTTTTCGGTGGCCTACGGGCTCGGGGCGCTCACGAACGCGCTCATCATCGATATCGGGGCGGGTACGGTAGATTTCTGCATCATGCACGGCACGATGCCGGGCGAGGAGGACCAGCGCACCCTGACGACGGCCGGGGATTACGTAGACCGTCAACTCTACGATATGCTCTCGGAGCGCTTCCCGAAAGCCCGGTTCAGCGAAACGATGGTGCGCCGGATCAAGGAGGAATACGGATTCGTCGGCGAGCGGAGCGAGCGCGTGGTCATCAAGGCGCCCGTCGAGGGCAAGTCGGTGGACATCGACGTGACCGAGCCGCTGCGGAGTGCGTGCGAAAGCATTATGCCTCCCATTGTCGAGACGACCATCGACCTCATCAGCCGGTACGAAGGGGATTTTCAGGAACTGGTCAAGAAAAACATTTACCTGGCGGGCGGCGGCAGCCAGATCCGGGGGATCTCCGAGGCGCTCGAAGAAGGGCTGAAGGAATACGGCGCCTTCAAAATCAAAACCGTGGACGATCCGCTGTTCTCGGGTTCGGACGGAGCGCTGGCGCTCGCACAGGATATGCCCGAGGAGTACTGGGAAAACATGTAACCCCGCCGCAGGGGGTTAAAGGGGCGCCCGGCGCCCCTTTTTTGTCGAGGCGCTTCCTATGGAACGACAGGGGCCGGAAATCGTGCTCGTGGCGGCAATAGCCGAAAAAAACCGGCTCATCGGGCGCGGGGATGATCTTCCGTGGCACATCCCGGAGGACCTGAAACATTTCAAGCGGCTCACGACCGGGCAGGCCCTGCTTATGGGCTCGCGCACGTTCCGCTCCATCGTGAACCAGTTCGGCCGGCCGCTACCGGACCGGCGCACCATCGTACTCACGTCGAAAGGAGCCGTGCCGGGTTACCCGGAGATAGAAGCCTACCCATCGATCGGGGCGGCGCTGGAGGCCACGGCCGACATCCCGGTTCTGTTCATCGGGGGAGGCAGTACGGTGTATGCCCCCTTCCTTCCCCGGGCCGACCGGCTGGAGCTCACGCTGATCGAGGGAGACTACGAAGGAGACGTGTATTTCCCCCCTTATGAACACCTCATCCCGGAGGTGTTTACCCTGACGAACGAGGAACGGCACGACGGATTCCGGTTCGTGACGCTGACCCGCCGCTGCGTCTGACGGCAACCGAGCCCGGCGGCAGGACAATTTCCCAACACACCGGGACCAATCCGCCTATATTCCCGTAGAGGGATTCAGCCCGAAGCCTGCCAACGACCCAGGGAGCATCATGACACGTTCGTTGAAGCACATCACGACGGTCACGCTCAATCCGGCGATAGACCAGACGCTGACCGTTCCGGGATTCGAGCCCGGAGAGGTCAACCTGGCTACCCGAGAGCAAATCCACCCGGGGGGCAAGGGGGTAAACGTAGCCGGATACCTCGTGGATTTTGGTTTCGACGTGGCGGCGACAGGGTTTCTCGGCATCGAAAACGCGGGCCTGTTCGAGCAGCTGTTTGCCGAAAAAGGAATCGAGGACCATTTCATCCGGGCGCCCGGCCGCACGCGAACCAACGTGAAGGTCGTGGACGACCGGAAGGGGCGCGTGACGGACATCAACCTGCCCGGCCTCGTGGTTACCGCCGGCGACGTGGCCCAACTGATGTACCGCCTCGAAACGCTGGGCGAGTACTGCGAGTGGTTCGCCCTCTCGGGGAGCCTGCCCATCGGGGTTCCGGCGGGAATTTACCGGGAGCTTACCCTGAAGCTGAAGGACATGGGCAAGCGGGTCGTGGTGGATACGGGATCCCATGCGTTGCAGGAGGCCCTTCCGGCCCTTCCGTATGCCGTAAAGCCCAACCTCCGGGAGTTACAGGGGCTGGCGGGACAAACATTCGGAAGCCACCGGGAAATCGCGCGGTTCGCCCGAAAGCTCGTTCAGGAAGGAGTGGAATGTGTGGTGGTGTCGCTCGGGGAGGAGGGAGCGCTGTTCACGGAGGCCGAAGGAAGTGTGCTGGCCGTACCACCGGATGTGGCGCGGGCCACGACGGTGGGGGCGGGGGACGCCATGGTCGCCGGACTGATCGCGGCCAAGGCGCAGGGAATGACTCTGGAAGCCGGCGCCCGGCTGGCTTCCGGCTTTGCCGTGGCTTCTCTGTTGCGCCTGGGGCCGTATTTGCCGCCGCGCCCGGAGGTGGAGGCCTACGGGCGCGAAGTGCGGATCGAACGGATCGAATAGCGCCGGTCAGTGGCCGCAATGGCCGCCGCACCCGCAGGAGTGGCCTGTGGATTGCGGCTCGACAGGGGCCGGACGGGCAGAAGCAAAATACACTCCGGCGAGCGACCGCTTCACCCGGTCGGAATGGCACGTCGGGCATTCCACATGGCCGTTCCGTTCGTATTCCGAGACGGTCTTTTTAACCTCGAAGGCCGTGTGGCACTCCTGGCAGGTATAGTTGTAAAGGGGCATGGTCGTACGGTTTCTCAGGTTCACGCGCCGAGATCCCACCGGCGGAAATACAGGCCCTGGCGGACTACCGGCAGCGTTTTATACTCGATCTCCTGCATCTGTTCCTCGCTCAGCGGCGAGAACGACGAAGCCAGGCCGACGTTTTCCTCGATCTGGGCCACACTATCGACGCCGATGATGGTGGTGCTCACCGGAAGGCTCATGTTGTAGGTGAGCGCCTCCCGGATGGTGATCGCTCCGGGTTTCGGCGTGCGGAGGCGTTCGGGTTGTTCTTCGAGCGGGGGCGGCGTCCACGTGGAGAGCATACGCCCCCGGGTAGCCACCTTCATGCCGACGATAGCCAAGCCCTTCTTGAGCGCTTCGGGAAGCAGGTAATTCTTGAAGCTCAGGTAGTGCACGTCCGCGGCGTTGACCGCCATCAGAATGGAATCGAACGGATAGCGGTTGAGCGATTCCCTGAGCACGAGCGGTTCGAAATGCCCCGTGATGCCGATGTTTCCGACCATCCCCTCGGATCGGGCTTTTTCCATCGCCTTGATGGCGCCGTCGGGGGCGAAAATGGCGTCGAGCTGCTCCATGGTTTGCACGTTGTGGAGCTGCCACAGATTGACGTGGTCGGTCTGGAGCCGGGTCAGCTCCTCTTCGAGCACCTTCATGGAGCCGTCGTAGGTTCGGTCGGGCGTCTTGCAGGCGAGGAACACCTCGTTGCGCCGCGTTTTCATGACCCGGCCGATGTTTTTCTCGCTTTCACCGCCGCCGTAACCATAGGCCGTATCGATGTAGTTGATGCCGAGGTCGATCGCCCGGTTGATGATTTGCTCGGCGAGCGCCTCGTTGCCTTTGATCTCGATGGCGGCCTGCCCGCCGAGACTGAGGATACCCACCTTATGGCCCGTTTTGCCGAGCGCCCGCGTCGGCATGGCCCCGAAGGTGCGCTCGTTGTAGGGCTGCCTGGCCGTGCCGACCGGCGCAGCCGCTGCTCCCGCGGTGGAGACCGTTCCGGCGGCCATACCGACCGAGGCGGCGAGGCCGGTCCCGAGGAAACGGCGACGATCCATGCGGTTATCCTGGTTTCCCATAGTCCCTCCCGTAATATTGGTTCGGGTTACCATACAGGATTATAGTATCGGTAATGCCGTCATGAAAAGCTATAGAACCACCTTCGTCCACCGGCCGCCGACGGCCCTCCGGGAGCATACCGTTTCGTTTTTACCGTATATTGTTAATTCAGCCGGTCATCCTGTGATGTTGCCGGCTTTCCCTGTCATCACCGAGGCGGCCATGAAACCATCGTTTCTTGTATTCATCCTGTTGTTTGCCGTTCCGGCGGCGGCGCAGCCGTTGCCCCCGGACGGGCACCCCGACACCTCCGGGCCCGAGTGGAAGGCGCTTTTCAAACCGGATCTTTCGGACGCCATAGCGCCGGAGGGGGTCTGGACGGTCGAGGACGGCGTCATTACGGCGAGCGAAGACAAGGCCGTCTGGTCGGAGAGGCCATACGACGACTACATTCTCGATCTGGAATTCAAAAACGCGGAGGGGACGAACAGCGGGGTGATCGTTCACACCAACGACCTCGACAGGTGGATTCCGAACTCCGTCGAGATACAGATCGCGGACGACTACAGCGAAAAGTGGAGCAAGGCCGATCCTACCTGGCAGGCCGGCGCGATCTTCGGGCATCAGGCGGCCGGCAAGCGGACCGTTAAACGGCCCGGCGAGTGGAACCGTATGACCGTCGCGACGAAAGGCCCGATGATATGGGTGCTGCTCAACGGCGAACTGGTCAACACGTTCGACATGAGCCGGTGGACCTCGGCCAAAACCAACCCGGACGGATCGGCCATTCCGGCGTGGCTGAATAAGCCCAAGGCCGAGTTGCCGACGCACGGCCACATCGGGTTGCAGGGCAAGCACGCCGGCGCGCCGATCTATTTCCGGAACATCCGGATCAGGGAGTTGAAATAACCGGACCCAAACGAGCGGGCATGAGATGAAACGGCTCCGGGTTTTGCTGGTGATTGTGGCTGCGACGGTCCTCCCGGCGAGCGGGCAGGATCTTTCGCCCGATCGCGACCCTGAAGCCAGAGAGTGGGGGTATCGTCCGGCGGAAGGAAGCGAAGTTTCGCTGAACCCGCCCTCGTTGACGTGGGTGCACGAGCCGGGAGCGGCGGCCTATGCCGTGCAGATAGCGCCCGACACGCAGTTCACCGCGCCTGTCGTTTCGGTTGAAGGGCATCCGTGGCCGGTGTATACGCACGATACGCCGCTCCCGGAAGGAACGTGGTTCTGGCGGTACCGGATCGAGGGAAAGGGCGGCCGGCTATCCTCCTGGAGCCGGGCCCGCCGTTTTCAGGTGGGCGAAGGGGCCGTTGCCTTTCCGATGCCTTCGCCGGAAGCGCTGCGGCAGCGCATCCCCGAGGGGCATCCCCGGCTGTTCGTGCGGCCGGAAGGGGTCGAGGCGCTGCGCCGGTACGCCCGGGGGGCGGGGCGCTCCCTGGCCGGGCGCATACGTGCGGCCGCCGATTCGGTAATCCGCCGGGGGCCGACCCCGGAGCCCACGGTCATGGCAAGCCTGACCGTAGCGGAGAACCGGGAGTTCTGGTGGCCCAATGCGATGCAAACGACGCGCGCCGTCAAGGAGGCCGAGTTGATTGCGTTTGCCTATTTGCTCACGGGGGAGGCGGCGTATGGAGAAGCGGCCCGGCGCTGGATCCTGCACGTGGCCTCGTGGGACCCGGCCGGGCCAAGCAACTGGACGCTCAATGATGAAGCCGGGATGCCCATCCTGCAATACTTGCCGGTAGCCTATACGTGGGCGTATGACGCGCTGACCCCGAGCGACCGGGAAACGGTCCGGGAAGTAATGCAGCGTCGGGGCATGGAAGCCTGGCGAGGATACCAGCACAAGGAGGGCGTCGGGCGCCTGAACCAGCCCTACGACAGCCACGGCAACCGCTCGTGGTTCATGCTGGGGGGCGCGGCCATCGTGTTCATCGACACGATACCGGAAGCGGCGACCTGGCTGGATTTTGCCGTCAACAAGTTCTACGCGGCGTATCCCGTATGGTCCGATGCGGATGGGGGGTGGCATGAAGGGCCGACGTACCAGGCCGGGTATACCTCGGGCGTCACGTTCTGGCTGGAGATGGCCGAAGCCACACTGGGCATCCGGGGCATACGGAAACCCTTCTTCAGCCATGCCGGCGACGCCTTTCTGTATACCGCGCCGCCCGGCACCCCCAATATGGGGTTTGGGGATTTATCATTCGGTCCGGCCCGGACCTCCTGGTCGTTCATTCGATACTATGCCCGCAAGGTCGGCAATCCGTACTGGGCGTGGTGGGCGGACGCCTCAGGCATACGGAACGAACCGGATGACCTCGTACAGGCATTCTTCTGGAGCAGGCTGCCCCATATCGAGCCGAAGGCGCCGCTGGGCGTCGCGCAGTCGAAGGTGTTTTATGGAACGGGGCTGGCCTTTCTGAACAGCTCGCTCCTGGATGCCGGAGAGAACGTACAGGTGCGTTTCAAGTCGAGTCCGTTCGGGCGGCAGAGCCACGGGCACGACCCGCACAATTCGTTTACCGTGAATGCGTATGGCGAAGCGCTGCTGGTAAACAACGTCTACCGGGATTTCTGGACCAGCCCGTTTCATACGGGGTGGGTATGGAATACCCGGGCGCAAAACGCGCTGCTCGTGAATGGCAAAGGGCAGCGGCCGGCTTCGAGCGAGCCGCATGGAAGGATTGTGGCGGCCGATCTGCAGGAGGGAGCGGACTACGTGGCAGGCGAAGCGGCGGCGGCTTACGAGGGGGCCTTGCACACGTTCGTCCGGCATATCGTATTCGTAAAGCCCGACGTAATCGTGCTGGCCGATGAAGTGAAGGCCGACACGGCGAGCCGGTTTCAGTGGATGTTGCACGCGGAAACGCCCTTCGAGGTGCTTCCCGAGGGAAACACAGTGCGGGTGCAGCGGGATAGCGCGGGGGTGTTAATCCACTTCGTGGCGGCAGGCGCTCTGAATTTAACGCAAACGACGGGATATGACCCCGCTCCGGACGCCGAATACATGAAGCGGCGGGGCCTGGAGCCGTTTCCGGAGCAATGGCATCTGGAGGCGAGCACCCCTGAGGCCAAACGAGGGGTGTTTGCCCTGACCGTGGTGCGGCCGTACCGGGACCGGGAGGCGCCGGCCGGAGATCTCGTCTGGAAGGAGACGGATTCAGCCTTGCAGCTGGAACTGACGGCCCCCGACGGCGCCCCGATCCGGATTGCTCTCCGGAAGCCGGGCGCGTCGGCGGCCCGAATCGACGGATGGTCGTTCGACGGATTTGCCCGGGCGCAGCGGGGCGACCGGTCGTGGGTTCTGGGCGACGGCCCCTGATCCGGTTCAGACGCCGGCGGAGGCGAACACGTCGCTCACCAGGCTCCGGGCCTCTTCCTGAATGCGGGCAAGGTGATCCGGCCCCCTGAAGCTCTCCGCGTAGATTTTGTACACATCCTCCGTACCGGATGGCCGCGCGGCAAACCAGCCGTTTTCGGTGACCACCTTCAGGCCGCCGATGGGCGCGTCGTTGGCGGGGGCATGGGTCAGGCGAGCGCGTATCGGCTCTCCCGCCAGTTCACGGGCCTCGACCATATCCGGCGAGAGCGCCGCCAGCACGGCCTTCTGCTCCCGGTTGGCGGGCGCATCGATGCGGGCATACACCGGACTGCCGAATTGGTCTTCCAACCGGCGGTAGTGTTCGCCGGGATCGCGCCCGGTGCGGGCGGTTATCTCCACGGCGAGCAGATCGAGCAGCAGACCGTCCTTGTCGGTCGTCCAGACCGTGCCGTTACGGCGAAGGAAGGAGGCGCCCGCGCTTTCTTCACCGCCGAAGCCATATGAACCGTCCACGAGCCCGTCCACGAACCACTTGAAGCCGACCGGGACCTCTGCGAGCCGGCGGCCCAGGTGGGCGGCGACCCGGTCGATCATGGAACTGGAAACGAGCGTCTTTCCAATGGCGGCATCGGGGCGCCATTCGGGCCGGTTCCGGAACAGGTACTCGATCGCCACGGCGAGGTAGTGGTTCGGGTTCATCAGGCCCGCGCTCGGCGTGACGATGCCGTGCCGGTCCGCATCGGGGTCGTTTCCGAACGCAATATCATACCGATCCTTTAACTCGATGAGGCCCGCCATCGCATACGGCGACGAACAATCCATGCGGATCTTGCCGTCGTGATCGACCCGCATGAACGCAAACGTCGGGTCGATGCGGTGGTTGACCACCTCGATGGTCAAACCGTACCGGGCGGCCAGCGGATCCCAGTAAGGCAGGCTCGATCCGCCCAACGGATCGGCTCC
>CBDUBS010000056.1:0-20275 GCA_965365445.1 uncultured bacterium | reverse complement strand
GCTAAGAGCGCAAGCCGCTCCCCGGCGGTCGCGGCTCCTGGGCAGTCTTTCGTAGGGGACCGTGCGATGCTCCGGATCGTCGGCGATTCTGCGGCGGACTGCTCGGGGGTCACCCGCCGGAACGTCCTCCAGGCGGGCATACTGGCTCCGCTGGAGGGCCCGGATGTAGGCTACGATGGCCCACCGATCGGCGACGGCAATCTGCCCACCGTAAGCAGGCATCGTGCGGATGCCGTGAGCGATGACATCGTACAGGTATCCGTCCTCGACGGCGCGCAAGCGAGCATCATGATAGGTGGGGGCCGGGGTATATCCGTACCCTCCCGTCATGATGATGCCCTGCCCGTCGCCGGCGAGGCCGTGGCAGACGGCGCAATAAATATCGTATCGTTCCCGGCCCCGGAGCATCAACTCCCGGGTTACCCGAACCGGCATCTCACGCAGGTAGCCGCCGCCCTGCCTGCCTTCGTAAAACCCCTCATCGGCCCTGAGCAGGCCGCGGGCGACAGCGCCCGGCACCGTGGGCCGCATCGCCCGGTTGTCCGCAAAGAAAGGGTTAGCCTCCTGCGGATCGAACCGCTGCTGCTGGTCCATATTCGAGATGGGGTGAATGGGCGGGCTCTCGGATTGCATGTACCGGCACCCCGAAAGACCTATCAACACCGCCGCCAGAGCGATCAAATGAATACGTTTCATCATGTATGAACAGGCCGTCAGCCGCAGCGTGCTACGGCGCCCGACCGTTTCCGTTTGGTTCACGTGCCTTCCTCGGCCACTTCCCGGTCTTCGAGGACCTCTATGTGTACGGCGCCGAGGTTCTTCAGCAGCCGCTCGGTTTGCTCTCGGTCGAAGCGGCTGTCGCTGGCTGCTATGTGCAGGAAAAATGCATCGTCGGAGGCGCGCGCGAACCGTTTCGAATAGAACACCGGGTTGTACGGCCGGGGCAAGCCGTTCAGCGCCAGCATCCCGGCTACAGCGGCGAAAGCGGAAAGCAATACCGTTAGTTCAAAAATAATGGGAATGGAGGGTTCCCAGGCGAAAAACGGCTTACCACTCACGTTGATCGGGTAATCGACCCGGCCCAGAAACCACTGCATCCACACGCCCAGCAGCAGGCCCGTAAGCCCTCCTCCAAGGGCGATGTACCCGACTTTCGAGTTGCCGAGGCCCATGGCCCGGTCCATCCCGTGGATCGGGAAGGGGCTGTGCACGTCGAAGTGCGCGAACCCGGCGCGGTGTACTTCTCGGGCCGCCTGGTAGAGGGCGCCGGGATCGGGATACTCGGCGAGCAGGCCGTAGATCTCTCCGGGCCGGCTCTCGTAGATCCCCATCTTGACCTTGAAATCGCGAATCAGGCGTTTCACCATAGCCATATACGTTTACCCGCGCTCAGTCGGGGGTTTGCCGGGGGTGGTCGTCGGCGGCCGGCTGGATATACGGCACGGCGTATGTACCGCCGTGGCCGTCGCCATGCTCCTCGTAATAATGCGGATCGGCCTGCGGCAGCACGGCTTTCACCTCCGCTATGGCCACCATCGGGATGAACCGCAAAAACAGCAGGAACAGGGTGAAGAAAAGCCCGAACGAACCGACGAACGTGAGCACATCTACCCAGGTAGGGGAGAAATACCCCCAGGAACTCGGCAGATAATCCCGGTGGAGCGAGGTCACGGTGATAACGAATCGCTCGAACCACATGCCGATATTGACGATGATAGCCGTGACGAACATGAACGGGATGTTGCGCCTGAGCCTCTTGCTCCAGAAAAACTGCGGGAAGAACAGGTTGCACGACATCATGATCCAGTAGGCCCACGCATACGGCCCGGTGGCCCGGTTGATGAAGGCGTACCGTTCGTATTCGACGCCGGAATACCAGGCGATGAAAAACTCTGTGATGTACGCAAAACCCACCATGGTGCCCGTCACCAGGATGATGATGTTCATCTTCTCCAGGTGGTTGAGCGTGATGAGGTTCTCCAGGTTATACACCTTCCGGGCGATGACGAGCAGGGTAAGCACCATCGCAAACCCGGAGAAGATGGCGCCCGCTACGAAGTACGGCGGAAAGATGGTGGTATGCCAGCCCGGCACGACCGAAACGGCGAAGTCGAACGACACCACCGAGTGCACCGAAAGCACCAGCGGAGTGGCCAGCCCGGCCAGCAGCAGGTAGGCTTTCTCGTAGTTTCGCCAGTGGCGGTTGGCGCCGGTCCAGCCGAGCGAGAAGAAGCCAAGCACCCGGCGGCGCCATACCCCTACGGCCCGGTCGCGGAGGGTAGCCAGGTCCGGCACCAGCCCGACGTACCAGAACACGAGCGACACCAGGAAGTAGCTGGAAACCGCAAATACGTCCCACAGCAGCGGGCTCTTGAATTGCGGCCACATGTCCATCTGGTTGGGTATGGGCAGCATCCAGTAGGCGGCGAACCATACGCGGCCGGTATGCACCAGCGGAAATACGAGCGCGCACATCACCGCGAACAGCGTCATGGCTTCGGCCGAGCGGTTGATGGAGGTGCGCCATCTCTGGCGGAAGAGAAACAGAATGGCCGAAATGAGCGTGCCGGCGTGACCGATACCCACCCAGAACACGAAGTTCACGATAGGCCACGCCCATCCTACCGGGATGTTGTTCCCATACACTCCGATGCCGTTGTAGATCTGGTATACCAGCAGCAGAAGGAACATCGTCAGGACGAGGCTGGATACCGTTATCGCAATGAACCACGGGCGCGGCGTTTTCTTTTCCGCATGGGAGGCAACCAGTTCGGTGATGTCGTGAAAACCGAGCCCGCCGGTAATCAGTTCGGGCTCGGCTACGAGATCGCCGTCGTGGCGGGCGCCGGTTTCGGGAGGTCTATGTTTATCCGCGGCCATCGTGGGTGCTGTTTTCGGTTCGGATCATCCGCAGGGGCGGTCGGCCATGCAACCGCCGAGCGGCTATTACTCGAACAGGGTCAGGTTTCGGGCGTTAGGGTCGCCGGAGCGTGTGGAGGCGCCAGGCGGGGATTTGTATTTCGGACGAGCCCCAGGTAAGTAGCCCGAGGCTGCGTGTTCAACTCTTCGAGGACGGCGTAATTTCGCGGTTGGCGCCGGGCGGCCGCCACGTCCGAGTCCGGATTGGCGATGTCGCCGAACGTGATGGCATTGGCCGGGCACACCTGCTGGCAGGCCGTTTGCACCTCGCCGTCGCGCAGGGTCCGGTTTTCGATGGAAGCCTGCCGCTGCACCTCGCGCACGCGCTGCACGCAGAACGTGCACTTCTCCATTACACCGCGGAAACGCACCGTTACATCCGGATTCAGCCCCATGCTCGCTTCGATGGGGTAGTGTTTCATCCAGTGGAAGAAGTTGAACCGGCGGACCTTGTACGGGCAGTTGTTGGAGCAATACCGGGTGCCGATGCAGCGGTTGTACGTCATCTCGCTGATTCCGTCGGGCGAATGCGACGTAGCGTATACCGGGCAGACCGCCTCGCAAGGGGCGTTTTCGCACTGCACGCACAGCATCGGCTGGAAGGCCATTTCCGGCTCGTCGGCGTACTCCTCCTCACCCATGAAATACCGATCGATACGCAGCCAGTGCATCTCGCGCCCCACGCCCACCTGCTCCTTGCCCACCACCGGTATGTTGTTCTCCGCCTGGCACGCCACCACGCACGCCTGACACGCCGTGCAGGTGTTCAGGTCGATAACCATTCCCCACTGGTTGGCGTAGTAGAGGCTATCCTTGAACGGCGCTTCGTTTACCGGGTGATCTTCCTGCCAGAGCGCCGGAAACTCATCCCACGGCGCCCCCGACGGAATGGGTTCGACGGCTTCGGCGGCAAAGTGGGGATGCTCCCGGAAATGATCCAGCGACGCCGCCCGGATGATGGGGCGCCCTTCCATGGACCAGTGCTCCTGCGTCGAAACGAGTTCGTACTCGTCGTCGGCCTTTTCGACGTTTATACCGATCAGCACCCGCTGGAGCGTCGAGGAGCGCAGCGGCCATACGCTGACGCCCACGCCGGTAGCCACGGCGCCATGGCCGTACACATTCGTGCGGTGGTCGGTATCCCAGAAACGAAACGCCTGATGTTCGCGGAAGGAAACGATGTCCCGCCCGTAGCCGAAATTGACCGTGATGGAATTGTCGGCGTGCCCCGGCAGTATCCATACGGGAAGCTCGATCGTCCGGCCCTCAACGCCAATGCGAATGCGGTCCACGACGTACACGCCCTTCTCGTACTCGATCTCCAGCCCCAGGGCCTCGGCCGTGCGGGGGCTCATGAGCGCCACATTGTCCCACACGATTTTGGTGATCGGGTCGGGGAGTTCCTGCATCCAGGCCAGGTTGGCGAAGCGTCCGTCCAGTACGGTCGGGTCCAGCCTGAATACGAGCTCGATCGCGTTGGGGTCTGCCGGCGGTGGAGGGACTGCAACGGCAGCCGGTGCGGCCGCAACGACGGGGTAGGCCGTACCGGGTATAAAGCCGTCGTGCAGGGTTTTTCGCCATCCTTCCTCGAAGTCGCCGGGGATAAGGCCGAGCGCCTGCCAGCGGGAGCGCACCAGGTCGTAGCCGGGCGCCACCGTGCCGGTAGCCAGCGTATGCAGGAGCTCGATGTCGGACCGAGCTTCGGGGTACAACGGCGCGATGAGCGGCTGGACGATGGAGACCGTACCGTCGAAGGCGCGGCCGTCGCCCCAGGCTTCCAGGTAGTGCGCCGCAGGCAGGTGCCAGCTGCACACCCGGGCGGTTTCATCGTAGTGCAGACTGGTATGGATGGATACCGGAACGCGCTGCAACGCCGTCTTGAAATCGATGTCGCCCGGGGCCGAGTATACCGGGTTCACGTTCAGCAACAGGAGCACGTCTACCTGTCCCGCCAGCATTTCGGCGGCCAGGGCCTGTACCGATGCCGCCATGAAGGGGCGCGTTTCCTCACCGGTATCCAGGTAAGCGGCTACGGCGCTGCCCAACGCACCGTTGACGGCGGCGCAGAGGGCATGAACTTCCGGGGGCTGCGTGTCGCCGGCCAGCATCACCGCCCCCGCTCCGGCGCTGCGCAGGTCCTCGGCCATGACGGCCAAGAGAGGGTGGTCGAATGAGGCGGCGGCGCCCACGCCCAGCCGGGCCGCCAGTGCGGCGGCAAATGCCGGTATATCCGAGGACCGAAGCCTGATGCGGTGATCCGCCTTGGCGCCCGTGGTGGTGTAGGAGCTTTCCACGACGTACAGACGGCTCATCGTATCCTCCGGCGAGCCAAGCCGACGGCTTTCGGCAAACTCGGCCGTGTGGGGAAGCATCCCGCGCTCCGTCGGGCTCAGGAAATCCGCATCGAGGCTGACGATAACCCGCGCTTCGGAGAAGCGGTACGACGGCCGCAACGGGCGGCCGAAAGCCAGCTGCATACCCAGCGCTTCCGCGTCGTCTCCCTCCGGGGAGTAGGTTATCCAGCGAAGCTGCGGATATTTTTGTTGTAACCGTTCGCGGAGCCCGGCGCGGGTCGGAGAGGCGCTTTCGTCCGCCAGCACCACCATCCGCTCGCCCCCGCCGGCGGAAAGTTGCCTCACGAAGGCCACGAAGTCGTTGTAGGTTGCAACGGCTCCCTTGCGCCTCACCTGCCTGGATCGGTCTGGGTCGTACAGTTCGAGGATCGAAGCTTGCTCGAAAGGACTGGTTCGTCCGCGGCTTACCGGGTGCTGCGGATTCCCTTCCACTTTGGTCGGGCGGCCTTCGTGGCTCTCAACCAGAATACCCCGATGCACTCCGCGAAAAGGCATCGAGGAGGCGTAATATAACGGAATGCCGGGTATGACGTCCGCCTGATCGATTGCATAAGGCAGAATGAGTTCTTCCGGACGACGGCAAGC
Organism: uncultured bacterium; assembly: GCA_965365445.1. Taxonomy (GTDB): domain Bacteria; phylum Bacteroidota; class Rhodothermia; order Rhodothermales; family DASSAV01; genus CBDUBS01. The sequence goes on along the minus strand of CBDUBS010000056.1, from coordinate 14,417 downwards.
CGTCAGGCCGCCCAAGGCCACCGAGGCGCCCATGAGCTGAAGAAACTGCCGGCGGCTGGCTCCCGAAGGGGCTTCGGCGGCGTTCGGACCGAATTCGTTCTTCCGGGCTTCCCGAACGGACGGATCACCCTTCAGGTCGTTCAGGCTACGCCATATTCGGGACTCGGAATCTTCCCTGTTCGGACGGCGGGAATCTATGACTGGAAGTTCGATCATGAGTGACAAAAGGGTGGGTCAAAAACCATGGCCGTCAGGACGCTCAGTAATGGCACCCCGAGCAGGTGGTTGGAGGCTGTATGCCTTCTTCCCGAATGCGGGTCAGGTTGCGTTCGACGAAATCACGGGGCTGCACGTACCCCATAGCCGTAACGGCGTCGTTTGGCCGAAGGTACAACTCGGGCTGCCGGTGGCAATCCAGGCACCATCCCATCGATAGCGGCTCCGCCTGAAAAACGACTTCCATCTGGTCGATCCGGCCGTGGCACGTCTCGCATCCGACGCCGTTATTGACGTGGACGGCATGACTGAACTGAGCGAAATCAGGCAAAACGTGTACGTTAACCCACTCGACCGGATTCTGCGTTGCCCAGCTTTCCCGAACGGGAAGCAGCCGGAGGGACTGAGGCAGTACTTGCTGGTGGCAGTTCATGCAGGTCTGCGTGGTCGGAATCGCGGCAAACTCGGATACTTCGACGGAAACGTGACAGTAGCGGCAATCCATACCAAGCTGGCCCACATGGAGCCGGTGGCTATACGGAACGGGTTGCTCCGGGATGTATCCCACGTCGGTAAATTCGGGCGAAAAGTAATACCAGACCAGGAAGATGACGAACACGCTTCCAAAGAGCCCGCCGCCCAGGGATACCAGCGGCAGGGCATTTGCCTTCTTTGGAAAGATCTGTGGCATACGAACGCGGTAGGGCCAGATGGTTTGGAGGGGGGCTGTCGGGCACGCTTATTTAAGTTGCGGAAGTGGCATGAAGCCAGCGCCCCGGCGGAATCTTCCGAATAAGTTACGCCGCTTTCACCTTGACAAAAAATGAACAATGCCTGCCGGGAGGAAAAACATGCTCCGGCTTTTGTATTCCTCCTTTTTCCGAGGCGGAGGGTTGCCTGAACAAGGGGAGCCCCGGCTACGGACCGCTGCCGGTTGCCAGACCGGCCGGCTTCGCAAACCGGACGAAGCGCCAGGTAAGCAGCACCGCTGCCGCCGCCAACCCGAGCACAAGGCCCCACCACAAACCGGCCGGCCCGTACCCCAGGTAAAAACCGAGCCACAGGCCCGCCGAGAGCCCGATGACCCAGTACGAAAGTAATGCAATCAGCATAGGAATGCGCGTATCCTTCAAACCGCGAAGCGCGCCGGAAGCCACTACCTGAACCCCGTCGAACACCTGAAAGACGGCCGCCACGCCCAGCAGCATTACCGCCATCCGGACTACCTCGCTATTGGCGAGACTATCGAGATCGAGGAAGAACGATACGACCGTCCGTGGAACCGTCCAGAACAGAACGGCGGTCCCGATCATGAATGCGGCCCCCAGGCCGATGCCCATATACCCCGCCCACCCAATGCCTGCCGAATCCTTTCGGCCGACCGCATGACCCACCCGGACCGAAGTGGCAATGCCTACACCCAGCGGCGCCATGAAGGTAAGCGACGCACACTGAATGGCAATCTGATGGGCTGCCAGGGCCGATGTCCCCAGCAGGCCCATCAGAATGGCCGTAATCACAAACAACCCGCCCTCGAGGCCGTGAGAAATACCGATCGGCCAGCCTACACGGACGAGCTCGCGGAAACAGCCGGAGTCGAGACGCCACCAGGAACGGAATACGCCGTAAGGGCGAAGCCTTGGGGCGCGCATGACCATGACGAACAGGACGCCGACCATGATCCAGAAAACGATTGCCGTGGCATAGCCTGTACCCACCAGCCCGAGCGCCGGTAACCCGTAGCGCCCGAACATCAGGGTGTCGTTGGCAAAGATATTGATTCCGACACCGAGGAACGTGATGAGGGTAACGGGCCAGGGCCTGGCTACGCCCTCCACGAAACTGCGCAGGGCCACGAACCACAGCGCCGGCAGAAACCCCCAGACGACCGCCCGTAAATACGCCTGCGCTCCCTCAACGGCGGCTTCGTCCTGTCCGATCCAGAGCAGAAAGCCACCCGCATGGCGGAGCAGAAAAAACGCCGGAATGAACAGAACGACGCTCAGCCACAATCCGTTGCGCACGGCCGCGCCCACCTGCCGGGTGTCGGCCGCTCCGAACGCCTGCGCCACGAGCGGCCCCACGGCCACTACCATCCCCATACTGACGCCCAGCGTCAGAAAGTACACGGTGCTCCCGAGAGCCACCCCGGCCAGCGGCTCCATGCCGAGGCGGCCCACCATGATGGTATCGACGAAGCTCATCGAGTTCTGGGCCAGATGCGCCGCCACCACAGGGGCTGCGAGGCGCACGGTCGCCCCCAACTCGGCCCTAAACCGCCGCCGAAACGTATCGAACATACCACCCTTTCTTTTTTCGAGCCTGGAATATAGGGCACGGCATCGGACTTATTGAAAAATGCAACCTCATTGCGGAATGTCGGTTAGGTGAGGGCGGTCTTTCGTTTCCGAAAGCGGCCTCCCTGTTTGCGACGGCGATGGTTTTTCCGCTCGGCCTGTGCGTATCATTGAAGGTTATGCAGACACTCCCCACGTATTCGCAAGCCGAAAAGCCGACGGTTGCTCCGGTACGGTCGGAAATGGACCTGTCCGTTGTGATCGTCAACTATAACGTGCGGGAGTTTCTGGAGCAGGCGCTCCGCTCGGTGGAGCGGGCCGCGACGGGGCTCGACGTGGAAGTATTCGTCGTGGACAACAACTCCGCCGACGGCTCGGTGGAGATGGTTCAGGAGAAGTTCGCAGGCGTCACCCTGATTGCCAACGACGCCAATGTGGGGTTCGGAAAAGCCAACAACCAGGCCATCCGACAGGCGCGGGGCAAATACCTGCTCATTCTGAACCCGGACACGATCGTCCAGGAGAATACGTTCCGGCGGCTGATTCGCTTCATGGAGCAACACCCGGAAGCCGGCGCTGCCGGGTGCCGCATCCTCAATCCGGACGGTTCGTTCGCCCCGGAAAGCCGACGCGCCTTCCCGACACCCGTCGTGGCGTTTTACCGCGTCGTCGGACTGAGCCGGTTGTTTCCCCGGAGCCGCGTGTTTGGTCGGTACAACATGACCTACCTGCCGGAAGACGAGGAGGCCGAGGTGGACGCCCTGAGCGGCTCGTGTATGCTCGTGCGGCGGACGGCGTTACGCTTTTCCCGGGACGAAGCCCTACAGATGGCCGCGCAGGGAATCGATCCGGGCCTGCTGCCCGAAGCCGAATCCGGCCGGGGGGCCGGCGGGTTCGATGAGGACTTCTTCATGTACGGGGAGGACCTCGACTGGTGCTTCCGCATCCAGGAAGCCGGGTGGAAAATTTTTTACACCCCGGAAACCGAGATTATCCATTACAAGGGAGAAAGTACAAAGAAGGGCGAACTCCGGTACGTGCGGCTTTTCTACGGAGCGATGCTTCATTTCATCGAGAAGCATTTCCACAACCGGTACTCTCGTCTGTTCGCGCTGGCGATGCGCATAGCCATCCTCATGCGTGCGGGGATTACGGTGGCCGGAAACGTATATAAACGCTTGCTTCCGCTGCTTTTCGACTTTCTGCTCGTGTACGGGGTAGCGGTCCTCATCGGGTGGGTTCGTTCGGCGGAAGCCGGGACGGGGCTATCCGGGTTGTTTTTCGTTACGGTGGCCCCCGCCTACGCCCTCAGCACGGTAACCGGCATAACGCTTTCGGGCGGCTACCGCTATGCCCGGCGGAGACGAATTCAACCCGTACTCATCGGTACCGGACTGGGGCTGCTGCTCGTTGCCGCGATTTCGTTTTTCTTCAAGGACATTGCGTTCTCCAGAGCCATCGTCCTGTTTACGTTCCCGATGGCGGCGCTGGTACTCATTTTCCGGCGGCTTGCCGTCCGCGTGAACAGCAACGTACCCCGACGCGCCGTGGTAGTCGGGCGCGCCCCCGAGGCCGAGCGGCTGCACGAAAGGGTGCTGCGCAACGCCCGCCCCCCCTTCGAGCTGGTCGGGTTCGTTTCACCGGCCAACCATGGCCCGCGTGTTACATCCACCGGCCTGCGCCGCATCGGCGTGATCCGGCAGTTACGGGATATCGTTCGGTTGCAGGGGATCAACGAAGTCATCTTCGCCACCGGCGCCCTTCCGAATACGCTCGTCTTCAAATCGATCAGGCAGCTTTACGACCTGCCTCTCCAGTTCAAAATGCTGGCCGGCAGCGGCAGCCGGATCATCGGCAAGGCTGCCGTCGAGGACCTTACGTTTCCTTCGCTCATCGAGGCCGAGGAAGCCATCGGGGAGCTTCGTCGGGCTTCGTCCCGACGCGCTTTCGAGATAGTGATCGCCCTGGGTGGGATATTCGCTCATCCCGTCGTTTCGTTGGCCGCACGCATTACCCGTAACCCGTGGCTTAACGGACTGGCCCGGTACACACGAAAAATGCCGCAGGTGCTCGTCGGGCGCCTGTCCCTCGTCGGGTACACCGACCGCGATGACGGCTCCGTAGCCGAAGAATATGACTTGCGCCCCGCCGTTTTTTCCGTTGCCGAAGCAGCCTCTACCGGGTCGGACGCCCGACTGGAGCGGCCCTCGGTGTACTGGTTTTACGCCCGAAACCAGTCGGCGGCGCTGGACTGGGATATCCTGATCAAATCACTCAAACGCGAAGCGACCGAGCGTCGCCGGTAACCCGGATACTCCACTCTACCCCTATGGCTCGATCCACCTCCCGACAGCTGCTCGATTTCGAGAAACCCCTGGCCGAACTGGAACAGAAGCTCGACGAGATGCGGACCCTCAATACCGGTGGGCTGAACGTCGATCTTTCCCGTGAGATCGACGCCCTGGAGGGGCGCGTCGAGGAGCTGCGCGAATCCATATACCGTAACCTGACCCGGTGGCAGCGGGTCCAGATAGCCCGCCACCCCCTGCGACCGTACTCGCTGGATTACATCGGGGCCCTCACGCGGGATTTTATGGAGTTGCACGGCGACCGGGCCTTCGGCGACGACCCGGCCATCGTAGGCGGCTTCGCCCGGTTCATGGGAAGCCGCTATGGCGGCTCCGACCGCACCATCCTGATCGTGGGCCATCAGAAGGGCCGCGATACCCGGGACCGCAAGCTCCGGCGCTTCGGCATGCCGAATCCGGAAGGCTACCGGAAAGCCCTCAGGCTGTTCAAGCTGGCGGCGCGCTTCGGCAAGCCGGTCGTTACGCTGCTCGACACGCCCGGAGCATACCCCGGCCTGGAAGCGGAAGCCCGGGGGCAGGCCGAAGCCATCGCGCGCAACCTCTTCGAGATGGCGCAACTCCCCGTGCCGATTGTGGTCGTGGTAATCGGAGAAGGCGCCTCCGGCGGAGCGCTCGGGATCGGCGTGGGCAACCGGGTGCTGATGCTGGAAAACGCCTGGTACTCGGTGATATCTCCGGAAAGCTGTTCCTCAATCCTCTGGCGCTCGTGGGACCATAAAGCGGATGCCGCCCAGGCCCTGAAACTCAGCGCTTCGGATCTGGCCGGCTTCAAGCTGATCGACGAAATCATTCCGGAGCCGGTCGGCGGAGCGCACCGCAACCCCGAGCAGGCGTTCGAAGCCGCCGGCAAGGCCATTGCGACGGCCCTACGAGCATTAAGCGGCATCCCCTCCGACGAATTGATCGAGGCCCGCATCGAAAAGTTCGACCGAATGGGCGCTTTCGAGGAAGGCGCCCCGGAAATCCTCTAACCCGATCCTGCATCGGTACGCCCCTCATGGAGCACCCGTCTTTCCCTTCCTATATCACCTGCGCGTACCTCGACGGCGTAATCGAGCGCGGACTAGCGGAGGACATCGGCCCGGGAGACGTAACCACTCTGGCAACCGTTTCAGCCGGCCATGGAGCCGAAGCGCGGTTTCTAGCCAAGGAGGAAGGCGTCGTTGCAGGGTTGCACGTACTGGAGCGGTTATTTGCCGAGGTAGACCCTTCGCTCCTGGTTACGTGGTCGGTGGAGGATGGAGCGCCGGTCGAAGCGGGAACGGCATTCGGGACGGTGCGCGGTCCGGCCCGAAGCCTGCTCACTGCTGAACGGCTCGCCCTGAACATACTGCAACGCATGAGCGGCATTGCGACCATGACTCGGCGCATGGTTGCCGCCGTGCATCCCTACAAGGCCCGCCTGCTCGATACGCGCAAAACGGCGCCGGGCCTCCGTTTGCTCGACAAATGGGCCGTCCGGCTCGGGGGGGGAGAAAATCACCGGATTGGCCTGTACGACATGATTCTCATCAAGGACAACCACATCGCCGCAGCGGGGGGCGTCCGGGAGGCCGTGCGCCGGGCCGTACGGTACCGGCTGGAACACGCCCCGGACGTGCTGATCGAGGTGGAAGCCGCCCAGCTCGGACAGATCGACGTCCTTCTCGAAATCGGCGGCATAGACTACATCCTGCTGGACAACATGACCCGGCCCGCACCGAACGGGGCCGTGGACTGCTCGATGCTTCGGGCGGCCGTCGAACGGGTGGGCGGGCGCATCCCCACGGAGGCCTCCGGAAACGTCACTCTGGACACCGTACATGCCATAGCGGCGACCGGGGTAGATTACATCTCGTGCGGCGGACTAACGCATTCGGTGAAGGCTCTGGACATTTCCCTGAAGATTGCCCTGGAATGAACGGACTTTCCCACTCCACAGGCGGGGCAATGCATCACCCGGCGCGAACATGTGCATAATGCGACCGGCGGTTGCATTACCCGCCATCGACCCGTGCCGATACATCTGAATGGCGCTCCGCGCGTGCGGCTTACTTTCCCTTCTTTTTGATCAGTTCCAGGGTTACCATCGCGGTTCCCCGCTGGAGCATCCCGAGCTTGCGGGCCGCTTCGCGGGAGACATCGATCACTCGCTTACCGCGGAAGGGGCCGCGGTCATTCACGCGGACGATGATAGAGCGACCATTGCGGGTATTGGTAACGCGGAGCTTCGATCCAAGAGGCAGCGTAGGGTGGGCGGCCGTCAACTCGGCAGGATCGAACGGTTCACCGCTGGCGGTGGGTTGCCCGGCCAGTTCGTTGCCGTAATAGCTGGCTTCTCCCATCTCGACGGGCTTCGTAACCTCGACGGTCGAGTCGAACACGGCTACCTGCGTCGAGTCCGCCGGTTCGGTGCTGCCGGGAGGCTGTGGGCGATCGACCTTCCGCGACGACACCGGACGAGGCGCTAAAGCCGCTTTGATGATCGGAAAGCGATGGGTGGTATCGACAAGGGTGGGAAGCTTTCCCTCGGATGAAGCCTGCTCCTCGGGAACAGGGGGGCGCTGCACACTCCAGGTAAGCGCCCATAAACAAACTGCCGCAAAGAATAAGGTAACCGGTTTCCGCCGCATAACGACTTCCTCACTTTCGATGGGCATCACCCGCCGGGGGTTTGACATCCGGGCGGATGTGATGGTGAATCAATCAGTTATACTCTGTCGCGAAATGGTACCGGGCCGCACGCGATCGCTGTACCGGGCCGAAAGTTACGGGCTGTGCACAAAATGCACAACTTTTCGTGCGATATTTTCAGGGACGGCAGTTTAAATGACTGCTTCCAACTTCATAAATACAAATACTTATTTGATGATAAATATCGCAGGCCAGAGGTTTCGCCCGGGGTAAACCAGAAGGTACCGGGCGACACCGTAAGGCTCCCGACAGCCGTTAGCGTCAGGAGAATGCAATACCATACCCGCTTCGTCATGCCTGTGCAGACTGTGCCTGTTTGCGTCATTTTGTATATCGAAGAGCTATTCGTTAATTGCTTCGAGGTACGTTATGGCTTCCCTCCTTCATGTCGTTCCGGGCTTGACCCGGAATCTCGCAAGGTATCCGGTATTCTCCGGAAGCAAAGCGAAAACGTTCTGCGTATTTGAAGGAGAAGTAGTATCGTATAGTATTCCTCAAACGATTGGCGGTGATTGCTCATGCTCGTACGTGACATCATGCATAGCCCCGTCGTAACGGCGACGGAGGCCGACAGCCTCGCCGCGGCTTACGAAGCCATGCGAACGCATGGCATCCGTCACCTCCCGGTGGTAACGGAAGGGAAACTGGTCGGGGTGGTTACGGATCGGGACTTGCGCCTCATGACGAGCGCCCTGCATCCGCACCCGTTTCCGAAGGAAGCCAATCTGCGCGATGTAATGACGCAGCATGTAGTGACCACCACGCCGCTCGAACCCGTCGAAGAGGCTGCCCGGTTGATGCATGAGCAAAAAATCGGTTGTCTGCCGGTGCTCGAGGGCGAGCGGCTGACCGGAATCATCACCGGCCCGGATCTGTTGCATGCACTCATCCTGCTCACGGGCGTCCATGGACCCTCCGGGCGAATCGAAGTGAAGCTTCCAGAGGCGCCCGGAGCGATCGTCCGGTTGATGGACACGGTGAGCAGCGAGGGGGTCGATATTCTGTCGGTGTTGAGCTATGCCGATCCGGGGAGGTCCCAGGCCGTCATCCTTCGGGTGAATACCCTGAGCACGCACGCCCTGGCCGACCGATTGCGCGAAACCGGATTCGAAGTAACCTGGCCCAGGCGGAAACAATGGTCCCTGTAGTTTACCACTCGGGGTACCAGGAGTACCATTTCGGTCCGAAGCACCCGTTCAGTCCGCTTCGTCTCCAGATGGTTCTGGAGCTCATTGAAGCGCTCGGGCACACCCCTCATTTGGTGTCGCCGCCTCCGGCTTCTCGCGAGGATGTGCTGAGCGTACACAGCGAACGGTACGTGGATCAGGTGGAGGCGGCTTCGAGGGGCCGGGGACTGCCGGATGCCGCCCGGTTCGGGCTGGGCACGCCGGACGTGCCGGTTTTCGAAAACATGGATGCCGCGGCCCGTTGCCTGGCCGGGGGAACGCTGAAAGCGGCCGAACTCATTGCGGACGGGGAGGCCACGTGCGTGTTGCAGCTGGGAGGAGGGTTGCACCATGCCCAACGCGAGCTGGCCTCGGGTTTTTGCGTGTACAACGACCTTTCGATAGCCATCCGGGCGCTTACCCGGCGCGGCTTCAGGGTGGCATATATCGATATCGACGTGCATCATGGCGACGGGGTGCAGTGGCTGCACTACGACGAAGGCGACGTGATGACCATCAGCCTGCACGAATCCGGGCAGTACCTGTTTCCGGGCACGGGGTACCTGCACGAACTGGGAGAAGGCGCGGGCAAGGGGTTCAAGCTCAACGTGCCGCTGGAGCCCGGCACGACCGACGCCGGGTATCTGGATGCATTCGAGCGTGTCGTTCCCCATGCCCTGTCGTGGTTTCAGCCGGACGTGCTCGTCGTGCCGTGCGGAGCGGACGCTCATTACCGGGACCCTCTGGCGGACCTGCTTCTGACGACCGATGCATACGAGCGGCTCTTCCGGCGGCTGCGGGAACTGGCCCATGAGTACGCGCAGGGGCGCATTCTGTATACGCTGGCCGGGGGGTACGATTTCGATGCCACGGCGCGGATATGGACCCTCCTTTTCCTCACTCTGAACGCCTTGCCGGTTCCGGAAGAGGCGCCTGCGTCCTGGCGGAAAACCTGGGAGGAGCGCCTGTCGGTATCGCTCTCTCCGACCATGCGGGATGCACCGGCCTGTTTCGTGGTGGCCGATCCCGAAGCCATCGAGCAGCAAAACCGGTTTACGAGCGTCCGCCTGATGGAGACGTGCGTAAAATACTGGTATTAGTCCCTTCGCTCTACTTTCTCCAGCGCTTCGTCGAGGTGGTCGAGCAAGTCGGCCGTGTCGCGGTACGTGGCGACGGCTCCGGCGCGCTCCAGGTCCGGGGCGGTCCAGATTCCGGTGAGCACCCCGATGCAGGCCACGCCGGCGCGAGCCGACGTTTCGACATCGTAGATGGTATCCCCGACCATGACGCACTCACCGGGATCGAGTTTCAATTTCTTCACGGCGGCCTGCACCGTATCCGGATCCGGTTTGCTATTCCGTACATCCGTATCCGTTACGATTTCGTCCGCCAGCTTCTGGAGGTCGAGACCGGCCGCCTTTGCCACGCGCTCCAGGTTTTCCTTTTGCGATGCGGTCGCAATGGCGATCTGCAACCCCCGTTCGTGAATGGCCTCGAACAGAGGCTCGATTTTCGGAAACGCCTGGATGCCCTCTTTATCGACCAGTTCGCGGAATCGCTCGTCGTGCCGCTCACGGAGGGCTTTGCTCCGGGCTTCGGGCACATCACCCAGCAACGTGGGTACCAGTTTGTCGCCGCCCTTTCCGATTTCCAGCGCGATGCGTTCCCGGCTTACGTCCGTGTAACCGAACTCGTCCATCGTATCTTTCCACGCCCGGGCGTGGGTTTCATTGGCGTCGATGAGCGTCCCGTCGAGATCGAAAAGAAAGGCTTTCGTTTTCATGGCAAACCGTACGTTTTTTGAATACCTGGTGGCTTGTACGGGGCGATGTGGTTCCACTGATCCATAGCTCCTACCTTTTCACACTCCGGTTCGCAAGCGACCGGGACTTCATTCACTACAGACGGCTAACATACATGGCAGAGAGTCAATCGGTATATGGAGGCGTAGAGGGCGGCGGCACCAAATTCGTGTGCGCCGTAGGGACCGGGCCGGACGCCCTCTACGATCAGGTAGAGTTCCCCACGACCACCCCGGAAGAAACCATTCAGCGCGCGATCGATTTTTTCAGGGGCTACCAGGGCCCGGGGAAATTAGCCGGAATCGGCATCGGGACATTCGGACCGGTTGACTTGCGCCCGGACTCGCCGACCTACGGCTTCATCACCACGACACCCAAACCGGGGTGGAGCCAGACCGACATGTTCGGACCGTTCCGGTATGCGCTCGATACGCCGGTGGGCTTCGATACGGACGTGAACGCTGCCGCGCTGGCCGAGTACCGCTGGGGGGCCGCCCGGGGGCTGGATACGTTCGTATATCTCACGGTGGGCACCGGCATCGGTGGAGGAGGCATGGTAGGCGGACAGATCATGCACGGGCTCGTGCATCCGGAGATGGGCCACGTCCCGCTGCCCCGCATCGAAGGAGATATGTTTCCGGGGGTCTGTCCGTATCACGGGGCGTGCCTGGAGGGGCTGACGACCGGGCCGGCCCTGCAGGCCCGGTGGGGCGCAAACGCCCGGGAGCTTCCCCCCGATCACGAAGCCTGGGTATATGAAGCGAAATACCTGGCATACGCCCTGGCTATCTACACCTATACCCTTTCGCCGCAGCGCTTGATCCTGGGGGGCGGCGTGATGCAGCAGCAGCACCTGTTTCCGATGATTCGGAAAAACCTTCAGGAAATTCTCAACGGGTACGTACAGGCGCCCGAGATACTGGAGGGCATCGACCGATTCGTCGTGCCCCCCGAAACAGGGCAACGGGCGGGTGTACTCGGCGCTATAGCACTCGCAGAACGAGCCGCCCGGGCGGGTTGACGACGGTTGGCGCCGCCGTGGGGACGACAATCTCACCGGTCGGGCTACCTTTTTCCGTTGCTTTCGTCGTATCTTTCGAGACCATCCCTTCCGTCACCCCTCCGTTACGTCAGTCAAGCCCCGGCAGTGCGCATGAGATAAGGCTACAAGTCTATCGTTAGAGAGCTTATCTGCTGAACAGGCGCCATGCTACAGGAGCAAAGTCGGTTATATCAGCGATTGTTGTTCGTCGCTGATTCGGTCATCGTCATTACGAGCTGGATAGCGGCATACTACATCCGGTTCGAGGTGCTGACGCCGCCGGCATGGGTACCCATCACCCAGTACCTGGGCTTCGTTCCCTGGATATTCGTCGTTTCCTCGGTCGTATTCTGGTCGTCCGGGTTGTACGCGCCCGACCGGGCGCAGCGCCTGACCCTGCTCGTGTTTTCCGTCGCCAGGGCGGTAGGGGTAGGGTTTTTGTTCGTGGCGGCCTCGCTTTCGTTCTACCGGGAGCTGTACTTCTCCCGGCTTCATATGCTGCTTTTCGGGCTGATTACCCCTGCGGCGATGATCGTGCTCCGGCTGGTGCTGTACACCATGGCCCGAAAGGCGCGGCAGCAGGGGAAGAACCTCAAACGGGTGCTGCTCGTCGGAGCGGGGCTGGCAGGGCGGCGCGTCGAACGGGCGTTCAATCAATATCCGTGGATCGGGCTGCAAGTCGTCGGGTTTCTGGACGACTTCAAGTTGGGCTTGCCCGACGTGCTCGGCTCCACCGATCAGGCGGCGGCCGTCATCGACCGGTTCGAAGCGGAAGGCCGCCCCATCGACTATGTATACATCGCCCTTCCTCTCTCGGCGGCGCAGCGGATCGAGTCTATCGTCAACGAGCTCTCCACGCGGCTCACACACGTCTGCCTGGTGCCGGACCTGTTGCAGTACAACATACTCAACGGACGAGTCACCGACGTGGACGGGCTGCCGGTGATCCACTTGATCGACGAAGCCCCGCTGGAGATCCGGCGGTTTACGAAACGGCTGGTAGATATCGCCTTTTCCGCGGCCTTCCTGGCGGTGGTTTCCCCGCTGATGATATTCATTGCGGCAGCCGTAAAACTCTCCTCCCCCGGACCGGTGTTTTACCGGCAGGAACGCATGGGTCTCAACGGCCAGCGGTTCCAGATGCTCAAGTTCCGGTCGATGCCGGTGGATGCGGAAGCCGGCTCCGGGCCGGTATGGGCCAGGCCTGGAGAGAAGCGGGCCACATTCGTGGGGCGCTGGCTGCGTAAAACGTCGCTCGATGAGCTTCCGCAATTCATTAACGTGCTGAAGGGAGATATGTCGGTGGTCGGGCCGCGCCCGGAGCGGCCGGTTTTCATCGAGGAGTTCAAGAACCATGTGCCCCGGTATATGCTGCGCCATAAGGCCAAAGCCGGGATCACAGGATGGGCGCAGGTCAACGGGTGGCGCGGTTCGTCGTCCATCGAGAAGCGGATCGAGTACGACCTCTATTACATTCAGCACTGGTCGCTCCGACTGGATTTCAAGATCATGTTCATGACGCTCTGGAAAGGGTTCATCAATGACAACGCCTACTGACGAAACCACCGAGCGTTGGAAGAAGGCGCAGACCTACGAGCGCGACTGGTGGGCGGGCGTCGTCTCGCGCATCGACCCGTCGTTTTATGAGCGATACGCCGAGGAGTTGACCCGGGAGCTGGCCGGCCTGATGACGATCCGCCCGGATACCTGGATCCTGGAGGTTGGGAGCGGGGCCGCCGGTATACTCACCTACCTGGACAGCCGGCACCGCTACGCTGTCGATCCGTTGGAGGATTTTTATGCTTCAGTCGATCGGTTCACGGCGGCCCGCGACGGGGAGGTCCACTACGCCAGGGCGCAGGGCGAACACCTGCCGTTCGAAAACGAACGATTCGACCTGATCATCATCGACAACGTGCTCGACCATTGCGAGCAGCCGGCCCGGGTGGTTCAGGAAATGCACCGGGTGCTTCGGAAAGGTGGAATCGTGTTTCTTCGCCTCAATGTATACCACCGATGGGGAAAGGCCGTCCGGGCGCTCGCCGAGACACTGCAAATCGACAAGGGCCATCCCTACACGTTCACATGGGACAACCTGGAGCACCTCCTCCGGTCGAACGCGTTCGAGTTGGTTCGGGTGCATCGCACCCCGTTCCGCGACACATGGATCAAGGAACTCACCTCGGGCAAGCCCCGAGACCTGCTGAAAGCTATGACGTTCGCGACGCGCAGCAAAACGACCTGCGTTCTGCGGAAGCCGTGAGCCGGTACGAAACCGTTACGATCGTACGGCATTTGAGCAGCGGTCGTTCTGACATCTACCGGCATCGATGATTCAACTACTCAACATATCGCTCGCCTTCGGCGGCCAGCAAGTCCTGAACGGCGTTACATGGACGATCAAGCCGGGCAAACGGATCGGCCTGATCGGGCCCAACGGCGCTGGTAAGACGACGCTCCTGCGCCTGATTGCCGGCAGGCATACCCCCGACGAGGGGGAAGTAGCCATCGGCGGCGGCACGACGCTCGGCTACCTGGAGCAGGACGTACAGGAAACGCGGGGAGAAATAACGGTGCTCGAGGATGCGCTGAGGGCCTTCGAGGATGTCCTCGAGCTTCAACGGCAGGAGGAGGAGATTACCCGGGCGCTTGCCGGGTCCGACGATCACGAGAGCGACACCTACCACAAGTGGCTGCATCAGCTCGAGCAGGTCCATGCAGAACTCGTTACGCGCGAGGCGCACCGCATACAGGCCAGAACGGAAGCCGTACTTTCCGGGCTCGGGTTCGACCCTGCCGACTTCAACCGCCCGCTGCATACCTTTTCCGGCGGGTGGCGTATGCGGGTCGCC
>CBDUBS010000055.1:0-20434 GCA_965365445.1 uncultured bacterium | reverse complement strand
ACCGGATGCTCGACGGCGGCTCGACGTTTCTGATTACCGCCGATGAAGGGGTGCGCGGCGGACGAACCGTCCCGCTCAAGAAAAACGCCGACAAAGCCATCGAACGCACCCCGGACGTTCGCACGGTGCTGGTCGTACGGCGAACCGGCGGAAGCACAGGGTGGACCGAGGGCCGCGACGTTTGGTACCATGAGGCCGTTGAAGGCGTCCCTGCCGAGTGCCCTGCCGAGCCGATGGATGCCGAAGATCCGTTATTCATCCTCTATACGTCCGGTTCCACCGGCAAGCCGAAAGGCGTGTTGCATACCACCGGCGGGTACCTGCTGTATACGTCGCTCACGCATGAACTCGTGTTCGACCTCCGGCCCGATGACGTGTTCTGGTGCACCGCCGACGTAGGGTGGGTGACAGGGCACTCGTACATCGTGTACGGGCCGCTGGCCAACGGAGCCACTCAGATTCTGTTCGAGGGTACGCCTACTTACCCGGACTCCGGCCGATTCTGGCAGGTGGTCGATAAGCACCGGGTCAGCCTGTTTTACACCGCCCCGACAGCCATCCGGGCGCTGATGCGCGACGGCGAAGCGCCGGTTCGCCGGGCGAGCCGCGAGTCGCTGCGGTTGCTCGGCACGGTCGGCGAGCCCATCAACCCGGAGGCCTGGCGGTGGTATTACGACGTCGTTGGCGACGGTCGCTGCCCCATCGTGGATACGTGGTGGCAGACCGAAACGGGCGGCATCATGATCGCCCCGCTGCCGGGAGCCATTCCGCAGAAACCCGGCTCCGCCACGCTGCCGTTTTTCGGGATACGACCGGAGGTGCTGGATGGATCAGGCAACGTGCTGGAGGGCGAAACGGAAGGCTTGCTCGTCATCGCCGACTCCTGGCCGGGGCAGGCGCGCACCGTGTACGGAGACCATAACCGGTTCGTGAATACTTACTTCACGCAGTTCCCCGGACGTTATTACACCGGCGACGGATGCCGCCGGGATGCCGACGGATACTACTGGATTACGGGCCGGGTGGACGACGTACTCAACATTTCCGGCCACCGCATCGGTACGGCGGAGATCGAAAGCGCCCTGGTATCCCACGAAGCGGTGGCCGAGGCGGCCGTGGTCGGATTCCCCCACCCGATAAAAGGGCAGGGGATTTATTGTTACGTCACCCTGATCGGCAGCGTCGATCCGACGGAAACGCTCCGGCAGGATCTCGTCCGGCACGTTCGGGACCAGATCGGGGCGATTGCAGGCCCCGACCACATCCAGTTTAGCGTCGGGCTTCCCAAAACCCGGTCGGGGAAGATCATGCGGCGCATCCTGCGCAAAATCGCCGCCAACGACACCGCCGATCTCGGCGACACCACCACGCTGGCCGATCAGGGCGTCGTGGACGACCTGATCGAACACCGGCAAAACCGGTAGCCTACTTTCGGGCGAAGAAGTAGTATACGACGAAGCCGAGAATCGGGAATAAAACGATCAGCGCGGCCCAGAGGATTTTGTCAGAGGTCGAACGGGCGCTCTGGGCGATTTCCAACAGGGCGATCACATCCAGGATTACTACGACGACCCCGCAACAGCTGAGCGACCAAAAGTTGCTGATGCGGTTGAAAAGATTCGGACCGCACCCGGCGGCGAAAAGTGCAACGGCGGCGACGGAGGCGGCCGTACCGGCTCTGGCTAATTGCGTCATGATGTACCCGATGGTTGGATGATAAGGATAAGCGAGTGTCCGGTCTTTTCGAACCGCCGTCCGGCAGGCGGGGCGCAGGAAGGTAAGCGGAGAAACCCACTTCAATTGTAAGAACACATACACGATTCTTCATCTGCATCCTTTCTACGGGGCATTCTTGCTGCGGTTACAGCGACCGGCCCATCAGGAACCCGCTACCGGACCGGCTGTAGGAGGGGAGGAAAACGGAGAGGGAAGAATGCGTATCGGTTCTATCGAACTCGGCAACCGGCCGATCGTGCTGGCTCCGATGGAGGATGTCAGCGATCCGCCGTTTCGGCGGCTGTGCAAGCGGTTCGGCGCGGACGTGCTGTACACCGAGTTCATATCGTCGGGTGGGCTGGTGTACGACTCCGACGGCTCGCACAAGAAGCTGGAGTTTTCCGAGGACGAGCGGCCTCTGGGCATACAGATCTTCGGCGGCGACGTAGAGCAGGTGCGCCAGGCAACCCGAATCGTGGATGAAGCCGGCCCCGATCTCATCGACATCAATTTCGGGTGCCCCGTTAAGAAGATCGTGAGCAAGGATGCCGGGGCGGGAATCCTGCGGGACCTACCCAAGATGCGCCGCATTACGGAAGCCGTAGTGGAAAACGCGACCCGTCCGGTAACGGTCAAGACGCGCTTGGGCTGGAGCGACGACAGCATCCGGATTCTGGAGGTGGCGCGGATGCTGGAAGATACCGGCATCGCGGCGCTGGCCGTCCATGCCCGCACTCGCTCGCAAATGTACAAAGGCGAGGCCCGGTGGGACTGGCTGCGGCGCATCAAGGACGAAGCCGGTTTGCAGATTCCGCTCATCGGCAACGGCGATGCGCTCACGCCGCAACGCATACGCGGTATGTTCGAGGAAACCGGAGTGGACGCCGTCATGGTAGGCCGCGGCGCCATCGGCAACCCGTGGATATTCCGGGACGCCCGGGCCTACCTCGAAACAGGGGAGACGCCGCCCCCTCCAACGTGGGATGAACGTGTTTCGGTGGCGGCGGAACACCTGCGCATGAAATGCGACTGGCTCGGCGAGTACAAGGGCGTCGTGGAAATGCGTCGGATGTACGGGGGCTATTTCAAGGGGTTTCGTAACGCATCCCGGCTAAGGGCGCTCATTTATGAACAGGAAACCTGCGATGCGGTACTGGAAATACTGCTCAATTTCCGCGAGGACGAGCCCGAAGTGCACGCAGCGGCGGCCGGATTCCCGGCCGACGAGATCGAGACGATGGATTACACCTGTTCCTGAGCCGCCGGCCGGTATGCGGCAAGCATTCGGTCCAGAGCCAGCAGGACGATCCCGACCACCCCGAAAACCACCAGCGACAGCAGGGGACGCCAGATGACCAGCCCGCCCACGACGCCCAGGATGCCTCCGAGGTATTTGATGTAGTTGAGCTGCTCGTTGGCCGTGTGCATCAGCAGGCGCTCCAGTTGCTGCTCGTCGTAGGCCCTCATGTTGGTCGTAATCATTTCGTAGATGTCCAGCTTTTCCACGAAGCCGAGGATGATGCGGGTCGCCCACGTCTCGATGTCCTCCGAGCGGGCTTCGAGCTTTTCCGGAATCCGGTCGAGCAGGTGGTCCATGTTGTCGAGGGCCACATCCAGCGAGGCCGGCAGCTCCCGCACGGCCGAATCGATCCGTCGCTGAAAGTCGGCTTCGTTCAGCAGGCGATAGGCTTTCAGCGCCCACCCGCCCACACCCTGCCCGGCGTACTGCTCGATTTTTTCGACGAGGATTTCCGTCACCTTGCGCCGCACTTCCTCGGAGCCGAGCACCTGTTCAACGTACCCGGCGGTGAGCACTTTGAGATCCTGGCGAAACTCCGGATCCTCCAGCACACCCCGGGCTACGCCGAGCGCCTGCACGCGGTATTTGGCGATGACGCCGCTCTGCTCGATTTTTTCCTTGATGATCTTCTCGCTGATCAGCTCCTGCGAGATGGCCGTAGCGAGCCGGTAGATTACCCGCTCCCGCTGCGCCGGTATGAGGCCCTGCCCGAAAATGGGCCTGCGTTTCCGGGGGTGAAAAAGCATGGTAATCGCCAGCCAGTTCGTCAGAAACCCGATGAGGCCGCTTACGGACAGGATGCGCAGGAGACCTTCGGCGGACAGGGTATAGCCGGCTATGGCGACATCGTAGCCGGGAAAGTCCCAGAAGAACGAGAGGAAAAACAACGCTCCGAGCAGCCAGGGAACGGCTTTCAGGACCGGCAGGAGGCGACGGTAAGCGCCGGTCATCTTCGGCGGCTCCGGTATGGTCGCCGTGCGTGCTTCGCCCGGCGGCATATGGCGTAGGATGTACCGCCACAGCAGCGACCGCAGATCCCTGGCACGCGCCTTCGTAACGGCCCTGGCTTCGGGTATGGTGGCTACCGGCGTAGTGTCTGCCGGCGCGGAATCCGGTTCCTGTGGGTTTGCTTCCCGCTCCATGGTGTATACGTTTTCGCCGCGCCGGCTTCAGCCCGGTCCGAGGCCCAGCCGTTCGGCACGCCTCTGCATCCCGGCGATGACATGTCCGATGTGGGTCGATACGTCCAGGCCGAGTTCCTCGGCGCCCTCATAAATGTCGGTTCGGCTGACAGCGGCGGCAAATGCCTTATCTTTGAGCTTCTTGATCACCGAACCCGGCTTCAACCCTTCCAGCCGCGTCGGGCGGACGTACGCCACCGCCGTGATAAACCCCGCCGTTTCATCAACGGCGAACAGGGTGCGGGCAAGCAGGGTGACGCGCGGTGCGCCTGTATAGGCCGCGTGCCCCATGATGGCATCGAGCATGTCCTCCGGGTATCCCAGCGTGCGCAGCGCAGCCACCCCCGTGTACGGATGTTCTTCCCGGGTGGGGTGCTTTTCGTAGTCCATATCGTGCAGGAGGCCCGTTATCCGCCAACGCTCTACATCCTCTCCGAACAGCTCGGCGTAGTACTCCATACCGGCTTCCACGGCGTAGGCGTGTCGGCGGAGGCTGTCTCCGGCGGTCCACTGATGAAACAGAGTGAGTGCGTCGTTATAGTCCGGCATCAGAAAACGTCGATGATGTCTACGTGGCGGAGGTATTTGCCCGGGTTACGCTTGAAATCCTCCAGGATGGCGTTGATGTTGGAGAGCGACGTGTCGATACGGCCGTACAGGGTTGAATCGGAGAGGAGCATGCCCAGGTTTCCGCGTCCCTCGCCGATGCCGGCCACGAGCGAGTCCACCACACCCACGGAGCGTCCGAGGGCCTGCGTATCCGTCTCGAGGCGTCGTAACAGCCGGTTCAGGTTTTCGATGGCCACGGCAACGGAGTCGATGCTGCCTTTCCGGCTGAAGCGGCTCACGTCGGCCGTGATCGTATCGATGTTGGCCATGACCGCCCCGAGGCGTTGTTCCTGCCCCCGGATCACGCGGTCCAGCGAGGCGGCCGTCTCCCGAAACTGCCCCAGCGTCTGGCGCAGATCCACGTTCGCCCCGTTGATCAGTACGTCCGCTCCCTCGAATACACGGTTGGCGCCGGTCAGCGCCTGCTGCGTCGATAGCAGGATGCTGTCGGCCCGCTGGACGTACGCCGGCGCTTCGCCCAGGAGGGAACTCAACCCTTTTTCCTCCTGCCCCGGAATCAGCGATCCTTCTTCCACGCAGTCGGTTTCTGCGCCCTGGATTTCCAGGCGCAGGTACAGATTCTGCAGGGCCGCAATACCGTCGATCACGGCGTACGATCCCCGGGGTACGCACAATTCCGTATCGACGTGGTACCGCACCTGTACCAGCCGGGTTACGGGGTCCAGTCGGACGCTTTCCACCTTCCCGACATCCACCCCATTAACCCGGACCGGATTTCCCGTGAGCAGCCCGCCGGCATCAGGAAAATTCGAATACAACTCGAACGTGCCGCTGAAAATGGGGATGTCCTGCATGTACCGCACCCCGAAGATGAACAGGATGAGGGCCAGCACGATGGTAAAGCCGACTTTGAGCTCTTTGCTGAATTTCATGCCGAAATGTAAGAAAGGGTGCGGTTGTGACGGGGAAGGGGATATTACGATAGCCGGATCGTTACCGCCGGGGCGCTTCAGGCAGTGGCTCCGGCGTTGCCGATCTGGTATTCATTGGCCTTTACGAAGTCCAGCAGGACCTCGTCGTTGCTCGCGTGCAATTCGGGTATCGTCCCGATCCACCGAAGGCGGCCTTCGTGCACGAACGAAGCCCGGTCCGCTATGGACAGCACGGAGTGCATGTCGTGTGTGACCACGATACTCGTGATGTTCAGCTGGTCGGCCAGCGACCGGATCAACTCGTCGATGCGGTTGGACGTCTCCGGATCCAGGCCGCTCGTCGGCTCGTCGTAGATGACGTACCGGGGCCGGAGGGCAATGGCTCTGGCCAGCGCCACGCGTTTCTGCATCCCTCCGGATAGTTCGCTCGGTCGTTTCGACCCGATGTCGTCCAGCCGGACGAGTTCCAGGCACTCCTGCGCCCGCTCGCGGAGTTCCTTTTCACCGAGATCGGTAAACGTTCGCAGCGGAAACGCTACGTTGTCGAACGCCGTCATGGAGTCGAACAAAGCGCCGCCCTGAAAGAGCACGCCGAACTGCTGGCGGACGGTCCGCAGCTCACCGTAGGGAACGGTATTGATGTCCACGTTGTCCACGAGCACCTGCCCGGAGTCCGGTTTCAGCAGCCCGATGATGTGCTTCATCAACACGCTTTTGCCCGACCCAGACCGGCCGATGATGGCGTGCGTCTCTCCTTCCTCGATGGTCAGCGATACGTCCTGCAATACGATGCGCTCATCGAAGCTCTTGGTGATGTTTTTGATCTCGATCATGCGTTACAGAAGCAACATGGCCAGTAGAAGGTCGCCGAGCAGGATGAAAACACAACTCGTTACGGCGGCCTCGGTGGTGCTGCGGCCCACTCCTTCGGCTCCTCCCCGGGTATAGTACCCTTTGAAGGCCGCAATGGTGGTAATGATGAATCCGAATACGACGGCTTTGATGATGCCGAACACGGCGTCGAAGGGTCGGAAAAACTCTCTGGCCCCCTGCATGAACTCGCCCGCCGAAAGGAAACCGCCCAGTTCGGCTACCAGCACGCCCCCGCCGATGCCGACGAAGCAGGCCACGATGTACAGCACCGGAAACATCACCAGTCCGGCCAGCACCCGCGGCACGACGAGGTAGCTGACGGAATTCAGACCCATCGCCTCCAGCGCGTCGATCTGCTCGGATACGCGCATGGTGCCCAGTTCGGCTGCAATGCGCGCCCCTACCCGTCCGGCCAGGATGAAAGCCGGCACCACGACGCCCAGTTCCAGGATCATCGACGGGGCCACGATGGACCCGATGATGGATTTCGGGATGAGCGGCGAGACGAGCTGATAGGCGGTCTGTACGGTCGTTACCGCCCCGGAGAATGCCGCCGATAAGGCGATGATCGGGATGGAATCGATCCCGATCCGTATCATCTGTTCGGTGAGGTTCTTGCGGTACGTTTTGAACTCGCCCAACGAGATAAATGCCTGGGACAGCAACAGCGAGTACCGGCCGAGCGAAAAAAACGGCCGGAGCAGGAGATGGAGATCGGGCATGGATGGGGACGATCGTGGCTGAGGCTTTTCCGTCCGATAAACGACACAGTGAACGCAATCTGCCGACTTTTGATGCGCTCCCCCTGAAAAAGCCTCGATTTTACCGGGACCCGGTATGTAGTCGGGTGGCCGGAACGGCATACCGGCCCCTGTGACGTACCGCTGACAGGCTCGCGATGTATCTTGTGGTTATCAAACGCCGAACCGATTGCTATGGCCAGAGCAAAAAGCCGTTTCGTATGCCGCCACTGCGGGTATGCTTCCGCCCAGTGGATGGGGCGCTGTCCTTCGTGTGAAACGTGGGAGGCGTTCGATGAGGAGCCTGTGGCGAAACAGGTAGGCGGGACGCATGGGGCCAGGCTCTCCGGCGCCTCCGGCCTCTCACGCCCCGTTACGCTTTCCGAAGTGGAGCCGGGCGGCGAGGTGCGCCTCATGACCGGCGTAGCCGAGTTCGACCGGGTAGTGGGGGGCGGGCTCATGCAGGGCTCGCTCAACCTGCTCGCGGGGGACCCCGGCATCGGCAAAAGCACCCTCATGACCGAGCTGGGTAAATACCTGCCGGATCGCCGGGTGCTGTACGTAACGGGCGAGGAGTCGGCACGGCAGGTCAAGGTGCGCGCCGGGCGGCTGGGAGTCACGTCGGAGAACTTCCTGCTGCTCGCCGAAACCAACATCGAGGACATCATCGCCGCTGCCCAGGATGTGGCCCCCGATGTGATGGTAGTGGATTCGATTCAGACGGTGTTTCGCCCGGACCTTTCTTCGGCGCCCGGATCGGTAAGCCAGGTGCGTGAGTCGGCTTCGGCCCTGCTGTACCTGACCAAGAGTATGCACTTCCCGACGTTTCTCGTGGGCCACGTTACCAAGGAGGGCTCCATAGCCGGGCCGCGCGTCCTGGAGCACATGGTCGATACGGTACTCTACTTCGAGGGGGAGCGGCATCATGCCTACCGAATACTCCGGGCGGTGAAAAACCGGTACGGATCTACCAACGAGATCGGCGTATTTGAAATGCGGGATGACGGGTTGAGGCAGGTGGACAACCCGAGTGAAATATTTCTCTCCGAGCGCAGCTTCGGGACCGGCGGTTCCGCCGTCGTATGCTCGCTGGAAGGCACCCGGCCCATACTGGTCGAGATTCAGGCGCTCGTGACGCCTACTTCGTATGCCACCCCCCAGCGAACGGCAACAGGGTTCGATTACCGCCGCCTGCAAATGTTGCTGGCCGTGCTGGAGAAACGGGAAGGGCTGCGGCTCTCCGCCCACGACGTGTTCGTGAACGTGGCCGGCGGCGTCCGGCTGGAAGAACCTGCCGTCGATCTGGGCGTGGTCGCCGCGGTAGCGTCGTCCTTTCGGGACGTACCGACCGATACCGGCGCCGTCCTCATCGGAGAAGTGGGTCTGGCGGGGGAGTTGCGCACCGTCAGCCGGCTCGAGCCCCGGCTGCGCGAAGCCGCACGACTGGGCTTTACCACGGCCATCGTGCCGCACAACAACCTGACGGGTCTGAAAGTCCCTTCCGGTATGGAGGTCAACGGCGCACGCAGTCTCCACGAAGCTCTGGACCTGGTGCTGTAGCTGCGGGGGGAATAAACGGCTAACATGTTAATTCCACCCTACCATACAACACGCCATCAGCCGGCGACGCATCGGCGACATCCACTGGATGTGGTTGCCGGAGCAACTGTCCTGATCCATAGACGAGCCGCCTACTATTTTTCTATGCGATAAACAAAAGCCGCTCTCTCGGGGTATGTGAACGTACAGGGTTCTATCCGGAGGCAACCAATGGCGGCATCCTTTCCGTTCGATCAGGACGTAGCGTGGCGGCCCGACCCCGCGTGGGCCGAGGCGAGCAACCTGAAGCGCTTCATGGATCGGCACGGGCTCTCCTCGCTCGAAGATTTGCAGCGCCGTTCCACGCAGGATATTGAATGGTTCTGGGGCGCCGTCCTGGACGAACTCGATATCCGGTTTTATGAGCCATACCATCGGGTCGTGGACCTGTCCGATGGCCCGGCCTTTCCCCGGTGGTGCCCGGGTGGGCAAATGAACATCGTTCATAACCTGCTGGATAAATACCGCGGCAGCGAGCGGGAAAACCGGACGGCGCTCGTGTGGGAAGGGGAAAACGGCGCGGTGAAAGAGCTAACGTATGGAGCGTTGCACCGGGAAGTGAATCGGTGCGCCCATGCCTTGCGTTCGCTGGGGGTATCGCCCGGCGAGCGCGTGGGGCTTTTTATGCCCATGACGTCCGAACTGGTCGTTGCGCTGCTGGCCGTCGTTAAAATCGGAGCGGTAGCCCTGCCGCTGTTCAGCGGGTTCGGGGCGGGCGCGGTGGCGGCCCGGCTGAACGACGCCGGGGCCGGATACCTCGTTACGGCCGACGCTTTTCGGCGCAGGGACCGCCTCATCCCTATGAAACGAGTCGCCGATGAGGCGCTTGCTGCCGTGTCATCGGTCAAGCGGGTGCTGGTGGTCCGCTACGGTGAAGAAGAAACGCCGTGGAATGCATCCCGCGACGTGTGGTGGCACGATGTCGTGCCCGGCGCACCGGAGGAAGCCGAAACCTACCGGAGCGCCGCCGATGAGGTGATGATGTTGTTGTATACCAGCGGAACCACCGGCGCTCCGAAGGGGGCGGTACATACCCATTGCGGCTTCCCGGTGAAAGCGGCGCAGGACATGTTTCAGTGCATGGACGTGCGGCCGGGGAACCGGGTATACTGGATGACGGATATGGGCTGGATGATGGGTCCGTGGCTGGTGTTCGGGACCCTCCTCATCGGGGCGGCGATGGTGCTGTACGACGGCGCTCCCGATTACCCCGGCCCGGACCGCGTCTGGTCGCTCGTGGAGCGGCATCGGATAACGCTGCTCGGGGTGTCGCCGTCGCTGGTTCGCGCCCTGAAGCTTCACGGCGATGGGCCGGTGCGTGCCCACGACATTTCTACGCTCCGGGCCATAGGCTCTACCGGCAGTCCGTGGGATCCTGAATCGTGGACGTGGCTGCTCCACACGGCGCTCGGCGGGAAAAAACCGATCCTGAATTACTCGGGAGGCACCGAAATCAGCGGGGGTATCGTGTGCGGCAACTTCCTCCGACCGCTCAAGCCCTGCGCCTTCTCCGGGCCGGTTCCGGGTATGGATGCCGACGTTGTGGATACGCAGGGCCGGCCGGTGCGGGGGGAGGTCGGGGAACTGGTTATCCGAAGCCCCTGGATCGGGATGACTCGGGGTTTCTGGAACGCGCCGGAGCGGTACCTCGATGCGTACTGGAAGCGGCACGAGGGGGTATGGGTTCACGGCGACTTTGCCGCCGTCGATCGGGACGGTCTCTGGTACATCCTCGGCCGCTCCGACGATACCGTGAACGTCGCAGGCAAGCGGGTAGGCCCGGCCGAATTCGAGGCCGTTTGTAACGCCGTGGCGGGGGTAGCCGAATGCGCCGCCGTGGGGGTGCCCGATGAAATAAAGGGTGAGGCGGTCGTCGTGTTCGTCGTTCCGGCCGCAGGCGCGCCGGGGGACGAACGGCTACGGGAAAACCTCTTGCAGGCCCTGGATGCCGGTTTGGGGAAAGCGTTGCGGCCGCAATCCATCCGATTCACCACGGCGCTGCCCAAAACACGCAACGCGAAAGTCATGCGGCGCCTCATCCGATCCGCATACCTCGGCCTGGAAGCGGGCGACACCTCCAGCCTGGAGGACCCCTCCACGCTGGATGCCATTCGGACAGCCCGGTAAACCGATCCGCATCCCTTCGAAGGCAAATGGCCCGATCCTTGTTGTATTTTAAATGCTTTGCCTTAAACCGGCTTTTCCAGTAACTCCCTGTCGTTTATGAAAGCGTTGCGGCTTCTTCCGGTTCTGTTTACCCTTTTCCTTTTCGTTGATTCGGCTTCGGCGCAGGACAACCGGTATACTTTCCTGTACGGCAGCGTCGTCAGCGACAGTACGGGGGAGCCTCTGGCGGGGGCGCACGTGTTCATCGCCAACTCCATGATGGGTACGACGACCGATAACGCGGGCCGATACCGGCTTGACGCAGTGCCGCTCGGCGCTCACCGGCTTTACGTCACCACAGTCGGTTACACCTCGATAGCAAAGGATGTACTGCTCCGGGAAGGGGGCGAGCAGCAATTCGACTTCCGGTTGAAACCCGCCGTCATCGAACTGGGAGGCGAGGTGGTCGTGGAAGCTAAGAAAGACAAGCGCTGGCAGGAACGGTACGAGAAGTTCGTTCGGCTGTTCATCGGGGAGACGCCGAGCGCGCTGGGTGTGAAGATACTCAACCCGGAGGTGCTGGATTTCGAGGATAAGGTCGGCCGGTTCGTGGCGAAGGCTTCCGAGACGCTCATCATCGAAAACGAGACGCTCGGGTACCGCATCCAGTACTTCCTGAAGGAGTTCGGCGCGACGCCCAACCGCACCTGGTACGACGGCGAGCCGCTATTCGAAGAGATGACAGCGGATAGCCCGCAGCAGGAAGCTATGTGGCGCGAGAACCGGAAGAATGCCTTCATGGGGTCGTTCCGGCACTTTGCGCTGGCCCTGCTGGCCGGGCGGCTGGACGAGCAGGGATTCAAGATATTCAGCCGTCCCTCGATGATGGCCTCCGACAACGTGGCGGCCGCTCCGATGGCGGGAGGCCGATCCAACCGGCAAATGCGCTTCCCGGTCAAGCCGGAGGAGATCTTTTCCGATGGAGCCAACCCCAACGAGAAAACCCTGGATTTTCACGGCGCGGTCGAAATCATGTACCTCGGGGAGTACGAGGACCCATCGTACAACGATTGGCTCCGTAAATCGGGCAACGCGGCCATCAAGCCGAACAAGGATCGGTACCAGACGTCCTGGATTCAGCTCGAAAAGGGGCCTACCATCCTGGACTACAAGGGCGACATCGCAGACCCGTACGGGGTTACCTTTATGGGTTATCTTGCGTTCGAGCGCGTGGCCGACGAGGTGCCGAAGGAATACCGCCCCCGTTGACCCTTCAGAAAACACGGAAGGCGTGGCGGAAGTGCTCGATCTCCGGACGCCCTTCCTGCAACGTGACCGCCACCACGTCGAAGCGGCACAGGCTCAGTTCGAGCCGTCTTTCGTGCAGGTAAGCGTCGGCGGCCAGTACGATCTGGCGCTGTTTGGCCTCGGTGACCGCTTCCTCCGGGCGGCCAAACCCCCTTCCGAGCCGCGTTTTGACCTCTACGAATACGATTTCGCCTCCGTCTTCGTATTTCGGGGCCGGCTCGAAGCAAACCAGATCGATCTCGGCGTGCCGGAATCGGTAATTTCGCTCCAGAATACGGTAACCGAGTCCCTCCAGATACGTTTCGGCCAGCCGCTCGCCGCGATCGCCGGTTGCTTTCGTGGTCATTTTGCCGAGAGGGGTGTGCTTTGCTTCGGTTGACTAGGGAGCGGAAGGACGACGGAATATACGGTCGGTTCTCGGAGGTTGCACACGCCACGTAGGGCCGTTTCCGGTGTAAGAATTCCGTGACGGTATGTTTCTGCGGCGCTGATTCCGGTGTGGATTGCTTACCATTTCCCTTCATACCAGCGGGGAATACATCAAGCGACCCTACCGAAATGAAATCTACCGAGCATGACGAACACGATCATGGCGACGGCGAAGGACAGGGCGGCCATGGCATGGGCAAGCGCGGCGTGACCCGGCCCATGATGCAGCATGGACAGGGACACGGAGAGCCGTACAGCGAGCAGCGGTACCGGATGCTGCGAATGCATCATCACCAGACGCTGTGGATATACTGGAGCCTGATCCTGCTGGGGGCGTGGACGGCCGTTGCGCCGTTTACGTTCGGTTACCTCAACGAAGCCCTGTGGGTGGACCCCTCCGGAGGGCGGGGCGTCTGGTTCAGCGAGGAGACACACACGGCGCTCCGGGCCGCGCTCATGACGTGGAGCGACGTCCTGAGCGGAATTCTGCTCATGTTCTTCGGGTGGCGCGCCCTCAAACCCGACCGGCCCGTCAGCCTGTGGGCGGCCTGTTTCGTTGGAATCTGGCTGAGTGCGGCGCCGCTGCTTTTCTGGGCCCCCACGGCGGCGGCGTACTTCAATGATACGCTGGTGGGGATACTGGTCGTCGCGCTGACGATCCTGATCCCCGGTATGCCGAACATGGTTCTGTTCATGCGCATGGGCGGGCCCACACCGCCCGGGTGGAGCTACAATCCGTCGAGCTGGCCTCAGCGGTGGATCATGATCGTGCTGGGATTCGTCGGTTTTCTCGTTTCGCGGTACCTGGCCGTATTCCAGCTGGGGTATACCCACAGCATATGGGAGCCGTTTTTCGGTGAGGGCTCCCGGCGGGTATTGAATTCGCAGATGTCGCACGGGTGGCCCGTATCGGACGGCGGACTCGGAGCGCTCGCCTACACGTTCGAGTTTCTCATGGGCTTCATGGGGAGTCCGGCCCGCTGGCGCACCATGCCCTGGATGGTGGCATTCTTCGGCATCCTGGTGATACCGCTCGGCCTCGTGCATATTTTTCTGGTGATCTCTCAACCCGTTCTGGTAGGCTTCTGGTGTACGTTCTGCCTGCTGGCGGCAGCGATCATGCTGCCGATGATACCCCTGGAGGTGGATGAGGTCATCGCGATGTTGCAGCACATGAAAGGGGCGAGGAAACGGGGAGAGAACCTGTGGAACGTGTTCTGGAAAGGCGGCGACCCGGAAGGCAGCCGCCCCGATGAACGCTCCCCGGAACTGCACGAACTGCCGGGCAAGCCGGTTGGCGTATTGAAAGCGTCCGTGTGGGGGATGAGCGTACCGTGGACCCTCATGATTTCCGCCGCGCTTGGCGTGGCGCTCATGGCGGTTCCCGATACGCTGGGCGTCGGGAAGCCGGCCTCCGTCGTTTTCCATCTCGGTGGCGCGCTCATCGTTGTATTATCCATTATTGCCTGGGGAGAAGTCGTTCGAGTTATCCGTTACGGCAATGTAGCCCTCGGTATAGCCGTGGCCGGCCTTCCGTGGGTGCTGGGTGGAAGCTCTCTGACGGCCGGACTGATCGGTCTGGTTGCCGGGGTGGCCGTAGTGGTTCTTTCCATTCCGGCGGGGCCGAAAACCGAACGGTACGGGGCCTGGGACAAATGGGTACGCTAATCCGGAGGCAACATGCTTGACGGCGCCCCTCATATGGCAACGGAAGTGGCTTTGCGCCTGGGCATGTCGCTGGCTTGCGGCTTCATCCTCGGTTTCGAGCGAGAGCGGAGCAACAAACCGGCCGGGCTGAGGACCCTCATGCTCATCACTGCGGGGTCCACGCTGTTCATGCTGGTGAGTCTTTTGCTGCCTTTGCTGGAGACCTGGCCTGAAGGTACGACGCGGGCCGACCCCGGCCGTATAGCGGCGCAAATCGTTACGGGCATCGGATTTCTGGGTGCGGGGTCCATCATTCAATCCCGGGGCGACGTGCACGGCCTTACCACGGCGGCGACGATCTGGGTGGCTTCGGCCATCGGGATGCTCATCGGCATCGGGTACATGCTGTGGGCCGGAGCCGTTACGCTGGCCGTACTGGGTATGCTGGTTCTGCTGGACCCCGTAGGGGCGTGGATTGCTCGTCGAGGCCGCAAGCGCACTCTGACGCTGATCGCACCGGACGACGATCTGGTGCTATCGCAACTCGAAGCGATCTTCCGGCAGCACGACGTACCTTCCTCCCGTATTCACATGCAGCCCTGCGAGGGAGGCGGGGTGCGCGTGGAGGCGGAGTTGACCCGGAGGACGCCCAATGCCCTCATTACGTTACTGGGTAGCGTATCCCGGGTAGAGAACGTACGCGGGGCGCCACGATTCGGGGAGCAAGGTTGATGCCTTCAGGCGGTCCGGTCGCCGTCGTCACCCCGAAGCATGGCCGCAAAGCCGATCAGCTTGCGAAGCAGCGCGGCGTCCGGGTTGCGGAGCAACGGCAGCAACGCTCCTGAGAAGCCCTGGAACACGTCCATGAGGTGAATCAGGTTATCGATGCGTTCGCTCAGCACGCGCTCCGCCGTGAGCGGATTGTCGTCGGAAAGGAGGGCGCGTAATTCTTCCAGTTGGGCCCGCACCGGCTTTAGCTCTCGTTGCTCCCGTTGCCGGACGATCCGGCGGGTAATCTCCCACACGTCCTTCTCGGCCACGAAAAAATCCTTTCGGCTTCCGGGCGCGTGTACTTTGTAGACCAGGTCCCATTCGAGAAGGGAACGTAAATTCATGTTGGCATTGCCCCGGCTCACTGCCAGCCGGTCCATGATCTGGTCGGTATCCAGCGGTTCCTCCGAGGCATATAGAAGCGCGTGAATCTGCGCCATCGTGCGGTTAATTCCCCACCGGGAAGCCATATCGCCCCAGAACTGCACGAACCGTTCGAGCGCTTCCCGATGACGCTCTCCCGAATCCGTTTTTGCTTTCGGACCCCTGGGATTATCTTTCGTTTTTTGCTTTCCGGACATCAGAGGCACAACGGCATGGGCAACCGTGAAGGTTTCTGTGGGGTAAACACCCCTGCGTAAACTAGGTTACATTGGGCCGGCAGTCGAGTGTCCGACGATAAATCCTCGCGGATTACTTTTCCGGCAACCTGATCGCGCATCGTGAACCTGATTTCTCTCACTACCGACTTCGGCCTCCGGGATGCCTACGTGGCCGCCATGAAAGGCGTCATGCTGGGCATCAACCCGGCGTGCCGGTTCGTGGATATTTCCCACGAAGTTGCTCCGCAGGACATCATGGAGGCCGCATTCGTGCTGAAAAACGCCGCGCCCTTCTTTCCTGCCGGTACGGTGCATCTCGTCGTGGTCGATCCCGGCGTAGGCACCTCCCGATTGCCGGTTGCTTTGAGGTACGGCGATCACCTGTTCGTTGGTCCCGATAACGGGATATTTTCTCTGCTCGTTGAGGATAGCCCTCCCGAAGAGATCGTCGTACTGGACCGTACCCTGTACCACCGCACTCCGGCGCCGAGCGCCACTTTCCACGGGCGCGACGTGTTTGCCCCGGTTGCGGCTCATCTGAGCCGTGGCCTTACCCTGCAAGAGATCGGCAGTCCGGTTTCGGCCCTTACGCCGCTGCGCTGGGCGTTGCCCATCGAGGACGATCGGGGCATCCGGGGCTGGGTCATCCACATCGATCGGTTCGGGAACGGAATTACGAATGTGACTCGCGAGGCGCTCGAACGGCATGGAGACGGACGGAAGGTAAAGGGTTACATCGGCGGCGGCATTATCAACGGTATCCACACGACTTTTGCCGACGTGCCTCAGGGCGACCCGCTTTTGTTGTTCGGCAGCACCGGTTTTCTGGAAGTTGCCGTCAACGGCGGGAACGCAGCCGAGTTGCTGGGCATTCGAAAAGGCGCTGCGGTCAATTTATTCTTCCTGGATCGCCACGCATGAGCAAACGGTTGGATACAGCCTTCATTGTTGACAGGTTATGAAAGCGGATACCCGAAATGCTACGGTTGCCGACCGCCAGGTGTTGCTGAAGCAACTGGATGGGTTATACCGCTTCGCTCAGATCGTTACCCAGGATACCACCCGTGCGGCCCGGCTCGTCGAGGCAACCTATCGGTACGTAATGTCGCTGCCGGCCGATAGCAGGCCGCCGTTCGACGACCGGGCGGCCTTGCTGCGGGTTATGAAACAGATTCATGAGGGCGATCTGGATCCGGCCTCGGGGAGCGAGGAAACGCCTCTGCTGGTGACGGAAAAGTCCGGTGCGGGGGATCTGAACCGCAAACTGGCCATGCAGTACGTCGAACGGGCCATACCGACGGTGCTGGCTACGCTCTATGATAGCGACCGGGTGGTGTTGCTGCTGCGGCTGGTGGACAACCTGCCCAACGAGCAGGTCGCGCGGGTGCTGGGCTCCACGGAGGACGAAGCCGCCGAGGCCCTGCACAGAGCGCGTCTGGAAGTGACCGAGGAGCTCATGGGCGGAGCCACATCCGCCGAGCGGCAGCTTCTCGAGACGAGCCTGCCGGAAGAATGGCTCGAACTCGTCTTGCGGCGCGTAGCCGAATCGGAGTATGCCGCGCTTCCTCCCACACTGCGCCTTTCGGTATCGGCCGCTACGCAGGAAGCAGGGGAGCGGGTGCGTCCGAAGGAAACGGCTTCCGGCGCGAAGCGATCCCGCGCGGCGGTGCTGTTATGGGTGGGAGGAGCTTTGATGGCCCTGTTCATCGTTGCAGCGGGCGTGTTCGCCTATTACCAGATGAAAAAGCGTCCCGTTGAAACCGACCTCATCACCCTCGTCGCCGGCCGCTCGGACGATATCGAGCCCGAGTTTCGCACCGACAGCCCGGAACAGGCCGAATACTTCCTGCGCGACCGGTTCGACTGGCGCATCACCGTACCCGGTATCGAGGGGGCGGCGCTGACCGGCGTGGGCATTGCCGAACTTCCCGGCGGGGCGCAGGTCCCGGTATGTATTTACGAGGACTCTCTGGCGAATGAGGTCGTTGCCCTGTTTGCCTTCAATTACGCATTCCTTGACCGTAATCGGGCGGCGCTCAAACTAGCGCCGGACGTACTGCATCAGATCGAAGACGAGCGCCATTTCGACCTGCACGATCTGGGTGAAGAAAAGGTGCTCGTCTGGCGCAACCGGGACGATATATTCATTGCCGTAACTTCAGGGGATGCCGATGCACTCAAGGGCAGAATCTCTTTTCCCTACTGATCGACCGTTCAGGGGACCGGACCCTGCACGTCATTCGCGGGAGCGCTCCAGTGCAGAAGCTCGATCTGCAATAGCATATGCCGGCAGTCCCGGACCGGTGAACGCAGATAGATCCCTCCGCCGTTGAATCCCACCGACGATCAGGCAGGGTCCGAAGCCATACGCCCGAACCGGAGCGAAATCGAACGTGTGCTCCACAGATACTGGGGGCATTCCTCGTTTCGTCCGGGCCAGGCCGAAATCGTGGAGGCCGTGCTGGCCGGGCGCGACGTGTTTGGCGTGTTGCCCACCGGAAGCGGGAAAACCGTGGGATACGCTCTTCCCGCCGCCGTCCTTGGCGGACTCACACTCGTCATATCGCCCCTCGTTGCTTTGATGGCCGATCAGGCTGCCGGGCTGAACCGCCGGGGTATACGGGCCGCTTTCATACACAGCGGGCTGTCCGCACGGCAGATCGAACAGCGGTGGATCGACGCGGAGTACGGGTTGTTCCGCCTGTTGTACGTCTCTCCGGAGCGCTTGCAGACCGAGTTGTTCGAGGCCCGGGCCGCCCGGCTCGGCGTACGGCGGCTGGCCGTAGACGAGGCCCATTGCGTAAGCGAGTGGGGGCACGATTTCAGACCGGCCTACCTGGCCGTCAAGCGTGCCCGGACTCTCCTGGGCGACCCTCCTATGGCGGCCCTCACGGCGACGGCTACCCCGGAAGTACGCCGGGATGTGCTCGACCTGCTCGGTTTGCGCAACCCCGTCGTCGTGATTGCCGGATTCGACCGCCCCAACATCGTGTGGTCCGTAGAGACGACAGATGACAAAATTACCGCGGCCAGGCGAAGTCTGAGTCGGGTTCCGGGTGCAGGAATCCTGTTCGCCGCCACACGCCGCGGTGCCGAAGAATGGGGGAAACGCCTCAATGGATGGGGAATACCCGCCGCCGTGTATCATGGCGGGCTGGATTCGCAAGTCCGGGAGACGGCGCGGATTCGGTGGCAGGAAGGGGAAGTGCGCATCATGGCCGCTACGAACGCCTTCGGCATGGGCATCGATAGGCCGGATGTGCGGTTGGTGCTCCACACCGACCTGCCAGGCTCGCTGGAGGCGTATTATCAGGAAGCCGGTCGGGCGGGGCGCGACGGATGCGAAGCGCACGCGGTGCTCCTGTATCACCCCTCCGACATAGCGGGACGGCAGGCGTTGATACGAGCCGGTCGCCCGGACATCCGCCAGATTCGGGCCGTATACGATGCCGTCTGCAACCTGGAGCGGATAAGCCTCGGCAGCCGCCCGGAGGGGGAAGTAACTCCCGACCTGGAACAGGCGGCCCTGCTTTCAAAATGCAGTCCGTACACGGTGCGCCGCGTACTGGCGACGCTCGAAGAGGAGGCGATATGGACGCTCGTACATCACCGGAAGGGCAGCCTCGCACTGCGTATGCTGCAAAGCCCTCAGTCGCTCCGGCATTACGCATCCGGGCGACCCGGCCGCCGGCTCGCTCAGTTCGTCGAAGCCGTGCTCCGCACGGCGCCCGTCGAATCGTATACATCCTGGCAGGAGGTGGATGAGCGCCGCCTGGCGCGAAAGGCGTCTCTTTCGGTTGAACGGGTAAGGGCGGGACTCGGCTTCCTTGCCCAGCGTGGATTTCTGGAATGGGCGCCCGCAGAGGACGCCGTTCGGATCGTGTTCAATGAACCCCGGGTTGCGCGGGTCACGGTGGATCAGCGCCGGATGGAGCGTGCGCTTCGGCGGGCGGAAACGCGCCTCGATGTCATGGTGCGATACGCAACGGCTTCCGTATGCCGCAGAAGGTTCATCCTCGGCTATTTCGGAGAGGAAGCCCCTGCCGAATGCGCGGCCTGCGATGTGTGCCTTTCCGAGAGGGAGCGGCCTGCCGTAGCGTTGGGTGAAGAAGCGGCTTATGCCCTGCTGCTGGAAACGGCGCAGAAAAGCCGCTACGGCCCACACTGGGCCCATCGGCTGGGCATCGAACCGGAACGGCTGGAGGCCATGCTCGAACGTTTGCTGGCCCTGGGATTCCTTCGGCGTACCTCCGGTCAGCAATTCATGATAACGGAGGCCGGATACGACTATCTGGATCAGTGGGCGCCCTCCGGGTGAGCGGCGGCTTTATTGAACCGGCACATCCGGATGGGGCTGTATGACGGCTTTCATCACGCCGTCGCCCCGGCGATGAACCAGTTCCAGCGCCTCTGTGGCTTCACCGAGTGCAAATACGTGTGTGGTGAGCGGCTTCAGGTCGATGCGCCCATTCGCTGCCATCCGGATGGCCTGGTCGGCCTCCCGGTTGGAGCGCCGGACATGCTGCATACATAATTCCTTGCGCCGCACTTCATGGATTGGCATCGTGATTTCGTCTACGGACGGAATACCGATGAACAAGCCGCGCCCACCATACCGCGGAGCGAGGCAGGTGTGCGTCATCGTCTCCTGTTCTCCCGC
>CBDUBS010000054.1:0-20579 GCA_965365445.1 uncultured bacterium | reverse complement strand
GGGACCGGCTCGTAAAACAGGCCCGGTACCTGTATCCGAGGCTGCCCGTGTTCTCGGCCCGCCTTTCCTTTTAACCGCCACCCGTATTCATGGAACCGAGCAACGAGGACCTCTCCCGGTTGTGCCTTCGCCTTTCCCGGTCGGACCGCACGGCATTCGGCGAACTATACAAGCAACTGCACGCCCCGCTGCTGCGCTACACGATCCGGCTTACCGGCTGCGAGGAGCTTTCGGGCGACGTGGTGCAGGAAGTATTCCTGAAGCTGTGGAAAGTCCGGGCCGACCTCCGGCCCGGCAAATCCGTCAAGGCGCTGCTGTTCGCGATGGCGCACAACCGGGCCTGCAACGCGCTGCGCTCCCGCCGTGTGCGCCGGACCGATGCCGCCCCCGACCCGGACGCCCTGCACGACCCGCTGCCCGCCCCGGATGAAGTGCTGGAGGGCGAGCAGCTTCGGACCGTTCTGAACGGATGGATCGCCCGGCTGCCCGAGCGGCGGCGGACGGCCCTGCTGCTGAGCCGGGTGGACCGGCTCTCGCATCAGGAAATCGCGGAGGTGATGGGGTGCAAGCCGGCTACGATCAACACCCACATCGTGCTGGCCCTGCGGGATTTGCGCCGCCGGGCAGCTCACCTCGAACCGGCCCGGCGGGCGGCCTGACCGGGTTATCCGCAGCGGCCGCGGAAATCCGTTCGCATACCCCGGTGCGTCCCGTCGCGCAGCCCGGCGAAGTAGGCTTCCCGTGCGGCCCGTTGCTCCGGTGTGAGCACCGCATCGATGGCGGCGCGGGTTTCCAGCACCTGTTCCCGCAGGAAGGCGGTCCGGTCGGCCCGGCGGGCTTCCGGATGGCTCGTACGCCATTGCTGCATGGCGTCGCGGGCTTCCTTCCGGATCTCCGCGACCCGGTCCTGCTGGCTGTTCGTCAGGTCGAGCACCCGCGAGAGGCCGGCCCCGAGCCGGGGGGGCATCCGGCGCAAGGCCATGCCGCCCTGTGTACCCCGGCGGCCCCTCATGCGGTCGCGCCCGTTTTGCAGCACTTCGTCGTACTTCTTCTGCTGGTCGGCGTCGAGCAGGGCCTTGATGCGCTCGTTTACGGCCTGCATGTGCCGCTGCATGGTCTCCCGCCTGCGGTCCCGGTCCCCGCCGGATTCGTTGAACAGGCTCTCCCGCTCCCGGGCGCTTTCTTCCAGAATCGTGCGAATCTGCGCCTGTTGTTCGTCGGTGAGGTTCAGCTGCCGGTCGAGCATGTCCAGCCGGCGCTGCACCATCTCCTCCTGCGAAGGCTGATCCGTGTTGCGCCCTGGGCGGTTCTGCGCCGCCGCGGGCAGCGCCGTTGCCGCGAGCAGCGCGGCCAGTACGATGATTTTGAGGGATTTCATGAGGTGGTTCCTGTGCATGTGGATAGGACTGAATTGCAGTAACTAAACGTAGGGGCGCCCTCCGAGTTGTCACAAAATAGTGTCCGTTTTGTGTTTTCGGTTTCGGGTGCGTGGTTACGGGAGCAGCACCTCCACCAGCACCGGAAGGTGGTCGGAGGGGTTGCGTCCGGCCAGGTGGTCCGTAAGCACCCCGTACCGGAGTACGCGCACCCCTTCGGAAATGAACACGTAGTCGATGCGCCGGTCGGTTTCGGCGGTTACGTCGAACCCCGTGAAGGTGCCCGTGGGGCCGTAGGGTTCGGTTTCCGCCGCACGGAAGGCATCGCGGAGCGCGCCGGTGAGCACAGGGTACGGAGGGTCGGTGGGGAGCAGGTTGAAATCGCCGGTAAGGATGACCGGGGCGCGCCCACCGATGCGGTCCGCCAGCAGGCGGGCGCTTCGGAGGCGGGCCTCCCGGCCGACGTGGTCGAAGTGGGTGTTGAAGTGGTAGAACGAGCGGCCGGTGCGGCGGTCGCGGAAACGGGCCCACGTAACGATACGGGGAAGGGCGGCGTCCCAGCTTTTGCTGCCGGGCGTTTCAGGCGTTTCCGACAGCCAGAACGTGCCCTCGTCGAGCAGGTCGAACCGGTCGGTGCGGTAGAAGATGGCCGAGTACTCGCCGGCGGAGCGGCCGTCGTCGCGGCCGACGCCCACCGTGGCAAACCCCGGGAGGCGTTCGGAAAGGTCGTTCATCTGGTCGTGGAGGGCCTCCTGAACGCCCAGCAGATCCACTTCATGGAAGCGGATCAGCCCGGCGACGAGGTCGCGGCGGTGGGGCCAGGCGTCGGCTTTGTCCGCCGATGTGTTGAGCCGGATATTGTACGACATCACCACGATACCGGACACGGCGCCGGGGGCCGCTTCCCGCAGGTCCGCCGAACGGCAGCCCCCGACCGCCGGAAGCAGCGCGGCCAGGAAGTAAATGGTATGAAAAACGGGATGTGGTTTCATTTTTGCACGATCACGGTTGCAGAAGCGGTTACGGAATATCATCTTATGCTGCAATACGCTTCGGAAACATAACCCGGCACGACGAAGGGCGCCAGCCTCTCGCCGCTTTTTTCCCGTTATCAGCAAACGTATCCAGATCCCATGAACGATCAGAACAAACCGACCCCTCCCTCGGGGGGGATGTCCCGGCGGGCTTTCCTCAACGGCGCGGCGCTGGCTGCGGCCGGCGTCGCCATCGTACCCCGGAGGGTGCTGGGCGGCCCCGGCTTCATCGCCCCGAGCGATACCGTTAACGTGGCGACCGTAGGGGTAGGCGGCATGGGCCGCGGCAACACGAACGCCGTAGCGAAGGCCGGGCACAACATCGTAGCCCTGTGCGACATCGACGACGTGTACGCGGCGAAAACCTACAACGCGTATCCCAACGCGAAGCGGTACGTGGATTACCGCAAGATGCTCGAAGGGCAGAAGGATATCGACGCCGTAGTGGTCGCCACCCCGGACCACACGCACGCCGTCATCACGCTGGCCGCCATGCAGATGGGCAAGCACGTATACGTGCAGAAACCCCTCACCTGGAGCGTCCGCGAAGCCCGCGAGCTCGAAAAGGCGGCCCGGCAGTACAAGGTAGTCACGCAGATGGGCAACCAGGGGCACTCCGGCGACGGCACCCGGCAGGTCGTGGAGTGGATCCGCGACGGCGCCATCGGGCCGGTCCGCGAAGTGCACATCTGGACGAACCGCCCCATCTGGCCGCAGGGCATCGACCGGCCCACGGGAACGACCCCCCCGGATACGCTCGCGTGGGACCTGTTCCTCGGTCCGGCTCCGTACCGCCCCTACGACCCGGCCTACACGCCGTTCAAATGGCGCGGCTGGGTGGACTGGGGCACCGGCGCCCTCGGCGACATGGGCGCGCACCTGGTCGATCAGCCGTTCTGGGCGCTCAAGCTGGGGTTCCCGACAACCGTCGAGACGTTCTCGACGAAGTACAACAAGGAATCGTGGCCGCTCGGCACCATTACCTACTACGACTTCCCGGCCCGCGACGGAATGCCGCCCGTGAAGCTCACCTGGACCGACAGCGGCCTCTTTCCGCAAACCCCGGAGGAGATGAAAGGGGAGGAGCTGCCGAAGGAAGGCGGGGTGATCTACGTGGGCGATAAGGGCAAGCTAATGCACCTGACCTACGGCAACGAGCCGCGCCTGCTCCCGAAATCGCTGGATGCCTCCTACAAGCGGCCCGCGCCGACGCTGAAGCGCATCCCCGGCGGCACGGCCGGACACGAGCAAAACTGGCTCGACGCCATCCAGGGCAAGCAGGAAATCAGCTGCCCCTTCTCGTACGCCGCGCCGCTCACCGAAACCATGCTGCTGGGGCTGGTAGCCCTGCACGCCGGCAAGAAGATCGAGTACGACGGCGCGAACATGCGCGTTACGAACATGCCGGAGGCCAACGACTACCTCCACCGCACCTACCGCGACGGCTGGACGCTTTCCTGACCCGGCCGCTCCATTCGGAAAGGGGGCTTTCTCGCGGGAGGAAGCCCCCTTTTTGCCTTTTGGATGAAGGCTTTCCCCGTTGCTTCCTTTTTCCGATCCTGTATCCCTCCTTCCAACCAATCCCTCCACGCATGAAACCGTTCGCCTTCATCCTGCTCCTGGCCCTCCTGACTGGCTGCGCCGCCGAGGAAGAATCCCCCGCCCCGGAAGCGCCCGCTTCCATCGCCCTGTTCAACGGAACCGACCTCGCCGGGTGGACGGCCTTCCTGGACGACTCCACCGCCGCCATGGAGGACGTATTCACGACCCGCCCCGATAGCGGCATCCTCGTCGTAAAAGGCGAGCCCTGGGGATACCTCCGCACCGAAGAGCTCTACGACGACTACCGCCTCGAACTGGACTGGCGCTGGAGCCCGGAGACGAAATCCGCAACCAACAGCGGCGTGTTCGTAAAAACCACCGGCCCGGATAAACGCTGGCCCTCCACCGTCGAGGTGCAGCTGATGCATCCGGCGGAAGGCGATTTCGTGCTCATGGACGGCCTTCAGATGAACACCGCCCCGGATCGGGTGCATCCAGAAAAGCCGCACGTCCGGCGGCGGGCCGCGGACGCCACGCGCCCCGTCGGCGAGTGGAACACCTACGCCGTCACGGTAAAAGGCGACAGCGTGCTGGTGGACCTCAACGGCGTCCGGGTGAACGAGGGATGGGGCGCCCCGGTCGGTCCGGGAGCGGTCGCGCTTCAATCCGAAGGGGGCGAGATCCACTTCCGCAACATCCGGCTGACGCCGCTGGAGTAACACCCGTCCGGGTTACAACAATCACCTTGCCCTCCGCAGAGGCGACACGGTATCGTTTGCGCACCTGTTTCGCACACGATACCACGACGCCGCTATGCAAGCCCAAACCGATCTCCTGTTCGTCTGGCGGAGGCAAGTCGCCGGTCCTTCCGGCCCGGAGCCCTTTGGCCGCCTCGTTCTGCTCACGCTGGCCCTCTACATGGACCGCCGGGGCCGGTGCTTCCCCTCGGTGGCCCGCCTCGTGGAAGACACCGGGCTGTGCAAATCGACCGTTATAAAGTACCTCCGCCAGGCCGCCCGCGAAGGGTGGCTCCGGGTCGAGAAGCTGGGGCGCGGGCCTAACTGGTCGCGCCACCAGTACCAGGCTCTGATGCCCGGCAAGCAGCCGCATCCGGTAGACCCCGCCGAAGCGGCGAGCGAACCCGACCGCCCTGCGGTCCATCCGGTAGACCGCCCCGCCGCGGAGCGCGGTCTATCTCGCACACCCCTGCGGTCTATCCCAGCGCACGCGGCGGTCTACCCGGTAGACCGTAACTCTTCAAGGAACTCTTCAAAGAACTCTTCAGGAGGAGGGCCGGTCGAATCGGACGACGCGACCGGAGCCTTGCCCGATGCGTCCGCTCCGCCCCCGCCGCCATCAAAAATGTTTTCCGGTACCGAGCCCCCCTTCACCGACCAGGAGCGCGACACGGTGAGCCGGGTGCTGGATACGGCCCGCCGGGCTCTGGGCGAACGGTACGGATTGGGAGCGCTCTATGCCCGGCTCACCGGGCGGAGGCCCCTCGGGGCGGAGCAAACGGAGCTCGCTGCGCTGGAGCAAACCTACGACCCGGCCTGGCTGGAAGCGGCCCTGGCCGGGGCGGCCTCCAAGGGCCGCGCCAACGTGTATTCGGTGCGCCGGTGGATCGACGTATGGGAGAAACGGCGACAGGAGCGGCGCTCCGGTCCGGCCCGCGTGTATCCCCTCCGGCCCGACGCGCACCCCCTCCGGCCCGACGCCCGCCCCTCCCCGAAGCCTCCGGAGCCCGCTCCGCCTGCTTTCACCTACGCCGACCTGGAGCGCCGGCTGTCCCCGGAGGACCTGCGCCGCCTGGAGCAAGCGGCCGGGGCAGGCCTACCGCCGGAGTTTGCGACAGCCGCCGCCGTCCGCGGCGAGATGGTGGCCCTGTACCTGAGGCGGCAGGGCGCCTCGGAGGCGCCTTCCGGGAGGCACATGGGACGGGCGCGGCCCGACCCGGCTGCCCACCGCGTCATTCCGGCCCCCGAGGTGGATGCCCACCGCGTCATTCCGGCCCCCTGACAATAACCACGTCATTCCGGCCCCCGAGCCGGAATCTCCTGAGGCCGTGATGAAACCTTTAGAAGATTCCGGATCGAGTCCGGAATGACGTGTTTATGTTGAGGTATCGAAAGGATTGCTGCCTACCTGAACAGATCTCGGGTCAGACCTGTCCCGCTCAGCGGGAGCCCGTCCTGCTTTGCGGGCCCCGCCGCCGGTATAATCCTTGTCCGAGGAGCGCGTTTCGGCGCTTTATGCCTTAATTAATAAGGATATATTAACCTCCGGCATACCCTGGTTAAAAAAATTGCGCTCGGGTACTGGAACCGACCCGGCGCGCTGCTGTATATTGGCCCTATGAAACGATGTTTCTGATAGCTCATCCAGAAGGGTGGAGGGAGTAGGCCCTGCGAAACCCTGGCAACCGGCCTGAACTGATTCAGTCCAGGACACGGTGCCAACTCCTGCCTCGCAACACCGGCGAGGGAAGATGAGCGGAGAGGAACCAGGCCGGCGGCCCGGTGAAACGACCTCTTCCGCAAATCGACGCGGTGGAGGTTTTTTTATGACCTCTCCCGACGTTCGGCGCACGCGCCTTCCCCCCTCCGTTGCGTTCGTTCTGGATGCGCTGCTGAAACCTCGCGTGGTGTGATCGGCCAGTTGTAACGCGCGCAAAGGAAATTTCGACAACTGCCCGCTGCCACCCGCTCGATTTCTCGACCTATTAACCAGCAGCATGGCCGAAAACATGAGCAGCAACGGACAGCAAAGAAAACTTCATTTCGAAACCCTTCAGGTGCACGCCGGTCAGGCGCCGTCCCCCGGGACGAACGCGCGGGCGGTGCCGATCTACGCCTCTACCTCCTACACGTTCAACGATGCCGCGCACGGAGCCAACCTGTTTGCCCTGAAAGAATTCGGCAACATCTACACGCGCATCATGAACCCCACCACCGATGTGTTCGAGCAGCGGGTGGCGGCGCTCGAAGGGGGCGTGGCGGCGCTGGCTACCTCCAGCGGGCAGGCGGCGCAGTTCCTCGCGCTTACGACCCTGGCGGAAGCCGGAGACAACATCGTATCGACCAGCTTCCTGTACGGGGGCACCTACAACCAGTTCAAGGTGAGCTTTCCGCGGATCGGGATAGAGGTGAAGTTTGCCGAAGGGGACGACCCGGATTCCATCGAGTCGTTGATCGACGACCGCACGAAAGCCATCTACCTCGAAACCATCGGCAACCCCCGGTTCAACGTACCCGACTTCGAGCGCATATCGGCCATCGCGAAAAAGCACGGGGTGCCGCTCGTGGTGGATAATACCTTCGGCGCGTGCGGCTACCTGTTCCGGCCCATCGAGCACGGAGCGGACATCGTGGTGGAGAGCGCCACCAAATGGATCGGCGGGCACGGCACCACCATCGGGGGCGTCATCGTGGATGCCGGCACGTTCCCGTGGAATAACGGCCGTTTCCCGACGTTTACCGAACCGTCGCCGGGGTACCACGGCCTGAACTTCTGGGAGGTGTTCGGCCCGACGGGCGTGCTCGGCGCAAATGTGGCGTTCATCATCCGGGCGCGGGTCGAAGGGCTGCGCGATTGGGGTGCGTCCCAGAACCCGTTCGGGTCGTTCCTGCTGCTCCAGGGCCTCGAAACGCTCTCGCTGCGGGTTGAGCGCTCCGTGAGCAACGCGCTCGAGCTGGCCCGGTGGCTGCGCGAGCAGCCGCAGGTGCAGTGGGTCAGCTACCCCGGCCTGGAGGAGCATCCGTACCACGCGCAGGCGAAAAAATACCTTCGGAACGGGTTCGGAGCCGTGCTTGCCTTCGGGGTGGCCGGCGGGCTGGAGGGCGGCCAGTCGTTCGTCGAGAGCGTAAAGCTCGCCAGCCATCTGGCGAACGTGGGCGACGCCAAGACCCTCGTGATCCATCCGGCATCGACCACGCACCAGCAGCTGGCCGCCGAGGAACAGGCTGCCGCAGGCGTTACGTCGGACCTGGTGCGCGTGTCGGTGGGCATCGAACACATTGACGACATCAAAGCGGACTTCACTCAGGCGCTCGCCGCGGCGGGGCAAAAACAACCGGCCTGAGCGGGTGTCCCCGGCGGGACGCGGAATGGTACAAACCCTGACCCTTTCGGAAGTAACGCTCGAGTGCGGCCGGACGCTGTACGAGGCGCCGGTGGCGTACCGGACGTGGGGGCGGCTCAACAGGGCCGGCGACAACGCCATTGTGGTATGCCACGCCCTCACCGGCAATACGAACGCTGATGAGTGGTGGGGAGGGTTGTTCGGGCCGGGCCGGGCGCTCGATCCGGAGCGGTACTTCATCATCTGTCCCAACGTGATCGGATCGCCGTACGGAACGGTTTCGCCCGTAACCACCGATCCGGCGACGGGCCGCCCGTACGGGGCCGACTTCCCGGAGGTCACCGTACGGGATACCGTTCGGATCCATCGCCGGCTTGCCGATCACCTGGGCGTGCGCAAGGTCGCCCTGGTGATCGGCGGCTCGATGGGCGGGATGCAGGTGCTCGAATGGGCCTTCTTCGGGGATTACGTCGGGCGGCTGGCCCCCATAGCGGTAGGAGGGCGCCACTCGGCGTGGTGCATCGGCTGGAGCGAGGCCCAGCGGCAGGCCATCTACGCCGACGCCCGGTGGAACGGAGGCCGGTACGATCCGGAGGATCCGCCGGACGCCGGCCTGTCGGCGGCCCGGATGATGGCGATGGTTTCCTACCGGTCGCACGCTTCCTTC
Source organism: uncultured bacterium (assembly GCA_965365445.1). Lineage (GTDB taxonomy): Bacteria > Bacteroidota > Rhodothermia > Rhodothermales > DASSAV01 > CBDUBS01. The sequence continues at coordinate 11,879 of CBDUBS010000054.1, read as the reverse complement.
GAGAGCCGTTTCGGCCGCGACAGGATGAGCTCGAACGGGTGCGGGGCCGTTTTTTCCGTCGAGAGCTACCTGCGCTATCAGGGCAAGAAGCTGGTGGGGCGTTTCGACGCGAACTGTTACGTTCGGTTGACGAAACTGATGGACTCCCACGATATCAGCCGGGCGCGAGGAGATTATTACAACGTATTACGAACCATTCGCCAACCTGCGCTGGTCGTCGGCATACAATCCGACGTGCTTTACCCGCTCGTCGAGCAGGAAGAGCTGGCGGCAAACATACCGGGAGCGACCCTGGCGGTGCTGGACGTACCGCACGGGCACGACTCCTTCCTCATCGAACAAAACACGCTGAACCAACTCGTCAAACAATGGATGGATTCGAGCATAGAGAAGCGTACGGCCCCTCGGGCCGGCGCGTACACCGGGAGCGCCCCATCAAAGTCATGAAATTCGGGGGGACGTCCGTGGGCGCCCCCGAGCGCCTGCAACGCGTCGTCGAAATCGTGCAGCGGGCCGCTTCCACGCACCGCGTCGTCGTGATCGCCTCGGCGGCTTCCGGCGTAACCGATACCCTGGTGCGGGCCTGGGACCAGTGGGGCACGGACGCCTTCGACGAGGCCGGCCTCATCGAGGGCCTGCGGACGCGCCATCTCGAACTGGCGGCGGCTGTGGTTTCGCCCGAAGGGGTGGAAGCCTACCGGCCCCTGCTGGAGGAGGGTCTGGCCTCTCTGGGCCGCCTGTTCAGGCGGCTGGAAGCCGAAAACAAACCCTTCGCGTGCAGCGACGAGCTCATCGCCACCGGCGAGCGCCTTTCGGCGCCGCTCGTATCCATCGCTATCCGGGGAAAGGGGATCACGTCGGGGCCGGGGGACGCGGCCCTGCTCATCCGCACGGACGACACCCACAGCGAAGCCGTCGTGGACCTCGCCGTAACCTACCGCCAGATCGCCCGCTGGTACGAAACGGTCGCTCCGGGCGTCGTGCCGGTTGTAACCGGCTTCATCGGCTCCACGCCGGAGGGCGTTACCACTACGCTGGGCCGGGGCGGAAGCGATTATTCCGCCGCCCTCATCACGAGCGGCCTGAAGGCTTCCGTGCTGGAGCGCTGGACCGACGTGGACGGCATCTACACCGAGGACCCGCGCAAGAACCGCAGCGCCACGCGCCTGGCTTCCATCGTGCTGGAGGAAGCGTGGGCGTGGAACCATGCCGGCAAGCTGGGTATGCACCGGAAAGCGCTCGATCCGCTCGTGGAAGCCGGCATCCCGGTGCACGTGCGCTCGACGGCCACCCCGGATCTTGACGGCACCCTGATCGTCCCGGCCGGCTACGAACCTTCCAGGGCCGCCGTCTCTTTCTGACCGCCCCCTTCATCCCTCAACCTTTCATTCGTTTATGCAACGCAAGTACCGTGTAGGTGTGCTCGGCGCAACGGGCGCCGTGGGCCAGAAGTTCATCGAAATGCTCGACGGCCATCCGTGGTTCGATACGGTGGCGCTGGCGGCTTCCGAACGCTCGGCGGGCAAGAAATACCGCGAGGCCGCCAACTGGATCGGCTCCCGCTCCATCCCGGATGCCATCGCCGAAATGGAGGTGCTCGAAGCCGCTCCCGGGTTCGAGTGCGATTTCGTGTTCTCGGGGCTGGATGCCTCCATCGCGAAAGACATCGAGGCCCGGTTTGCCGAAGCCGGCATCCCCGTTATTACCAACGCCCGCAATTACCGCATGGAGGAGGACGTCCCGCTCCTCATCCCGGAGGTCAACCCGGACCATACGGCCCTCATCGACCGGCAAACGTGGGGAGGCGGAGGGTTCATCGTAACCAACCCGAATTGCTCGACCGTAGGGCTGGTAAGCGCACTCCGCCCGCTCGTGGACGCCTTTGGCGTCGAGGCGGTTATGGTGACTACCATGCAGGCCCTCTCGGGGGCAGGCTACCCGGGCGTGGCCTCGCTCGACGCGCTGGGCAACGTGGTGCCGTATATCGGCGGAGAGGAGGAGAAAATGGCCCTGGAGCCGAAGAAGCTGCTCGGGAAACTCCAGAACGGCCGGGTCGAGTTCTCCGACATCCGGATCAGCGCCCAGTGCAACCGGGTGCCCGTGCTGGACGGCCACACGGAATCGGTAGCCGTCAAGCTCGCCCGGAATGCGTCCCCGGAGGAGGTGCGCGACGCACTCGCATCCTGGAAAAGCCCGATCCACGGCCTGGACCTCCCGACCTCCCCGGAGCGATTTCTGCATGTGTTCGACGACCCGCGCTTCCCGCAACCCCGCCGCCACGCCGAGCTGGGCCGGGGCATGACGGTATCCATCGGCCGGGTGCGCCGCTGCGAGATCCTCGACGTGAAGTTTACCGCCCTGGTGCACAACACCATCCGCGGCGCCGCCGGGGGAGCCGTCCTCAATGCGGAGCTGCTCGTGCAACAGGGCCGCCTGAAGCATCGGGAAGAATACGCCTCGGCTTCGGCCTGATCGGCGGAACCCGGACTCTCCCCCTCGGGTAAGCAGCAACAGGGCGTCGCTCCACACCGGAGCGGCGCCCTGTGCCGTATTCACCCGACCGAGGACTCCGATGAGCACGATCCGAAGGGCGCACCGGGCCGACGCTCCGGCCGTAGCCGACCTGTGGCGGCGGCTGTATGAGGCCCAGTACCGGCTCGATGGGCGCTTCCAGCCGGCCCCGGACGCACTCGCCCGCTGGGAAAACGACTTCCGGGAGTGGATCCATAGCGATCTGCACCGCATCCTGGTCGCCGAGCGCGAGGGCGAGGTGGTTGGGTTCGCCACGGCGCAGCTGCGCGTGTCCCCCCCGATATTCGCTCCCGGCTACGAGGTGTTCGTGGATCAGGTGTTCGTTCACCCCGACTTCCGCCGGGTCGGTTACGGAAAGCGACTGATCGAGGCCGTGAAGGAATGGGCCGCCGAGCGAGGGGCCCGGCGCATAACGGCGGGGACCGCCTACCGCAACACCGAGGCGGCAGCCTTCTGGGAGCGCTGCGGGGCGGAACCGCTCGCCGTTACCCTGTCCATCGAACTACAGGAGGCCGAACCCCCCGCGCAACCGAAAGAAAAACGGCTCGGGTTCGTCTGAGCAACCCCGGCGCCCATCGCGTGGCCGGAGGGGTAAACGGCCTTTCCCCAACGGTTACTCAGTACATATCGAAACGGGCCAGGCGTCCGTCCAGGGCGCCGCTGACGAGGGGGCGTTTCCAGGCGGGCCGCAGCCCGATATCCTTCAGGAACTCGCGCTTCCCGAAGTACACATACGCCGTAGAACCCGTGCATCGGTGCTTGAGGAAATCGCCGAACGCCCGGTAGAACTGGTGCATATCCTGATCCCGGCCCAGGCGCAGCCCGTACGGCGGGTTGCAAACGATGATGCGGTCGGCAAGGGGCGGCAAATCCCGGAAATCGTTTTGCTCCAGCCGGACCGACGCCCCGGAGGGGAGGTTGGCGAGGTTTTGACGGGCGGCGTCCAGCGCGTCGGCGGATACGTCGCTGCCCCCGATGAGGCCGTCCGGGAGGGGCCGGATCTGCCCGTCGAAGCGGGCGCGGGTCTGCTCCCAGACGGCGGCATCGTACCCCGGCAGGTGCTGAAACCCGAACCCGCTGCGGAGGTAGCCCGACGGGATGCGCCCGTAGTGCGATAGCGCTTCGGCAAGCAGCGTGCCCGAGCCGCACATCGGGTCGTACAGGGGGCGCTCGCCGTCCCAGCCGGCCATACGGATGACGGCGGCCGCGACGGTTTCCTGCATGGGCGCTTCCACGGTGGCGGTGCGGTACCCCCGGCGGTGCATGGCCGCGCCGGAGGCTTCGATGCTGATTACGGCCCGGTTGCCGGCGATGTACAGGGCCAGCCAGATGTCCGGCGAGCGCGTATCGACGCTCGGGCGCCTGCCGGTGGCTTCGCGGAACTGATCCACGATGGCGTCCTTCAGCCGGAGGGCGGCGTATTTGGAGTGGGTTATCCGGCTGTTGGACACATTGGCAAACACGGCCAGCGTCTGGTCCACCGAGAGAAAATCCGACCAGTCGATGCCGGAGGCGACCCGGTACAGATAGCGGTCGGAATGGCAGTCGAACGTAACGAGGGGCGCGAGCACCCGTGAGGGCAGGCGGGCCGCATAGCAGATTCCGTACAGCACCGCCGGCGACGCCTCGAAATACAGCCCGCGGTGCGTCGTTCTGACATTCGCAGCCCCGAGATCACGGAGCTCGCCCGCTCCTTCTTCTTCGAGGCCCCCGGCAATCTGGGCGAAAAACTGGGGATGCTCCTGGTACTGGTACATGGACCCGACGAGAATAACGGTGAACGATGCGGCCGCAAGATAGGGCAAGCGGAGCATTCATGGCGATGCATTTGCCGGAATCGTAGCGTTTGCGGCTCCCTCCGGCCGTCACAACGGCCCCTTTCGGGCGTTCCGACAGGGATGACCCATTCACGAGACAGGAGGTATGGCATGAACACCCCATTATTGGATCAGGTCGTATGGCGGGCGGGCCGCTTCCTTACGCTTTCGCTCGTGCTGGCTCTGGCCGGCTGCGGAGGCCCGGAAACGGATGAAGGGGACGCAGGCGTGGAGGGAGCTCAGGCGGTTACGGAACTCTCGGCGCTTACCCTTTCGCCCGGCGCGACGATGCTGGACGGCAACGAGGCCTCACTGGCCGGTTTGCGCGTCGTGACGCTGCTGACCGATAACGCCTTCATCGTGGCGGACGGCGGCGAAATGCTCCCCGATACCACCGCCGGCGCTCCGGCGGAGGCTCCCGGCGGGCCGGTGCGCGAGGACCATAATACCCGCCTGCTGGTGGTGCTGGCTCCCGAGGGATACGCCCGGGAATCCGGGTCGCCCGGCGGGAATACGGCCGCAAACGCCTCTGTGCTGCCGGCGGAAGGATCGCTGGTCGGGGTGCACGGATGGGTTGAAGTGGATGCCGTCGGGGAGTTGCAGGAGAAGTTCGGGGTGGATATGTCCGGGCTCGGTTACGAAGGCGACATCGTGTACGTGCTCGCCGACCGGGTGACGCCGCAATGAAAACCCGCTAATTCGGGATACACCCGTGCCTTAACATCCCGAATCGAGCCTGTCCCGTAAGGGGGCGCAATCACCCGAGGGGGAAGCCGGTTACGGCTTCTCCGATGCCACCCCGATGCATTCGATCTCGACGCGGGCGCCCAGCGCCAGCCCACTCGCCGCGAGGGCGCTTCGGGCCGGATAGGGCTTGCTGAAGTACGTCGTATAGATGGCGTTCACCTTCGGCCAGTCGGCAATGTCGGCCAGCATGACGGTGCATTTGGCTACCCGGTCCATCGATGAGCCGTTTTCTTCGAGCACCCGCCGGATGTTTTCGAGCACCTGCCGGGTTTCCGCTTCCAGGCCGCCCGGAACCAGCTTGAACGTACCCGGCTCGACCCCGACGACACCGGAGAGGAACAGCAGATCCCCTACGCGCACCGCCTCGGAGAAGGGCAGGCCGAGCTTCGCCGTTTCCGGGGAGGACAGGAATTGCATGTCGGAGGGGGCGTCCTGCGCTCTGAGGTCGGGCGCGGCGGCCACGGCGAGCCAGAGCAGGAGGGAGGCGGTCCTGAGGGAAATGCGATCGGGCATGGGAGCGTCGGAGGGTTGGTTAGCCTTTGGTCCGGCAAGGATACGCCATTCCATGGAAAAATAACAACTACCGCTTCGGTTCACCCGCCGCGTCATACCGGACGCCCGCCCGGCTGAACCGGCGACGCGTTTCGTATGGCGAAAACACGCTCGCGAATGCCTTCGCATCGGAACGACGAATCGCGCCGGAAGCGTTACGCGCCCGGGCCGGCTCGAGACAGGCGCATGAAAAGGACGAGAGCAAGAAATAAATGAGGGGAGCCAAAAGCTCTCCCCCTTTACCGCCGTCTGCCGACGGCGGCAGGGGGAGTACCTTTGCCGATGCGGCATCGGCAAGGGGGAGGGGGTTGCCGCCTGCAACCAGTAAAACGCACGCGGCCCCGGACGCCGAAACATCCGGGGCCGCCATACACCCGGCAGGCCGGGTTACTTGAGCAGCGTCATGCGTCCGGTGGCCGTTTGCACCCCGGCCCCGGATTACCATCGGCCGATCGCGCTGCACCTCCATGTGGTTCCCCACGTGATGCGGCAGACGAATGGACCCCGCGGGTTACGCCGCCGCAGGGGCGACCCGTCCGGACAGGGCGAGCAATACCCGGAGGGTTCGTTTCAGGCGGCAACCCTCACCGGGCCAGCGTGACGGGCAGGGTCAGGCTGCGGCCGTTGAGCGTGATACGAACGAAATACAGACCGGACGGGGCATCGCCTGCATCCCATCGGAGCGTGCGCGCTCCGGCGCCCACCGCGCCGTCGGCTATGCGGGCCACCCGGCGGCCGAGTACGTCGTACACTTCGGCGTTCAGTTCGCCGGGGGCGTCCGCCGTCAGGGCTACTTCCGCGCCGGTGCGGGAGGGGTTCGGACCGCTCAGGCGAGCGCTGAATGCAGGCGCCTCCGGGCCGTCCTCGACCGCCGTACCGGTGGCGGTAAGGACCAGCTTCGGGCCTACCCCGCCGTCGGCTTCTTTGGAATGGATGCGCACGTCGGTGCTGCTCACCATGTCGCGCAGGACGAGCGTGACGATTTTATCGCCTTCCGCCTGGGCGCGCACGTACTCCGTCACGTCGATGTCGTAGGTCTGGTCGGGGTCGGTGGAGGATTGTTGCTGGAACTCCTGGCCGGCCAGGGCCGTCGTGCCGGCTGCCGGGGCATTGGCAAACGTGATGGTGCTCTCGCTCCAATCGTCGCCGGCCGCCGCGACGACATCGGTGCGAAACGCAGCCCCGGCGGTTGAGGGCAGCGCCGCATCCACGGTGAGGCGAAGCTTGGCGTTCGTGATGCCGGTAATCGAGCCGAGGTTGAACTTGATGTACGTCAGCCGGGTGAGCGTCGAGGCCGTCCGGACCCACAGGCGGTTCGGGTCGGTTGTGCCTTTCGCTTCGGTTTCGGCGGACGACTGAATGTAGGCGTCGTCGGTCGGGTTGAGGATGGTTTGCGCCGAGGACAGGCCCGGCAGGGCGAGCAGAAGCGCTAGGAGAAGACCGTAGCCGTTTTTCATGATATTATCTCTAGTTGGTGGTATGGATGCCGGTGGTTTCGTGTGTGCTTACGGGGGGCGCCGGCCGTTGTATAATGGCCCCCGGCCCTGATGACAAACGTGGTTTTTATTTATAGGGGTTTCCATGTGAAGGCGGGCAAGGATGGGGCGACGCTGTCAGGCGTCCAGGATTTTCAGGGCGGCTTTGATATAGCCGAGGGCATACGCCATGCCGGCGTGCCAGGGAGCGGCGCAGGACATTTCCGGCGTGTGGTCGGGGATGATGACGCCGTCGAAACCAACATCGCGCAGGGCTTTCAGGGCCCGCACCATGTCGATATCGCCCTCATCGACGAACACCTCCTGGTACGAGGGCACCGTGCCGCGCACGTTCCGGAAGTGGACGTAGGCGATTTTGTTCTGCTCGCCGTAGCACCGGATGGCGTCGTAGAGGTCCATAGGGCCGGGCGGCATTTCCTGTAGCGAGCCGAGGCAGAATTCGAGCGCGCTGGACCGGCTTGGCGCGAGGTCCAACATCCGCTGGTATTTTTCGGGGCGGTTTACGAGGCGGGCCGTGCCGCGCAGTGTATCCACGGGCGGGTCGTCCGGGTGGAGCGCCAGCGTAACCCCGGCCTCCTCGGCTACCGGCAACACGTCGGCGAGGAACCGCTGGAGACGGTCCCAGAGCTGCTCGTCGGAGACCGGAGCCACGTACCCGGCGGGGGCGTCCTCGTCGTAAATCATGTTCCAGACCATCCCGTTGCGGATGGGCTGATCCTTGTTGATGTCGCGCTCGTCGTAGCGCACCGATACGGCGCCGCCGCGCCCGTAGGGGCCGCGCGTCCAGCCCCACACGCCGGCCAGGCTGAAGTTGTACCCGATGATCGGGATGCCCGCCCGCCCGGCGGCGCGGATCATGGACTTGATGTCCTCCACCTGCCGGTCGCGCTTCGGACCGTCGAGCAGCACGTCGTGCCAGTGGGCCGGGTCGAAGTTCTCGATGGCTTCCCACGTCAGCCCGTGCGCTTCGATCTCTTGCTTGATTTCGGACAGCATCTCGTAGGTCCAGAGCTTGCCGTGCCCGTTGGTGGCGCCCCAGCCCCGGTCGGCGTCGCCGGAGGTGAGCACCGGGTTCTTCCCGGCAAAGTACGAGGTCAGGTGCACCACGAGGTGGGTAACGCCGGCTTGCAGGGCGAACCGGTAGTTTTCCTCGGTCAGCGAATCGCGGTAGAGGCCCAGGCCAAGTTTCATGAGTATAAAGGGATGCAGGCTAAAAGGACAATTCGGATACCGGAACGTTACCGGCTAGATGCCGCTGAAGCTGGAGAATCCGCCGTCGATCGGTACGACGATGCCGGTAACGAACGAGGCGGCATCGGAGCACAACCAGACGAGCGGGCCTTTGACTTCCTCGGGCCGTCCGAAGCGTCCCATGGGCGTTTTGGCAAGTACGGCCAGGGAACGCTCCGTATACGAGCCGTCCTCGCGGACGAGCACGTTCCGGTTCTGGTGGGTTATGAAAAAGCCCGGGGCTATGGCGTTCACGCGCAGGCCGTCGCCGTAGCGCCTGGCAAGGTCCATCGCCATCCAGCGGGTGAAGGAGTCGATGGCGGACTTGGCCGCCGAGTAGCCGGGCGCCCCGGACATAGCCTGCATGGCCGCCATGGACGATACGTTGACGATGACGCCGCGCCCACGCTCGGCCATAGCCGCCGCAAACAGGCGTGTGGGCCGGACCGTCCCGTGCAGGTTCAGGTCCAGCGCCTGCTCGAAGGCCCCTTCGGGTACATCGAAGAACGAAACCGTATCGGTGCGTTCGCGGGCCACGTTGCCTCCGGCGGCATTCACCAGAATGTCGGGCGGTCCCCAGCGCTCCAGCAGATGGTCCCTCACCTTCCGAAGAGCGGCCGGATCAAGCACGTCGGCATCGTAACCGAGCGTTTCGACGCCGTACCGTTCGTGGATGTCGTGGGCCCGTGCGTCGCACTCGGCCTGCCCCAGGCCCAGCACGGCCACGCGGGCGCCGGCTTCGGCCAGCCCGTCGGCCATGACGCCGCCCAGCACGCCGGTGCCGCCGGTGACGAGGGCGCGGCGGCCGTCGAGACGAAAAAGCCCGCCCGATTGGAAAGATCCTTCCTTCATCGTGCACCCCCCAGAAAGACTACAGGCTGCATCCCGAGCACGCCGCCCGCCGTTTGAACATATACGATGTACATTCCGCCCGCCAGGTTCGCCGGGTCCAGGCTGATTTCCGAGCGGCCGGGAGGCCCCTCCAGACGCATCACCTCGCGGCCGGTAAGGTCGTATACCACGATCCGCACAGGCTCGGCGCCGGCCGCCGTGTAACGTATCTGCACCGGGCCGGAGGCCGGGTTGGGAAATACCTTCAAAGACGCGCTGCCCGGACCGGGCTCCGCATCGCCCAGACCGGTGGTTACGGTGCGCTGCGCCGCTCCGAGATCGAGCGGCGCCGTGGGCGGAATCGGCGTGCCGAAATAATCCCGCACCGGTTGCCCATCGGTGAAAAACGAGGCGGGCCGGATGCCCGCACCGAGGCCCGGCGCGCCGGCGAGCAGCCGGAAGCCTTCGGGCGCGTCGTAGGGGCCGACGAACAGGGTAAAAACGTCTCCCGCGTGCAGGGCCGTCGAATCGGAGGCGGGCTCCGTGGCGGAGACGATGCCGCCGTACAGGTTGCGCTCGAAGTCGATGCTCCTGGCCGAGCCGAGCACGTAGTCCGGGCTGCTTCCGCCGTGGAAGAAGATGTTGTTGTAGTACCGATCCCCCTCGGGCCATGCGCCGCTCCAGGCGGTGTAATCGACGAGGTTCACGTTGGCGTTCGAGGCGTCGGTGTAGACGGTATTATTGTAGAACAGGGTGTTCGCGGCTCTGCCGGAGAGGTGAATGCCGACGCGGTTGTTGCGGTCGAGGATGTTGTACCGGACGACGGTGTTCAGGTTGAACCGTTCGTAGGTGGTCTCGCCGCCCGGCCCGCCGGTAACCACTACGCCACCCTCGCCGTTGTGGTGGAGGTAGTTGTACTGGATGACGGTTCGTTTGGTGCGGAAGTCGGAGTCGATGCCGCCGGCGTCGGTATCGTCGCGGTGGTTGTAGGATGCTTCCCCTTCGCGGTTGAACACGGTGTACCCGACATCGTTGTACTGGAACAGGGCGTCGTCGGTGTTGAAGCAGACGAAGGCGTTGCCGGAAATCTTCAGGCCCGCCCTGACGACGTGGTTGTACTCGGCCAGGGGCGCCTTTGCCACGCGCAGGTACACGCCGTTCCCCCCTATCCGCTCCAGCGTGTTACGCCGGATGACCACGTTCAGGCTCGGGGTCCAGTTGTCGCGGGCGCCGGGCGCTACTTCCTCGCCGAAGCGCGAGGTGGAGCTGCGGTTCTCCCACGATGAGCGCGTCGAGATGCCGGACCGATCGACATCGGTAAGGCGGCAATCCTCCACCAGAATGCCGTCGAACCACGTCGGGATGGTGTTGCCGGTCACCTCGAACAGCACGCCGCCGTAGTACCGGCTCTGGCTATCCAGCTCGTCGTCCAGCGGCCCGTTGATATCGTGGATGGTGAGGCGGCGCAGCACGATGTGGCGCACCGCTCCGGCATCGCGCCCGAGCGCGTACACGCCGAGCTTGCGCCGGGGCGAGGCGGGGGGGTTACCCTCGAAGTTGGTGATGTCCAGGTCCTCGATTTCCCAGTACTCCTGGTTGGTGAGTTGCACCACGGCAAACACCTTGCCCTCGCCGTCGAGCGTCGGGGCGGCTCCGCTGCCGTAGGCGCCTATACGCACCGGCGCTTCGGCCGACCCCGACCCTCCGGGAGCGAGGGCGCCGGTCCACCGGCCGCCTTTCCCGAACAGTATCCGCGCGCCCGGCCCGAACGTCTCTGCGTTCACTCGGTCGAGCGATTTCCATGCCGTGGCAGGGGTGCGGCCGTCGTGCGCATCATCCCCTCCGGCGGCGTCCACGTAAACGGGGTACGTAACGGGCTGGGCGCGCAGCGCCGGGGCGGCAGACGCCAGCAGCGCCAGCAGAAAAGTAAAACGCATCGGTTTACCTGAATTCGGTTTCCAGAAGCACGAGGCGGCGGTCGCCCCGGAACCGGAGCGCCACCAACCCGTCTTTCCCGGGTGTTACGGACATGGTCAGGGTTCGGGTAGCGCCGCCGTCGAGCGTAACCGTTTCGGCCGCGCCGTTCACGTCGATGGTCAGGTCGGCGGGCGCATCGGACTGGTTATGCACTACGGTCTGCATCTGCGACGTACCGGCAGGGGTTCGGAGCCACACCACCCCGGTCCCTTCCTGTTTCGATTCGTCCAGAAGCCGGTACGATCCGCCGATGGTAAAGGTGTACGGACCGTAAGGCCGCCGGCCTCCGGGTTCGTACTGGATGGAGGGCCGGGTATTCCACCCGCCGCCCCCGCCCGCATACGCGAAGCCTTCCTGATCCACCCGGAGCGGGTATCGCTCGGTCAGGCCCTCGGGGACGACCGGCACGGTATGCACGATCAGGCCGTTGCGTATCCCGGCGACCGCCCCGCGCTCGCTCGCGTAGTCGCCCCACCGGATCGGGTTTTCGATAAGCGGGTGCGCATGGTGCGGCCCCGGCGACGCCGCATACCGGATCAGGTTGACGAGCAGGCGGTCGGCGGCGGGGTCCAGCCCGATGCGCCGGGTTACGCCGAACCCGGAGAGCAGCACCGAGCCGGCCCCGTCCTCCTTTCCGAACAATTCGAACAGCGCGCTGCCGGCAGCGCCGAACAGCCGCGGGATGTCCTCACCCGGC
>CBDUBS010000053.1:0-20708 GCA_965365445.1 uncultured bacterium | reverse complement strand
CCCGGATGCCTCGGTACTGGATCAATCGCTTGCCAATGCACTCTCGCTGTCGGCGCACCTTATTTTGTTGGCCGGACATTACAAAGGGGTGGATCAGCGGGTCCGTGATGCACTGGTTACACGTGAAGTATCCATTGGCGACTACGTGCTCAGCGGCGGGGAACTCCCCGCACTGGTTCTTGTAGACGCCGTCGTTCGCTTGATCCCCGGTGTCCTGAATGATGCTACGTCGGCTCTTACGGATTCATTCCAGGATAATTTGCTCGATGCGCCGGTGTTCACCCGGCCGCCCGTTTTTCGGGACATGCGGGTGCCCGATGTGTTGCTTTCGGGCAACCACCGACTCGTCGACGATTGGCGCGACGAGCAACGATTGAAAAACACGAAAACGAAGCGCCCCGATTTGCTGAACGAGTAAGCTCTCGCGCTGCTTCGTGACGGATAGTTGCATAGTAAACACGTTCAAAACATAGACAGGAGAAACACCATGGCTACCGATTTGATGAGCCTGGTCGAAGCGACCCAGTTCAAGGATAATCTCCCCGCTTTTGCGCCCGGCGACACGGTTAACGTGCACGTTCGCGTAATCGAAGGAGATAAGGAACGCATCCAGCAATATCAGGGTGTGGTTATCAGTATCAGGGGATCGGGAGCCAATCGGACGTTCATCGTACGCAAGATCTCCAATGGTATTGGCGTAGAACGTATTTTCCCGCTCCATACGCCCAAGATTGCCCGCATCGAAATCGTGCGACGTGGGCATGTACGACGCGCCAAACTGTTCTATCTTCGTAGTCTCCGCGGTAAGGCCGCCCGAATCAAGGAAAAGGCCCGCGAAGTCGTTACGGAGTAACTCCCTCCAAGGGAGCCTGCGAAGCTTCTTCAGGATGCGACCCTTACCCGTAATCCGCCGCCGGTTGCGTCAGGCGCCCGGCGGTTTTTGTATAGCCGTATAGAGGGCAGGGGAAAGATAGGCACGCTGTCGTATGGTTCTTGCACTCTGGGACGAACCCTCCAACGATCTCTTCGATTACGGACGTGCACGGCAGGAGGATTCCGGCATCGAGATCGTTCGCATTCCGAAGTATCGCTGCGAAGCGGCTTTGCTTTCCGGTGAGGTGGATGCAGCCCTTCTGCCGACCACCGGTTTGCTTTTCCACGCCGAACGCTTCGATGCGTTGCCGGCCGTAGCATTATCCTCCTGGCGTTATCCGCCGGCGGAGCTGTTGCTGGCGGGCGGGTTGGACCGTCCGGTCGCGAAAGTAGCTTTCGACCCCAACTATCCACTCGAACGGCTCGTCGCGGAGATCGTGTTGACGGAGCAGTACAAACACGCACCCACCTTCGTCCCCGTTGACGTCCGAGACGCCATAATGGAGGAATTGAGCGGTTACGACGGCGTCGTTTCTGCCCGTGACGCCGGAAAGGGGCTATACGATTGGACACAGCGGCTCGATCTGGGGGAAGAGTGGTATGAACTCGCTGGTTATCCTTTCACCTGGGGCCTTTTTGCCATGCGAAAAGGGGAAGCCGAAGCGGACCACATTCGGATCCTTCGGGATAGCCTTAGCCGCGTGGAGCACATGCGGGAAGAGGTTGCCGCGAATGCGACGGAGCGGTACCAGTCCTTTTTCCGGGAGGACGTTCGTATTCGTCTCGACGACCTGGCGGTCGCCGGGTTGACGGAACTCCGGCAGTACCTTTACTTCATGAAATACCTGGAAGATGTAGCGGAGATACCTTTCGTGCCCATCGAGGACGATTCGGATGAGGGCGAAGATCTCATCCGTTGGAGCTAGAACAGGGATACAGGTTAATGACCGCATCGACCCACTATGGCATCCGAAGCCGTTAAGCTGATTACGACCAACAGGAAGGCGCGGCATGACTTCCACATCGACGATACGCTGGAAGCGGGGATCGTACTTCAAGGTACGGAGGTTAAGTCGCTGCGGGAAGGAAGGGCGAATCTTCAAGATGCGTACTGCACGGTGGAACGAGGTGAATTGTACGCGCGTGGAGTGCATATCTCTCCGTACTCGCACGGCAACCTGTTCAACCACGTTCCGGACCGGGCCCGCAAGTTATTGGTCCATCGCAAGGAAATAGATCGGCTGGCAAAGGCGGTAGAACAGAAGGGCTATACCATCATCCCCCTCAAGCTTTACTTCAAGAACGGCAGGGCGAAAATGGAGATCGGTCTGGCTCGGGGCAAGAAGCTGTATGACAAGCGGGCGGACATAGCCGAGCGAGAAACCCAGCGCAGTCTGGATCGGGTGATGCGGGGCCATCGAAGCGGACGAATGGAAGAATAGTCGTCGGCGCGTCCGTCTCGGTTTTTGTGGCGCTGAACGGTAAGATCCTACCTGTAAAATGCATCAGAATATGGCAACGTTTCTACCAGTCGAACAGCAGCTAAACCATATCCGCCGGGGTGTACAGGAGATTCTACCTGAAGAAGCCCTCGTGTCGAAACTAAAAAAGTCGGTACAGACGGGCAAACCCCTCATCGTCAAGCTCGGCTGCGACCCGAGCCGCCCTGATCTTCATCTCGGGCACAGCGTCGTACTTCGGAAACTGCGCCAGTTTCAAGACCTTGGCCACACGGCGGTACTCATCGTAGGTGACTTTACCGGCATGATCGGCGACCCGTCGGGGCGCTCCAAAACCCGCCCGCCCCTGACGTTGGAGGAGACACGAGCCAACGGGCAGACGTATTTCGAGCAGGCCTCAAAAATTCTCGATCCGCAGCGCACGACCATTCGTTTCAACTCGGAATGGCTCGGACCTATGGATTTCGCGTCCGTCATCAGGCTCGCCGGCAAGTATACCGTAGCGCGTATGCTGGAGCGGGACGAGTTTGAAAAGAGGTATCGCGCTGGAGAACCGATAGGGGTTCACGAATTCCTGTATCCGCTTGCGCAAGCCCAGGATTCCGTTGCCATCGAATCCGATATCGAGCTGGGGGGGACGGATCAGAAATTCAACTTGCTTGTCGGCCGCGACATTCAGGAGGCGTCCGATCAGGAGCCTCAGGTGTGCATCACGCTGCCCATTCTGGAGGGCACCGACGGCATCGAAAAGATGTCCAAGTCGCTGGACAACTACATTGGTATTTCCGAGCCGGCGGAGGAGATGTACGGTAAAACACTTTCGATACCCGACCGACTGATATACAGGTACTTCGAACTGGCTACGGATGTGCCGACAGACCAGCTGGAGCAAAAAAAGGCGCTGGCCGAACGAGATCCGAGAAACGCAAAGCATGATCTGGCCTGGAACCTGGTCAGGATGTACCACGGGGCGGAAGCGGCTGACGAAGCGCGTCGGTACTTTGAGCGCACCGTCATCAATAAAGAAATTCCGGAAGATCTCCCGGAATTTCGCCCCGAGACGGACGGCAGCGGCAAGATCGGCCTACTCGACCTGATTACGCAGGCCGGTATGACCGCTTCAAAAAGCGAAAGCCGCCGTATGGTTCAGCAGGGCGCCGTGTGGCTCGATGGGGAAAAGGTAGCGGATGCCCTCCTGGAAATCGACCTGAGCGACCGGGCGCCTTTTGTGCTGAAGGTAGGTAAACGACGATTTGCGCGGATCGTTCGGTAGCGGGGAAGTCACGCTCCTTTTACCCGGTCATCCATGGCCTCCACAGCTTCGATCAGCGATTGCTTGTAGGCAACCATACGATCCATGAGGTTCGGATTGCCGACGGATAAAATCTGGACGGCAAGCAGACCGGCGTTCTTGCCCTGCCCTATAGCTACCGTGGCTACCGGTACGCCTCCCGGCATCTGCACGATGGACAGGAGCGAATCCAGGCCGTTCAAATGGCGGGTAGGTACGGGCACCCCGATCACCGGAAGCGGGGTAGAAGCGGCTATCATCCCCGGAAGGTGGGCTGCGCCGCCCGCGCCGGCAATAATTACCCTGATACCCTTTTTGTGCGCTTCAATGGCATACTCGGTCATATGCGCCGGCGTTCGGTGTGCCGAAAGCACCCGCATTTCATAGGCCACGCCGAACTCGGCCAGGATCGTTCCCGCCTCGCGCATGGTAGGTAAATCGGATTCGCTTCCCATGGCAATGCCAACGAGAGGTGCAGGAGAAGAGGCCATATCAACTGGATCGAATGAAGGATAACGTGCGCTCTTTTGGAAGCCTTGCGAAAAGCTACAACCGGATTCGGCGGGCGGACATCTCCGCCCGAGACAAGGCATCGCTCGCATCTGCTCCGGTAATCGTTACGTGGCCCATTTTACGCTTTGGACGAACTTCCGTTTTACCGTAGAGATGTATAGATACACCCGGCATGGACAATGCATCGGGTACAGTGGTCGGGTCGGGCTCTCCCTCGCGTTCGCCGAGGACGTTAACCATGACGGCAACAGGGGCGCGCAATGCCGGAGAACCAAGCGGCCAGTCGAGGATCGCCCTGAGGTGGTTCTCGAACTGCGAGGTATAGCATCCTTCGATGGAATAATGCCCCGTATTGTGCGGGCGCGGAGCCAGTTCGTTTACAAGTACATTCCCATCGGGCATTTCGAACATTTCGACGGCCGTTACCCCCACGCCGTCCACCGCTTCGACCGCGCGAAGGGCCGTTTGTCGCGCTCGCTCTGCCACGGCAGGCTCGATAGGGGCAGGCGCCACGACAGAGTGGCAGCGATGATCCTTTTGAACGGTCAGCGCCACCGGATAGACGACGTGCTCGCCTCCCGGTCGGCGGGCGATTATTACGGATAGCTCCCGCACGAACGGCGCCCATGCTTCCAGCATGACGCCGCCTTCATGCAGCCTGTTCCAGGCGGTCCGCAGCCCGGAAGCGTCTTTAACATCCGCATTGCCGTACCCGTCGTAGGAGCCCAGGCGCTTTTTCAGCAGGAGCGGATACCCCAGGATGTCGGCGTCGCGAAGGGCCTCCTCCAGCGAAGCGGGTAGGGTAAACGAGGGAACCGGTAGGCCCGCCTCCTTCAGAACGCTTTTCTGACGTCCTTTATCCTGTATGAGGCCAATGGTGTACGGGGAAGGCCAGATAGCCACGCCGCTGAGAAGAACCCCGGCGGCTTCTTCGGCCGGCGCCCATTCGCTTTCTACAGTAAGGACGGAACATGCCGAAGCAAAGCGATGCAGAACCTCCGGGTCGGTCCAGTCGCCGACCATTGCTTCGCCCAATCCATCGACCGAACCTTCCGGGCGGGGCAAGAGGAACCGGACATTCAGCCCCATCCGGATGGCCGCCAGGGCCAGCATCCGGCCGAGCTGTCCACCTCCCAGGATACCTATCGTGGGGAATGCGCTATCCATAGGATCTATTACATAATGAGTGTACTACGCTATGCCCCCTGGAGATACCCTGTTGCGGTAGCCGGGCGTGTAGTCAAAACAATTGGCCGATGTACGGTCATGTGTTTCGGGCGCTGAGAATAGCATCAAGCTCCATATCGCTCATGACAAGCACCTGCCTGGCCTTGGAACCCTCGAAGGGCCCGACGATACCCGCGTCCTCGAGTTGGTCCACGATACGCGCCGCACGGGCGTAGCCGATGGAGAGTTTGCGTTGCAACAGGGATACAGAGCCCTGCTGCGACCGTACGATGACCCGCGCCGCTTCGTCGAATAGTTCATCTATCTCATCGGATCCTTCAGTGTCGCGTTCGGGATCCATCTGTTCCGCGTCCACTTTCGGGAGGAAGTACGGACCGACTCCCGGCTGCTCTCCGATAAAGTGGGTAATCTCATCGACTTCATCCACCGATACGAACGGTCCCTGCAACCGGATCATGCGGCTGCCGCTCATGTACAGCAGGTCGCCGTTGCCCACCAGCCCCTCGGCCCCGTTTTGGTCCAGAATGGTGCGGGAATCCACTTTAGAGGCCACCTGATAAGCAATTCGGGAAGGAAAGTTGGCTTTGATAAGGCCGGTTATCACGTCAACGGAAGGGCGTTGCGTAGCCAGCACGAGATGAATACCTACGGCTCGCGCCATCTGGGCAAGGCGAGCAATAGGTCCCTCAATGTCCTTTCCGGCGGTCATCATCAGGTCGGCCAGTTCATCCACGATGACGACGATATAGGGCAGGTGCCGGTGTCCGTCCTCGGCCCGAAGCTGCCCTTCCCGGAGCTTCTTGTTGTAGTCCTTCACTCCTCGTACCGTTGCTTTGGAAAGCAAATCGTAGCGCCGTTCCATTTCCTTTTCGCAACTCTTCAGGACGCCCAATGCCTGGGAGAAGTCCGTGATGATCGGGTCGTCGGAGTCGGGAGGGACAGCCAGGAAGTGGTCCAGAATGCGGGCATACTGTTGCAGCTCGATCTTTTTCGGATCGATCATCACCATTTTGAGATTGCTCGGATGGCAGGCGTACAACAGACCCGTAATGAGGGTATTCAACCCCACTGACTTGCCCGATCCTGTAGCGCCGGCAATAAGCAGGTGCGGCATCTTCGTCAGATCCTCCAGAAACACCTCGCCTTCAATGGATTTACCAATGGTGACGGGTAGTTCCATCCGTGCATCCCTGAAACGAGCCGTTCCGATGACGTCACGAATACGCACCAGCTCTCGGTGCCGGTTCGGTATTTCTACTCCAATGGCCGACTTGCCCGGGATCGGAGCGATCATGCGTATACCCCGGGCCGCCATTGCCATGGCCAGATCGTCCTCGAGCGCAGTGATGCGGCTTATTTTGATGCCGGGCGCCGGAGTTAGCTCATACATCGTGACCGTTGGACCCACGATGGCGTTGATATCAACGATTTCGATGTTGTAGGTGGCAAGCTTGTCGAGAAGCACCTGTTTGTTCTCCTCGAGCTCTTCCAGGTCGATCCGATGCTCACCGCTTTCCGCTTCATCCAACAGGTCGATCGGAGGGAAAGAGTACTCGATGTCTTCCCCCGGGATGCGAATTTCCCGAACAACCTGCTCTACTCGCTCCTCGCGTACCTGCTCCTGGATTTTCAGTTCAACATGAGGGGAGGCCGAACGATTCGGAGGGGCCTCCCGACCGGATTCGGGCCGGGTGACCATGGCCGTACCTTCCCCCGACGAGTTTCCCCGTCGGGGTGCGGGAGCTAGCGATTCCGAGCGCAATTCCCGTCGGTTGAGCGGTTCCGGTACCGGCGATTTGTCGAAACCGGGATGATCGTCCGCTATGTCGCGCTTTTTACGGTTCTCCTGTTCCTGAAGTGCTTTACGAGCTCGCTCCTGCTGCCGGAGGGTTTTTACTTCGGCGCGCCGTTCCCGCCGGCTGATCAGGAATTCCGAAAAGGTTTCCCGGAGTCCGGCGATGAAGTCTTCGATCCGGTCTACGCTTTTCTGAAGGTCGAGATCAACCGCCAGCAGGGCGAGTACGGTCAGTCCCAGCGAGAGGAGGATGAACGAACCGGCTCCGCCGAATGCTCGGCGCAGACCATGGGCAACCGTATTTCCAAGCGATCCACTCCACAGGAAAAGATCGGCGGATCCCATCTGTACGAACCATCCGACGAGCGAGGAAACGAAGAAGACGCCTGCGGCAGCAAGGAGCGTGATCGTAGGAAGCGGTCCGGGCGATTTCCCCCGAAAAACGGCGTATCCCCATGCCACCAGAAGAAGCGCAAGTACGACTACAGGATATCCAAGGAAGCCGGGAACGAGCAGGTGGGCCAGCGTGGCCCCAACGAGCCCCAGGCTGTTGTGAGCCAGGTTTTCATCCGGGTTGAAGATGGCCGGAAACGTAAACGTGCGGGCCAGCGCTTCGTCTCCGGCATCATAGGTAAAAACGGCAAGCGCCAGCAACCCCGCCGCCACCATTAAGATGAGGCCGAGGATTTCCCGTTTTTTTCCCGACGTCGCTTTTCGGTTGCCCGATGAACCGGATGCCGCTCTGGATTTGGGACGGTTGCGCGTTGCCGTGGCCATGTTATAGGCTATCGATGGGTACCGCAATCGCGTATCACGCCACTCGGTATACCTGTGAATTTAGCGCAGGCTGGGTGCACGAGCCCCACTCGCTCTCGATGCACGATGCTCTGAAACACTCCTCTCGATCTGACGGGTTTCAACCGGCCGCATTGTTGAGGACCTTGCTGTTGCTTTTCAGAAGTATGAGCCTGCGATCGTCGAAATACGGAAGGATGGGTACGGCATCGATCTGAAAGCAGTAATCCACATCGGCCTGATAGCCCTTACCGGCCAGCCATTGCGCGTGGTTGCAACGCCTCAGCGTCGTCTGGAGTTGGTCCCGGTCGTTCTGATACTGCGTAAATGCAATATGAGCGCCGTCCGAAACGAGGCCCGGCTCCTTGCCGTCCCAGAGCCGGTACAGAATCATACCCGCGGCGAGCGAATCTTCCAGTGCGACCCGGTGCCGCCATCCGGCGCAAACGATCGTCACGTCGTTGCCGGCTTCCTTAACGAACCGAACGATGGCATCGGCATTCAGAAAACTCCCAACCACGAGGTGTTCGGCCGATCGAGCCAGCGAAATGGCCCGGGTGCCATTGGTGGTGTTCAGAATGACCGTTTTGCTTTCCACTACCTGACGGGAGTATTCAAGCGGGGAATTGCCGTGCTGATATCCTTCTATAGGTTCACCCCCTCGCTCCCCACCGAGGAGATAACTGCTCTGGTCGAGGTTGGAAGCTATTTTCCCGGCTTCTTCGGCGTCGGTTACCGGTATGACGGCCCGGGCTCCATTGAAAAGCACGGTAGTGATCGTTGAACTCGTGCGGAGTACGTCGATGACGATCACCGTGCGGCCCCGGACTTCTTCTTCCGATATAACCGAACTTGTCAGGAAAACATCTACTTCCATGCTTCGCATCCTTCTCGCTAAGTCTTCTATGAAAAAGCGCCTGCACGGGTATCTCACCCTGCACGCAAGACGGTGCTTCCGAGGAAACACAAAGATACTCACCGCCGACCGAGCAATGTAACTCCCGGTCGAAAATAGACGGCTGTTATAACCGTCTATTTTTTATGAAACGGAGGACGCTTAACCGTGGCAAGGGCGACCCGATTGCGTATGGTTACGCCAATCTCCGCTCCTTCCTCCGTATACTCCGGTTTGTTTACTACGTATCCAAGGCCGATCCCCTGTTGGAGGACCGGCGACATTCCGCCGCTGGATACAACCCCTATCACCTCGTTCCGGTCGTTAACCAGCGGGTACCCGGCTCGTGGGATGGCCCGGGGTTCCACGAGCAGGCCCACCATCCGGCGAGGCGACCCTTCTGCTTTGAGTTTGACCAGTGCATCGCGTCCGATGAAATGACCTTTATCCAGTCTGGTGATCCACCCCAGATTAGCCTCCAGAGGGTTGATATCAGAAGTGAGGTCGTTGCCGTAAAGGGGATATCCTGCCTCGAGACGCAACGTATCTCTGGCGCCCAGGCCGGCCGGCAGTAATCCGTACGGTTTTCCGGCATCGAGCAAGGCCTTCCAGATACCGGTCGCCTTATCCGCATCGCAGTAGATTTCCAGGCCGGCTTCCCCGGTATACCCAGTATGCGATAATAAAACACTCCCTACCCCCGGAAGTCGCTCGCTCTGCTTGAAATGATAGTATTTCAGGTCGTTGAGCGGTTCATCGAAAGCTTTTTCTACGATCTCGAAGGCTCGGGGGCCCTGGATGGCAATCAGGGCCGTCTGCTCCGATACATCCTCCAGATCGACACCGGCAGTTAGGTGGCGGCGAATCCACTCGTAATCTTTCTCCACGTTGGATGCGTTTACGACGAGCAGAAAGTCGTTTTCGGACAGGCGATAAACCAGCAGGTCATCTACGATGCCGCCATCGGGGTAGCACATTACGGTGTACATGGCCCGACCGTCGTATAGCCGTTCGATATCGTTCGTAGCGATCGTCTGGAGAAAGCGGCGGGCGTTTTCACCCTGAACCCGGAATTCGCCCATGTGGCTCACGTCGAACAAACCGGCGGCCCGGCGCACGGCCATGTGTTCTTCGATGATGCCGGAATACTGGATCGGCATTTCGAATCCGGCGAACGGTACCAATCGAGCGCCCAGCGCCTGATGCGCTTCGAAAAGCGGTGTTTTGCGTAGAATGTCCGCATCCCCCATAGCATTGACCTATTTCTGTGCCTGCTGATTCAGGTGCAAAACATAAGTATAATCTACCTGCCGCCGACATGCAATCCGCTCCGGCTCGCGCCCCGGAGACAATCTCTCTATACCCGGTAGGCCGTGAGGCCGCTCTCCCGGAGGGCCTTCACGGCGGCCTCGGCCGTCACATCGTCGGAGAAACTGAGACGGAAAGCCCCTCCGGAACCCTCCCGGATTTTGAGGAGCTCGATATCTTTGATGTTGAGACCGGCATCGAGCATGATGGATGTTATCGTATGCAGGCTGCCCGGTCTGTCTTCCGCATACACATAGATATCCGCCAGGGGATGAAGGAACCCTTTACTGTTTTTCGGGATGGTATCGCGTATCCGACGCGCCTGATCGAAACGTCGCTCCAGAGCATCGAGATGGCCCTCGTCGAGATCGGAATTCATCCGGGCCAGGGTTTCGGTGAACCCGGCCAGCATATCGCGAATGGGAGACCGGTTAGTGGACAGGATATCCCTCCAGATATCGAACGGTGAGGAGGCGATCCGGGTCATGTCGCGAAAGCCTCCTGCCGCCAGGCGGAGAAAAGCGTCGTCGCATCGGTTGTTGGTCGCCACGAAGTCCATGAGGGCCACTGCGAGAATCTGGGGCAGGTGGCTGACTGCGGCAGCGATACGGTCGTGCCTCTCCGCGTCGAGTAGGAGAATCCGCCCACCCGTCTGCCGCAGCAGGTCCAGAAAGGCAGCGAACGTATCCATAAATGCCTGCGGCGGAGTATCATCGGGCGGACAAACCACATAGGTGGCATTCTCGAACATAAAGGCGTCGGCATGGTCGATGCCACCTTTATCGGAACCGGCCATGGGATGGCCGCCTATGAACGTCACTTCGGGCGGCAGCACCCTCCGGGCGTGCTTTACGATGGATGATTTGACCGAGCCCACGTCTGTTACAATGCTCCCCGAACGCATGAAACGGGCCGCGCTGTCAAGCATGGTCGGCATTTTCTGCACCGGCACGGCGAGCACCGTCACGTCGGCGTCCGCGACGGCATCTGCAAGGGAGTCCCTCGCCTCGTCGATGGCGCCGGTTGCCAGGGCGCGGTCGAGGACCGAGGGCTCATCATGTCCGACGATGCGCACTTTCGCCGCGTTCCGTTTCCAGGCCAGTCCGAGCGAACCACCTATCAGGCCAACGCCGATGATCGTAACATTCCCAATCATGGTGTCCGTTTTTTTTAACGGTTGAGAGCACGGAAGAAATCGTCGGCTATATTACGCAGGCCCTCGGCCGTGACGCGGTTGCTCGGGGCCGGTGGCGTTCCGCCGCGAAGAGCAGGATGACCAGAGGAGCCTTACGGAAGCCTTAAATATACCCATACCCCATGCTGTTTCCTATCGGTGACGACGACCGCAAACTCTCCGGCCCGGCCGTAGTGTCCCTTCTGCTGATTGCCGCCAATGTAGCCGTGTTCTTTCTGCTCCAGCAAAGCGGGGCAAACGAGTCGTTTACGTATGGATGGAGTGTGATTCCAAGGGAAATCACGACCGGCGTCGATATAGTGAATCCGCAATCCATATCGGTGGACGGCCAGGACGTTAACATCCCGCAGGCGCCGGGTCCAACCCCCATATTTTTCACTATCCTGAGCGCGATGTTCATGCACGGGGGATTTGCCCACCTGTTTGGCAACATGCTGTATCTCTGGATTTTCGGTGACAACGTGGAGCATCGGTTCGGAAGCCTCGCTTTTCTGTCTCTCTACCTTGCAAGCGGTATTGCCGCTACGTTCGCGCAGATTGCAATCGATCCCTCCTCGGTCATTCCCAACCTGGGGGCATCGGGAGCCATTTCCGGGGTGCTGGGCGCCTACATGGTGCTCTTCCCGAGGAACCGCGTCCATGCGATCTTCTTTTTTACCGTAATCTCCATTCCGGCCGTAGCAGCCATCGGCATCTGGATCGTATTCCAGTTCGTCAACGGATACGGCGCCATCATGGTATCCGAGGAAACCGTTGGCGGAGTAGCCTACGGCGCCCATATCGGGGGGTTTCTGGCCGGAGTCGTGCTGGCATTCATCCTTCGGATATTCATCCGGACGGAGAAAGAAAGCGCGTTTACGCGAGCGGTATCGACGGACCGCTCCCGCCGGTACTGGTGAATAAAAAACCCCGACAGGGTAATCCCGTCGGGGTTTAAGAAGGAAGGATTAAAAAGCTTCAGGCGCTTTCTTCCGGCGTCGCTTCGGATTTAGACTTCTCTTCGGCGGCTGAAGACGGACTATCCACTTTCGCCGGGTCCGAGGTTTTCGTTCCCCCCACTCGCTCGGCTTCGATGACCGTGCCGTCCTTTCGGATGATGCGGAAGGTCAACTCACCGGCCTTCTTCTCCTCATCATATACCAGCGATAGGGTGTCGCCGTCGGACAGGTTGCTGCCGAGTATCGCTTCGGCCATCGGGTCCTCTACGTACTTTTGCAGAGCGCGGCGAAGCGGCCGAGCGCCAAACTGCGGATCGTAGCCTTTTTCGACCAGGAAATTTTTGGCCGTTTGCTCGATCTGAACGACGATTCCGAGATCGTGAGCCCGTTTGAGCAGATCCGCCGCCATGATGTCGATGATCTCGAAAATGTGCTTCTTTTCGAGTGGATGAAATACGATCAGGTCGTCGATACGGTTGAGGAACTCCGGATTAAAGACCCGTTTGAGCGCATCCTCAACAGTGCTTTTCATGTTGGAATAGTTGAACTGCTGTTCCGATGCTGAAAAGCCAAGTCCTTTACCGAGGTTCTTGATGTCCCGCGCCCCGATGTTCGAGGTCATGATGATAATGGTGTTCCGAAAATCGACGCGGCGGCCCAGGCCGTCCGTCAGAATTCCGTCATCGAGGACCTGTAGCAGGATATTAAAGACGTCGGGGTGCGCCTTCTCGATTTCGTCGAGGAGCACCACCGAATAGGGTTTACGACGCACCTTTTCGGTCAACTGTCCGCCTTCCTCGTATCCTACGTACCCGGGAGGCGCCCCCACGAGGCGGCTCACCGAAAACTTCTCCATGTACTCACTCATGTCCACCCGAATCAGAGCATCCTGGGACTCGAACAAGTATTCGGTAAGTACTTTTGCCAGTTCGGTCTTGCCGACGCCGGTGGGACCCAGGAATATGAATGAGCCGATGGGCCGCTTTGGATCCTTCAGGCCCGCTCGCGTTCTGCGAATCGCACGGGAGAGCTTGGCGATGGCTTCATCCTGGCCGATGACTCGGCCGGTTAGGGCGGACTCCATTTCGAGCAGTTTTTTCTGCTCCGGCTGCGAAATCTTATCCACAGGAATGCCGGTCATCATGGCTACCACCTCCGCAATGTTTTGCGGGGTGACCTCATGGATTTCCGTTTCCGCTTTCCGCTCCCACTCGCGCTTCGCTTCCTCCAGCTCTTCCAGAAGCTTTTTCTCTTTGTCGCGCAACCGGGCCGCTTCTTCGAATCGCTGGCTTTTAACGACCTGATTTTTTTCCTCCCGTACCTTTTCGATTTCCTCTTCGAACTGAACGATTTCCTTCGGCACGCGGATGTTGGAAAGATGCACCCGGGCCCCGGCCTCGTCCATTACGTCGATGGCTTTGTCGGGAAGGAAACGGTCGGTTATGTACCGGTCGCTTAGCTTGACGGCCAGCTCCACCGCTTCGTCGGAGAATCGCACGTTGTGGTGCTCTTCGTACCGATCCTTGATGTTCTTCAGAATCTGGACCGTTTCCTCCGGCGTGGAGGGATCCACGATGATTTTCTGGAAGCGGCGGTCCAGGGCGCCGTCTTTCTCGATGTACTGCCGGTACTCATCGAGCGTCGTGGCGCCGATGCACTGGATTTCTCCTCGGGCCAGAGCCGGTTTGAACATGTTGGAAGCGTCGAGACTGCCCGAAGCGCCGCCGGCGCCTACGATGGTGTGCAGTTCATCGATGAACAGGATGACGTCAGGACTCTTCTCGAGTTCGTTCATCACCGCTTTCATGCGCTCCTCGAACTGGCCGCGGTATTTGGTGCCCGCAACGAGGGCGGCCAGATCGAGCGTCACGATGCGCTTGTCGTACAGCACGCGGCTTACTTTGCGCTGTATGATGCGCATGGCAAGCCCTTCCGCGATGGCCGTTTTGCCCACGCCGGGCTCGCCGATGAGGACGGGATTGTTCTTTTTACGGCGGCTGAGTACCTGCGCCACCCGTTCGATTTCCCGCTCCCGCCCGACGATAGGGTCCAACTTGCCTTCTTCGGCCAGCTTGGTCAGGTCGCGGCCAAAGTTGTCCAGAACCGGTGTTTTGCTCTTTTCCATCTTGCTCCGCTCTTTTCCATGTCCAGAGGATGAGCGCCCCCCGGGGCTTGCGCTGCGTGAGGAGGACGAGGCCTTGCCACTTATGATCGAGTCTAACTCTGCTCGAACGGCATCGTAGGTTACGGAAAATCCCTGTTGTAGTATCTGTGCGGCGATGTTTTCGTCGTCCCGGAGAAGGCTCAACAACAGGTGTTCCGTCCCGATGACGTCGCTTTTGTACAGCTTCGCTTCGAGATAGGTTATCTTGAGGACCTTTTCGGCCTGCTTGGTCAGGGGGATGTTGCCCACCGTCAGGGTGCCCCCCGTGCTGCGTACGGTGTCTTCCACCGCTTTTTTCAGTTTGAATAAATCACACCCGAGATTGCGAAGGATTTTGACGGCAATACCTTCGCCTTCACGGATGATGCCAAGCAGCAAGTGTTCCGTACCGATGTAATCGTGGCCGAGCCGGATCGCTTCTTCTCTACTATATGAGATCACGTCCCGGACACGATTTGAAAAATTGCCTTCCATTCGTCTATATCTCTGTGCATCAGGCGAGCGAGCCGGATGCTTGTTTGCTCTAAACCGCTATCTTGTCAGGGTATTCCATCAAATTACGAGCCAAACGAACACCCGGACAATGCCCCGTCAACCCGGGGTGGGAGAGGTCTGGAGAATCGGAACCTGTCGTCGCATCCGAAAGGGCTCAGGGTGTTAACCGCACCCCTTTCACACTGTTCCTCGCTTCGAAGAGGTAAAACGAGGGTAGGGACTGCCGCAGACGGGCGTGCCCCTACGGACGGATCCGGGGAAGCAGTCGGCTACAAAGCAAACACAGGCTAGAGGCGGGCGACTCTATCGGCGCGCTATGCGCCAAAACTGGAGCCGCAACCGCAGGTCGATGTGGCGTTCGGGTTTTCAAAAGTAAAACCGCGTGCATCGAGCCCGTCGTGATAGTCCACGATAGTTCCCATCAGATAAAGGCCGTGTCGTTTATCCATAAAGACCTTTATTCCTTCGATTTCGAACTCGATGTCGTATTCGCGGGAACGGTCGAAGCCCAGGATGTAACTCATGCCCGAACAACCGCCGCCACGAACGCCAACCCGCAATCCGTAACCCTCCGGTATCTCCTTCGTCGCCATTATTTTCCCGATCTCGCCGGCGGCGCGAGAGGTAAGCTTTACAGGCGCTTTCGACAAAGTAGTTGCTGTATCAGCCATAGCATAAAGCCGGTTGGGTCCGTAGGGGGTGTTGCAACGAATCGGGGAATCACCGGTTCCTCACCGCCGACGCTCCGGCGCCGGGATTGCAAAGGTCTCATGCGCCTGCCAGTGGAGCATACATCACGGTGTAGCAACCCGGCGTATGAGCTCTCTGCCTGCATCGCGGACGTCCGGAGAGGACAGTTTGTATACCCGGGTGCCGGGGTAATAGTACGCAAGTATCTCACGGTAACTCTTTCCGGCTTGCGCCTGCGAATGGGCTCCCCACTGGCTCATCCCTACGCCGTGCCCGTATCCGCTCCCCCTGAATACATACACATCACCCTCTCTGGATATGTCGAAACGGGTGCTCCTAATGCTGGGTGGGCCGACGGACCGGGTAAGCGCCATCCGAAAA
Organism: uncultured bacterium; assembly: GCA_965365445.1. GTDB lineage: Bacteria > Bacteroidota > Rhodothermia > Rhodothermales > DASSAV01 > CBDUBS01. The sequence goes on along the minus strand of CBDUBS010000053.1, from coordinate 4,727 downwards.
TCGTTGCCGGACACGAATTTTTCTTTCCCGCCGGCGCCGACGACCGCAATGCGCCGCGCACGTCCATCGGCGCTTCGCTCGGTGATCCGGAATCCGGTAGCGGGGAAGCCGACGCTCCCGGAAAGGGCGCGGATGAGCTTGTCGTGAGGGATGCGGCTCGACCAGTCGGCATGGGGAGACCGTTCTGCCGGATCCGGTTTACCCCGCAGGTAGGGAACGGCGCGCGCAGAAAGCCACACGTCCTCGTTGCTGGCCGTATGGCCTCCGCTGGCTGAAAAGTACGTTGCCTCCACCAGTTCGTTTCCGTATTTCAATACCTCGCCCCGTGTATTCCGGGCGGCTTTCATCGCTCGATCCGTCGGAGGGCGAGTCCCATCGTACACCTGCGATGAGGTATGGTCTACGTGGTCGTAGGCGTTCCCGAACTTGCCGACCGATTTGACGGCATAGGTGCGCGCCACGACCGCCATGGCTTTCGATCCTTCGAGGTCGTCGAGGCCGTATTCGCTTGTGACGACGGCTGCCACGTAGGTTTCAAGATCGACGACGTTGATGAGCCGGAGTACGTTAGAAGACCCCGGCGAGATATCCACCTTTAGCGTGCCTGAATAGACTTTTCCTTCATCGGCGGACGACCTGCTGCCAGTGAGAATTTTCCACGTTCCACCGTCCGCCCTTTCGATTCGAACGGCAGCAGCAGCCAGGCTGCGCCCGAGGGTTTCCATGACGAGCCGACCTTCCTCTGCCCGAATGCCGATTTCGACCCCTGGAGGGATATGTAATACGGCCCCCTCGGGGCGGGATGTCGCTGCCGTCACCGGAGCATCACTGGTAAAAACCAGCGTGTGCGGCTTCTGCTTTTCAAGAATCCTGATGCGGACCCTCAGCGAATCCATATCGTGGTCGCCGGAAGCGGCGTGTACCGACCCGACGGGTGCGGTAAAACAAAACAAGGCGAACAGACAAATACGTATCGGGATCGCCGTCATTCAAATCATCAGTTTATCCTTCAGTATCCTTGAACGCTCCCGGCTGGCTATGACTTCATGGCCGCCCGTAAGCACGAGTTTATACCTGCCACTGAACCAGGGCACCATCTCCTGTATGTGCTCCAATTGCACGATGGCCGAGCGGTGAACACGCAGGAAGCGATCCGGTTCGAGGCTCGATTCGAGCTGGTCCAACGTGTAATTCACGATGTGCTGTTTGAGCCGCTCCCGCCCCCCGGCGGCCGTTTCCTCAGCTACGTACAAACGGGTAATCCCTTCACTCACCTCGGCGGCGATGAGCCGTGAGCTCGGCACGATCAATATGCGGTCGCGAAAAGGAATGGATAATTGCTTGAGATAGCTCTCCGCCCTCTGTGCGGTCGGCTTTTCGCCCGGTGCGTCCTGCGCATCGAGCCAGTCCATCAGCCTGACCAGCCGGGCGTCCATCTCTTTACGCGAGCGTGGCGCCTGATGCACCCGTTCGATGCGGGCCACGGCTTCATCGAGCCTTTCGGATGAGATGGGCTTCAGCAGATAATCGGCCGCGTTTACCTCGAACGCCTTTAAGGCATATTCGTCGTATGCCGTCGTAAAGACGACGGCGGGCCTATCCTCGGGGGTAAGCCTCTCCAGAACGCTGAAGCCGTCCATCTCCGGCATCTGAATGTCGAGAAAGAGCAAATCGACCGTATGGACGCTCAATGCCTGGAGCGCTTCAAACCCATCGGACGCTTCACCCACGAGATTGACGCGGTTGGATGCAACCAGCGGCGTCAGGAGCCGATTTAACCTGTCCCGTGCGGGGGGTTCGTCGTCGACGATGAATACGCGCAGCATCGATATCGTAACCGGCCAATGAAAAAAGGAAACGCCGCATCTGCGGCTGACAACCTCTAACTTTTATAAAGCATCAAGATACGGCGGCGGGCTGAAGCAATGTCGAACAAATCAAAACGTATACCAACGGCTCTCGCTAACCGGAATGCCGAGAGTTGGGTTGTAAGGACGAGGCGCTTGCAGAGGAATCGACAACCGGGATGCGCAACCGCACGCGGGTGCCGGAGTCCGGGTTGCTCCACATCTGCAAGAGGTCATTCTCGCCGAACATTTGTTCGAGACGCGAGGCTACGTTGCGCAACCCGATTCCGAAGAAGCCGCGATCGACCGGCATTCCGGAGGAGGCCCCGAACAGCGCCGGTATACCGATACCCGTATCCTCTACCTCGATTGTGAGTCGCCCTTCTTCGATCATGTGCGCCTGAACACGGACGTCGCCCCCACCACGTCGTTTTTCGATCCCATGTTTTACGGCGTTCTCGACGAGCGTTTGTACGATGAATGCCGGGACGGGGAGTCCGCCTACTTCCGGCTGGACTTCGATGTGCGTCTGCAACTGATTGCCGAAGCGCGCCCGTTCGATGGCCAGGTAACTCTCGACCAGGGCCAGCTCATCCTCCAGGGTTACCGTTTGCCGTGCGCCAATCTGGAGCACACGCCGGAAAAGACCTGCCAGATGTTCTACGACTTTCTCCGCCTCGGCCGGTTGTTCGGCTATGAGCGACACGATAGTGTTGAGTGCATTGAAAAGGAAGTGCGGGTTGATTTGCGCCCGCAGGGCGAGCAATTGCGCTTCTGCCGTCTCCCGTACGAGCAATTTCTCCCGTTCCAGCAGTCTCAATCGTTCAAGGGCCAGTCCCAATTGGGCCGAAACCGCTCGAAGCAGGTCGATGTCCTCAAGGCTGTATACCGATCGGCGGTCGTTTTTGGCTCCGAGCACGAGGAGGCCTGTCGGCTTGTCATCCCCGACGATGGGCACGGCCAGGAAGGCGCCGCGCTGCTTCAGCAACCGCACTCCTTCTTCACCGAGGGTGCTATCGTTCAATTCCGAGTTTCTGGCCCAGATGCGCCCTTCGTCTCGCAGCATGGGCCATACGGATGATATGATGCGCTGTGTCAGAAACGGCGGTTCCGGGTGATAGGCGCCAAACACCGCGTCTCCCGAGCCGGCGTCCGTCTCGAAAAACACCGCCGCCGAGCGGGCATCGAAAGCGCGGCCGACTACTTGAGCGGCGGCGCCGGCAAGCAACTCGACGCCCACGATGCGGCGGAGATCCTGCTGGAAATCGGCCAGTTCCTGTCGGGTACGGTGTCGTTCCGGCGAAAACAGGCTAAACGAGAGCGAGCGCACTCTCCTGATGACCCGCTCAAAAATGAAAAACAGTATTACGACGAAAAGGCCGAGCACGGCATTGCGTGGTACGTTGGGGCGCTCCAGATACGGGGTGAGCAGGTAAACGCCCCCCAGAAAGGAGAAAAAAACCATACCCAGGGCGGCGCCGTAGGTCAATCCGCGTTGAAGTACTTCATCGAGCTTGCCATGCCGGAGTGTCGCCAGCGAAACAAGAATGACCGGCGCCACCGCGAGCAATTGTACGGCCACGATTACCCAGCCGGTAACGGGGTCCGGTATGGAGCCGCCCGCAGGCATCAGGCTCAGGATGAATAGCGCAGCCAGCAGGGAAAGCACCAGGGTGACGAGACTTCCCAAACGATTCCAACTGCCGGCCACGCTCACTACCCGATCGGGCTGGGTGACGTGCAACGTGAGCACCACCAGGGCCGCCAGCGCGATAAAAGTGCTCGCGTGAAACAGAATGGGTACGACCAGGCCATCCAGCGTAAAAGGTCCGAGTGCTCCTTTAAGGGTAGAAAGCAGCGTTATGCCGCCAAGCAGCCCCGCCGGAGTGAACAACAGTAACGTTACGGCAAAGCGCCCCCGCTTGAACAGATTGGCGTCGGAGACGATTTTCCGGAGCAAAAGCGAGGGGAATACGATCCATCCGAACAACCCTACGTTGGTGAGGGTCAAAAACGCGAAATCATAGGAGCTGCCTGGCTCGACGGGTGGACCGAAAAGTTCGACCAGAATGAGACGGAGGGCATTGCTGAATACCCACAACGAAGAAAGTGCGATGAGCAGCAGGGCATGGATGCCTTTCTTGCTTCGCCGTACCAGGGGGCCAACAACGATGAGCCCGATGAGATGGATGTACGCGCCCGCCAGAAAACCCCATATAGAGAATTGCCAGAGCGCGCGCGAAAGGGGATAAAGAAATGTAGGATAGCGCGTGATCCGGACATTCAGGTCGCGCAATTCACCGTTCCGCTGGATGGAGTAGGTGACCGGTTTCCCGGGTCGTAAACCAACGATGGCTCGTTGCAGGTCCTCTGCGGTGAAATACTGGACGTACTCTAGCTCGTAAAAGGCGTCCCCGTTTTGCATTCCGGCCCGCCGAGCCGGTCCGAAAGGCGTTACGTAGACCGCAATGATCTGGCCGTTTGCATCCTCCCAACGCACCCCGTCAAACCCTTTAGAGGAAGGACGGAACATGATGGGGCCTACCAGTTCCTTCATCTCCATCCAGTCGCCGATCATCCTGGCAAGAGGAATGAGGGCGACCAGCGGGACGAGAAGAACCAGCAGGCGGGTCAGGGCAGGAATGCGCTTCACGATCGGGCTTGCAGAGTCGGGAGGAGTGCATTGAAAGAAAAAGAAGAATGTCCATGTTTCAAATACCAAGTCACGTGCCCGGTCGGCTTGCCGGAAGGGCGGCATAACGGGGCGGTATCTTTGGCGTAAATTCCCGTCCGCAACTACACGGAACGGCCCATGCTCATCGATACCCACGCCCACATCTACCTGGACCGCTTTGCTCCCGACAGAGAGGCCATGCTCCG
>CBDUBS010000052.1:0-21393 GCA_965365445.1 uncultured bacterium | reverse complement strand
AGAGAGATGCTTCATCACATACACCATATTAGGCTGTAACTACTGTGCTTATGATGAATGTACACTCCGTCGGGAAAGGTAGCGTCAAGAGTGTATGAAGATTGTGGTTGCGCTCCGCCGGCGGCTTGGGTGGGCGCTCAGCCCGTCGGCGAAGGAACCGGCTTACGCCCGGATCAGGTTTTTCGCCACGAACCACACGTTTTCCTTCCGCTCGCGCAGCCGCCGGCTGAAGTAGGGCAGCCATTCGGCGCCGTAGGGCACGTACACGCGCATGTTGTACCCCTCCCGCACGATCTGGAGCTGGGTGTCGGGGCGGATGCCGTAGAGCATCTGGAATTCGAACCGGTCGCTGGGGATGCCGCGCTGGGCGACGAAGCGTTTGCAGGCTCCGATCAGCCGGTCGTCGTGGGTGGCGATGCCGGGGTAGGGGGCTTCCGTGAGGAGAAGCTCCATGTGCTCCACGAAGCGTTCCCGGATATCGTCCATGCGCTGGTAAGCGATCTGCGGGGGTTCCTTGTACGCGCCCTTGCAGAGGCGCACCCGCGCCTTGATCCGGCACATACGCTCCACGTCCTCCCGGGTGCGTTTCAGGTAGGCCTGAAGCACGATGCCCACGTGGTCCGGGTAGTCCGGCTGCACCGTTTCGAACAGGCGCAGCGTCGATTCGGTGATGTCGCTGCCCTCCATGTCCAGCCGGATGAACACATCGTGTTTGCCGGCTTCGGCCAGGAGGCCCCGGAGGTTATCCAGGCAGAACCGTTCGTCTATTTTCTGTCCCATCATCGAGAGCTTGATCGAGACGTTGGCCCGGAGGCCGTCCCGCTCGCGCTCCGCGGCGAGCCGCCGGACGAGCCCGACATAAGCGTCCCGGGCGGCGGAGGCCACCTCCCGATCCCGGACGTACTCGCCGAGCAGGTCTACGGCTACGTTGAGCCCCTTCCGGTCGAGATCCCGGATGACGGGAAGCGCACCCTCCAGGGTTTCGGCCGCTACGAAGCGGCGGGCCAGGATGAAAGGCAGTTTTACTTTCATGAGCATGGATGAAGGGCCGGGAAGCCCTTCCGCGAGGTGAAAAGTCGGTACCGCCGGGCCCGAAAGCCCCGGCTTCAGTCATGGAAATATAGGATGCCCGGCAGAAGCGCCGAAGGTTATCCTTCCAGGGCTTGCGAAAGATCTGCTAATAAATCGTCGACGTGTTCCAACCCCACCGAGAACCGCAACAGGTTTTGCGGGGTCCGGGTGTCGGGGCCTTCGGTGGAGGCGCGGTGTTCGATGAGGCTTTCCGTGCCGCCGAGGCTGGTGGCCCGGGTAAACACCCCTACCCGGGCGGCGGCGGCCATAGCGCCCTCCCGGCCCCCGTGTATCCGGGCGGAAAGCATAGCCCCGAAGCGGTTCATCTGCCGGGCGGCGGTGTCGTGGCCCGGATGGCTTTCCAGGCCCGGATAGTGGACCTGCTCCACCCGGGGGTGGTCCGCCAGAAAGCGGGCCAGCCGGTCGGCGTTCTCGCACTGCACGCGCAGCCGGGCGGCCAGCGTCCGCATCCCGCGCAGGGCGAGCCAGGCGCTGAACGGGTCCATGACGGCCCCGGCCGTCGTCTGGATCGCTCGAATCTGCTCGAAGAACCCGCTTTCCTCGCGGGCGACAATCGCCCCGCCGAGCACGTCGGAGTGCCCGGCCAGGTACTTCGTTACGGAGTGATGCACGAGGTCGGCCCCGAGGTCCAGCGGGCGCTGGATGACGGCCGGGGCCCACGTGCTATCCACCACCAGAAGCGCCCCGGATTCGTGGGCCGCGTCGGCCGTCCGGCGCAGGTCGGTGATTTTCAGCATCGGGTTGGAGGGCGTCTCGGCCCACACGAGGCGGGTCCGGGGCCGAAGCGATTCCTTCAGCAGATCCGGGCGGGTCATATCGACGAAGGAGGACGCCACGCCCCGGGGCGCGAAATAGTCGGTTGCCAGCCGCCGCACCCCGTAGTACACGTCGTCCGGGAAAACGGCGTGGTCCCCCGGGTGCAGCACCGAGAGTATGGCATGGGCCGCCGCCATACCCGAGGAAAAAGCCGCGCAGGCCGCGCCCCCCTCCAGCCGGGCCAGCGTTTCCTCGAACTGCCGCCGGTTCGGGTTGTCCATGCGGCTGTACAAATAGCCGTGGGGATACGTGCCGTCCGCTTCCCGCTCGAACGTGGTGGACAGGTGCAGGGGCGAAACGACGGCCCCGGTGGAGGCATCGGGTGAACAGCCGGCTCCGGCCAGGAGCGTCTCCAGGTGCGGCATAGGGGTTCCGGGTTATGGGGGAGCGAAACGAAAACCTACGATACGCCGGACCCGCGAAGAAGTCGCACCGCTCGCACAATTTACCGGGCGGGCCGCTCGCTCGCGGTTCGGATCCCCGTGCGGGTTCGAGCGTCCAACTGACGCCCCGGGAATTGCATTCCATCATCTGCATCGATAAAACCCATGAAGAAGTCTGGTTTCGTGTTGCTGGCCTTTCTGACCGTGACGACCTGGACCGCCGCCGCCCAGGAGGCCCGGTCCATTCTGGAAAAAACGGCTGCACGCTACGAAACGGCCCGGGAGTACCACTTTCAGGGCAACGTAAGCGTCCGGATGCTGTCGGATAACCGGGAGCAGAACGTGGATGTGGCCCTCGTGCTGGCGGAGCGTAAACCGAACATGATCCGGGCGCAGGTCGAAGGGTCGGGTGTCGAGATGCTCGTCGTGTCCGATGGGACTTCCACGTGGCTGTACGTTCCGTCCGTCAACCAGTATATGAAGCAGGAGGGGCCGTTCGATCCGTCCTCAACCGGCAGCCCGCTGCCCAATTTGCTTCAAGAATACGCCGGCATCAACGACGCCGTCGAAACGGCCGAGGTGTTAGGCGAGGAAGACGTGGAGGTCAACGGGTCTTCGAGGGCCGCCTACGTTCTCGGTGTCACCTACACCGACCGGGCTACTATCCCCGGCCCCGACTCGACCCGGAAAACCCTCTGGATCGACAAGGAAAACCACCTCATCCTGAAGGACGAAACCCGGTCTAAGCTTGAGAATGCGCCTACCGGGGGGCCGCTTACCCTCGAAGAAGCCACCCGTTTCGATGTGGTGAGCGTCGGGGAGCCGGTAGCCGATTCGCTATTCGCCTTTGCGCCTCCCGACGGCGCCACCGAGATGCAGCCCCGCCGGGAAGCCGACGGACCGGGAGGGGGGCTGGTGGGCGCTCCCGCCGAGGATTTCCGCCTGCGGACCCTCGACGGCGCCGAGGTCACTCTGGAGTCGCTCCGGGGAAAGGCCGTGCTCGTCAATCTGTGGGCCACGTGGTGCGGGCCTTGCCGGGAGGAAATGCCCGTCATTGAAAAACTCCATCGGGAGCTCTCCGGGAAAGGGCTCGTCGTCCTCGCGGTAGACGTAGGGGAGACGGCCGAGGAAGTGCAGGCGTACATCGAGGACCACGGGTATACGTTTCAGGTCTTGCTGGACGAGGAGGGGGCCGTAGCCTCCCAGTTCAATGCCGCCGGCATCCCTACCACGGTCATCATCGACCAGCAGGGCAACGTCGCTCATCATTTCGTAGGGGCGCGCTCCGAACGGATGTTCCGTGAGGCGCTGAAAGACGTCGGCGTGGAGTGATGACCGCGTTTTTCATACGGGTCAACTGGCCTAACGGCGGTCCGTGTCCTACTTTTGGTTCGCTCCCGTTTCCGCAACCCGACGCACTACCCGTATGGACCAGCGCGTTTCCGACCTTCGGCGCGAATACACCCGTCTCGGCCTGAGTGAAGCCGACGTGCTCCCCGACCCGATGGACCAGTTCGAACGGTGGTTCGGCGAAGCCGTCTCCGCCGACCTCATCGAGCCGAACATGATGACGCTGGCGACGGCGACCCCCGACGGGCGTCCTTCCGCCCGAATCGTGCTGCTGAAGGGGTTCGACCGGCGGGGCTTCATCTTCTATACCAACTACGAGAGCCGCAAGGGCGAACAGCTTGCCCTTAACCCGCACGCTGCGCTCGTATTCTGGTGGGATCGGCTGGAGCGGCAGGTATGCATCGAGGGAACCATCAGCCGGGTGCCGCCCGAGGAATCCCTGGCGTACTTCCAGTCCCGGCCCCTCGGCAGCCGCCTGGGCGCCTGGACTTCACCCCAGAGCCGGGTCATTCCGGGCCGCGAGTACCTCGAAGAACGCCTGGCCGAGGTGGAACGGCGTTATGCCGATGGACAGGTACCGCGTCCGGAGCAATGGGGGGGCTATGTGCTCGAACCCTCCCTGATCGAGTTCTGGCAGGGCCGCCCCAGCCGTCTGCACGACCGGCTGCAGTATCGCCGCTCGGAAAACGGACGATGGGTTATGGAGCGGCTCGCCCCCTGAAACGGTCTGCGGCGGCTTCCGCACGCAAGCCTCCGCCCGGGAGCAGCGGCCGGCGATCATTAAAGGGCGATAAAGTAATCTCCGGCATTAAAAAAATCTTACGCTCGCCGATACAACCCCGACGGGCGCGGACTCTGCTCCGGGCATACCTGACGAGTCCGGGGTGAGGCCTGCATCTGCCGACAGGATAAAACGAACCGTTAGCCGTTTGGAATGGGGCGCTTACGTATATTTGATCAAACAACGAGTTTCCGGTTTGTTCTTCACAGCGGCATCCGGCGGCCCCTGGAAAAGCCCCGTAGCGGCTCCCGAGCGGGTTGAAGTACGCCGGCAGGTAAGGCAGCGCGGGTTGGAACCGGACCGATACTATTTCCCCGACAGCTTCCCGGCCTTTTGTTTTTCCTGATCTCCGCATGTCCGACGCGGCCATCGTGTCGATTCATCCGGTACGCTATTCATGCGCGGAATAAGTCCAGCCCTTCATAATCTGGTGTATCCCGCCCTGTCGGGGCCCCGCCTCATCGAGCGGTGGTTTCTGAGGCGCGACCCGGCCACCCTTACCGTGCTGACCTACCACGGGGTGGTTCCGAAGGATTATGAACTCCTGCATCCCTCCATCGACGGAAACCTGGTGCGGGAGGACATATTCCGCCTGCACCTCCAGATGTTGCAGCGGACGTTTACGCCGGTCGCTCCGGAGCATGTGCGTTCGTGGATCGACGGCATTGGCGCTTTGCCTCCTCGCGCCCTGCTCATTACCTGCGACGACGGCCAGATCAACAATCTGGATGTAATGGCGCCCATCCTGAGGCAGGAGAACCTGAAGGCGCTCTTTTTCGTCCTGCCGGCCCCGGAGGACGGGGAAACAGCCATGCTGTGGCATGAGGAGCTTTTCCTCAGCCTTGCCGAGCGGCCGAGGGCTTTCATCCCGTTCGAAGGGGGCCGCCTGGAGTGGACCAACGAACAGGAACGCTACCAGGTATATCTCCGGCTGATTCAGCAGTTGGGCGGGAAACCCGCTATCGATCGACGGATCTTCATCGATGAACTCAACGCGGCCCTTCGCATCGGCGACCGGATAAAGCGCCGGGTTGCCGGCCATGCCGAATTGAGAAGCCGGTTCGGTTTGCTCTCGGGCGCTCAGATTACCTCGCTCATCGAGCAGGGTATGACCGTAGGCTCGCACACCGTAAGCCACCCCCGGCTTTCGCTGATGGATCGAAAAAGCGCTCTGGCGGAGCTTTCGGAAAGCAAAAAACGGCTGGAGGAACACACGGGGCAGGAGATGTGGGCGCTCGCCTACCCCTACGGGGACCTCAACTCCGTTACGAGGCGAGAGCAGGCATTCGCGGCCGACGCCGGCTACCGATGCGCGTTCATCAACGTAGGCTCGGGAATGGATGTATTTTCCCCGCCCGATCGATTTGCCCTTTCCCGCATACACGTCTCGTACAATCTGCTGGTCCCTCAGCTTCAGGCGCACGCCTGCGGTTTGCACGCCTTCATCCAGTCGGGCCTGACGAAACGGTGGGGACGGGTAGACAAATAAACGCATGGCGTCATTTCGGCTCCTTCCTGAGTACGACGAAGCGCTGGCCGGCGCCCTCGCGGCCGTATACCAGCAGATGCCGCCCCATCGGCAGACGTTCTTCAACGATCCGTACTACTGGCTGCAATGCCGGGTAAGCGGCCGGGCCCGCCCGTTTACGCTGGCTTATTACGAGGGGGAAACCCTCATCGGAGCGGCCCCCTTCGTCTCGCAACCGTTGAAAATCGGCGGCGTCACCGCCCGCTACCTCGCGCCGCTCGGGTACGGCCTGAGCGAATTCACGGCCTTCATCGTGCACGAACCTCTGCGGCCCCGCTTCTGGAACGATCTCGTTGCCGAGCTTCGGCGTCGCGGTATGAACGCCGTCCTTCCCAACGTTCGCCCCGATGACTACCGTGTTCTTGAACGGCACGACGGGCTTCTCCTTCCCTGGGGCGACACCCCCAATCCGGTTTACCGGGACCCCGAGGGCGCTTACGCGGGCGTTCTGCAAAAAAAGAAACTGAAACGCGATACCGATTGGGCTTTCAAGGATGCTCGCGTTACCGTACATCACTTCGTAGGGGACATTCCGGAAGAAGCGTTCGACCGCCTGGCGGCCCATCACATCGAGCGCCGGGCGTTCGAGAACACCCCAAGCATTTTTTCCGACCCCGGCAAATCAGCCCTGTACCGCCGCGTCTGCCTCGGCTTTCAGCCCGGCGCTCTTGTCCGTAACGCTCCGGTGCTGACCGAAATACGGCTCGGAAGCGATGTGCTTGCTACTCACCTCGGGTTTATGTGGAACCGCACGTTCCTCACCCAGATCCCGGTGATGAACATTGCCTGCCTGGACCTTTCGCCCGGCAAGGTCATGACGCGGGCGCTGTTCGAGTTTGCGCGCGACCGGGAGCTAACCTGCTTCGATTTCGGATATGGGGAGGAGCCGTATAAAAGCCGCTACACCAATCAGGTAGACCTCTACCGCACGTACGTCGTCACGGCTACCCGCTCCCGACGTCTGCTTCTGCCGGTGCTGAAAACGGTCCGGGATCATCCCCTCACCCGCACGCTTTCCGCACGGGGCCTGAAGTCCGGCAGCCTTCGCGCCTGGCTCCGGGGCCTTCGTCCGGCGGCGTTCCGCATCCTCGAAGTACCCCGGCAGGCGCCGCCCGATCCCGTCCTGGAACCGACCGAACTGGATTTCAGGGGGCTGGTGGAATACGTCCGTCGGCGTCCCGGGCCGGACCCTGTACGGCGCGCCCACTACGAGCGGTTCAAAGCGGGGTACCGCCTTTTTACTGCCCGGACCGAGACCGGCGAATCAGCTATGGCCTGGTTGATTCGTGGCTCAGAAGCGCCCCTGCCCGGTGTGCGTGTGCGTGCGGAAAGCGAGCACAACTGGATCGTGGCCTGGCCCGCCCCGTCGGACGGGTCTGTATTCCGACAGCTCGCTCTGGCCCTGGCCCGCCGCTTCGATGACGTGCCGACGCTCGTGCCGGCCGAGGCTTCGGGGCGCCGCGAGGATGCATCTTCCGGAACGGCGTTCAGGGAAATCGCTTACTTTCGGCGGCGCCGGGGGGTGTGGAAGGTGGAACCGGGCGCCGCCGGGCGCTTCGAGGTGCTGCCGGATCCGAAGGGCTAACGCCGGAGCATCATCCGGCAGAGGCTTCGTTTCAGAACAACTCCGCCTGTCCTGCCCGCAGCCGCCGGAATGCCGTCGTCGAAAGCGCCGGAGTGTTTTTCAGACCCACGCGGCGGCACGTCGTCCGGAACAGGGCATCCAGCACGTTGGCCCATTCCCCTTCCCCTTTCATGCGCTTTCCGAAACGCCCATCCCGCATCTCGGGGCCGTGAAGGGTCTTCATGCGGTTGGCCACCTTTGCCGCTTTCCCGGGAAACTCTCTGCCCAGCCACTCGATGAACAACTCTCTGACCGCGCCGGGCAGGCGCACCACCTGGTAAAACGCCGAAGTCGCACCGCATCGCACCGCTTCTTTCAGGATGGCGGGCATCTCCTCGTCGGTCAGGCCCGGAATGATCGGCGCTATACTCACCCCCACCGGAACGCCTCTCGCGGCCAGTTCCTCGATGGTTTTCAACCGGAGCTCGGGCCGGGCCGATCTCGGTTCCATCACCTGGATGATTTCCGCCCGCAAGCTGGTGACCGAAATGGTCACCCGGACGAGGTTGCGCCTGGCCAGTTCGTACAGCACATCCAGGTCCCGCGTCACGAGGTGGTTTTTTGTTATTACGGAAACCGGATTCCGGTATTGAAGGAAAACTTCCAGGCACTGCCGCGTGAGGCCCAGCTTCCGCTCTACGGGCTGGTAGGGGTCGGTGTTGCCCGACAGGGAAACCACCTGAGGCGTCCACGAGCGCCGCTCGAATGTCCGTTCCAGCAGGGCCGGTGCGTCCATCTTGACGAGTATGTTCGTCTCGAAATCGATTCCCGCCGAGAACCCCAGGTATTCATGCGACGGCCGGGCGTAGCAGTAAATGCAACCGTGCTCGCAGCCCCGGTACGGGTTCAGGCTGAACGTGAACGGAATGTCCGGGCTGTCGTTGCGCGCCAGAACGCTCCGGGAGTGGTCCCGGAAAAACCGGGTCGGTATGCGGCGCGTCGTTTCGCTCGGAAGCTCCGGGTCTTCCTCTACATAAAGGGGATCGAAACGGGTCGGCGGGTTATACGCGGCGCCCCGGCCGCGAGGGGGTGGGGGTCTGGATGAAGGGAGCATGGGCATTCCGGGATGCTGAAGGAATGCCCGGAATATAGTTATATGTTTTGTATATGTAAAAGGGATGCATGGGTCAAGCGTAAAAAGCAGGTATTAAATCCACTCCTCGGCATTCGAGGCGCCGGAGCGAATTCTGGAAGGACAAACCGAACGATCAACTTATCCTTTGAGGCTTTTCCGGCCTGATGTCGAAGTCAGGTTGCCCGTTTCCCGGCGGTTTGCAACATGCTCCGGCATCCGGCAACACCGGACAATGAGTTAATTACAATCCGCTTTTTCCCGGTTTGCCCCTCCTTTACCATTCAACCTGCCGATGTATCCACCATTGGATCAGCGGCATACTCCTGTTGGCGCAACCGGGTTAGTGAAAGCACATCATCCTGGCGCGCTGCCTGGACTTACTTCCTCTCGTTTCAGAAGCACACGATTATGATGACCAGGTTTTTACTCCCCACCCTGTTCTGCTTCGGGCTGATCTTCCCGACGCAAGCGCTAGCCCAGAGCGGTATCGTCACCGGGCGCGTCGTCGACGAGGCAGGCGCTACTGTCCCCGGTGTTAATATCGCTCTCCAGGGAACGACGATCGGCACGGCTTCCGATCTCAACGGCGAGTTTGAGTTTCTCGCCCCTCCCGGCTCCTATACGCTCGTCGCCACATTTGTCGGATACGACCGCTTTTCGAGGCCGATCACCATCGTTGCGGATCAGCCTGCCCGTGTAGAGATCGAGTTATCCGAAGCGCGGGTAAATCTCGACGAGGTCGTCGTTACCGCCCTGGGCATTGCCCGGGAGCAGCGTAGCATCGGGTATTCAGTCCAGGAGGTGGAGCCCGATCTCCTTCAACGCGCCGACGAATCCAACCTCGTTAACGCGCTGGCCGGAAAGGTGGCCGGTGTGCAGATCAACAGTTCCAGCGGCCAGCCCGGCAAATCCTCCCGGATGACCATCCGGGGCGTGTCGTCCATGTTGGGCGACAACCAGCCGCTGTTCGTCATCGACGGCGTGCCGATCAGCAACGCCGAGGACGAGCAGGCCGAGGAGTTTCTCGGCTTCGGAAGCACCCTGTTTACCGGCGCCACCTCCAACCGCGGCATCGATATCGACCCGAACATCATCGAAGACGTCACGGTGCTCAAAGGGGCCTCTGCCACAGCGCTCTACGGATCCCGGGCCGCCAATGGCGCCGTCGTCATTACCACCCGGCGGGCCAACCTGGCTTCGCGTGGGCCGAGCATAACCTTCTCCAGCAAAGTACGCTGGGACGATGCCGTCATCGAAGGCTACCAGACCGATTACCTCCAGGGCATCAACGGGTATTTCCTGAACGGCCACCCACTGAACCGGGGAGGGTACATCCAGCCCGGCGCCGTAAACGTGAACGGCACGCCCATCACCAATCCGGTAACCACGGGCAGTTGGGGGCCCCACAGGGACTCTGTGGACGCCCGGGTGCTTTCGGACCTGAACTGGAACGGGGTCCCGGTGTTCGATCCGCGGGCCGACTTTTACCGTACCGCTGCCGTACTCGACAACAGCCTCAGTATTTCCGGCGGTACGTCGGACCTGAACTATCTCCTTACGGTGTCGAATCTCAACCAGGAGGGCACGGTACCCGGAACCCAACTCGACCGCACGAGCATCCTGGCCAAATTCGGCGGTCGCCTCAGCAGCCGCCTCGACGTTGAGTCGGCCGCCAATTACATCAAAACCTATAACGTGTGGCTTCCTGAAGGCAACGGCTCTCAGGCTTACCTCTATGGCCTCAACTTCACGCCCATCTCGTTCGACATTACCGAGATGACGTATCCGGATGAATCCCAACGGATGTTCCACACGCGGTACAACAATCCGTTCTGGATCGCTCAGAACAACAACTACTCCAGCGATGTGGACCGGCTGATCGGTAGCACGCTGGCGGCCTTCAAAATGCTCCCATGGCTCACCCTTTCCGAACGCCTCGGGATCGACACCTACGGAGATACCCGGAAAAACCGCACCAACATCGGCACGCGCGGCAACCCGGCCGGTGAGATGTACGACCAGAAAATCACACGAACCGAAATCAACTCCGACCTGACGCTACAGGCCGATAGAGATGTATCGTCCCGGCTCAATATACAGGCACTCGTGGGGCACAACCTCAATCGCCGGTACTACCAGTGGAGCTATGTACGCGGTCAGGAGTTGGGTGTGCCTGATTTCTTCAACGTATCCAATGCCAGCACCGTCAACGGCTACGAGAACCGGGAGGAACGATTGCTCAGCAGCGTGTATTCCCAGGTGACCCTCGATTACGACCGGTACGCCTACCTGACGCTCACCGGCCGTAACGACTGGAGTTCGACGCTGCCCGCCGGAGAAAACTCCTACTTTTATCCCTCGGCTTCGCTCGGTTTCGTATTTACCGAGCTTTTTGCCGGCGCGTTCGACCGCACCCCCCTCAGTTTCGGCAAGGCCCGGGCTTCCGTCGCGCAAATCGGAAGCGATGCGCCTGTGTATTCACTGGCTACTTCTTTCGTTCAGGCAGCCCCCGGCGACGGAACCCGGGGAGAAATAACGTATCCGTTCAACGGTTACAACGGTTTCAAACAGAGCAACATCCTCGGCAACCCCGACCTCAAACCGGAAATCAGCACCGAGGTAGAGTTCGGGCTCGACCTGCGGTTCTTCGGGCAACGGGCCCGTCTCGATGCCGCCTACTACGACCGCTCTACCCGAAACCAGATATTCGACGTGCCGGTATCGGCGGCTACGGGATACGTACGGCGCTTGCTGAACGCCGGTGAAATACGCAATTACGGCTACGAGCTTACACTGGGCCTAACCCCCATCGATACCCGAAACGTCATCTGGGACATTCAGGCCAACCTGTCCAATAACACCACAGAAGTAGTGGAACTGGCCGAGGGGGTGGAAAGCATTTATCTCTCCGGGTTCGAGTCGCCGCAGATCCAGATCACCGCCGGCAAAGACGGATACGGCGCCATTTTCGGCTCACGTTTCCTCCGGAACGAGGAAGGCCGACTGCTCATCGATGAGGACGGCTACCCTCTCCCCGACGACGAACTGGGTGTCATAGGGAATGTCATGCCGGACTGGGTTGGCAACTTCCGCTCCAGCCTCACCTACAAAAACGTATCCCTCTCCGCCCTCGTCGATGTGCGGCAGGGGGGGGACATCATGAATCTCGATGCGACGTATACCATCTTCTACGGCACCCATATCGAAACCGCCAACCGGGGTACGTATTACCTCTGGGATGGTGTAAACCAGACGACCGGCCGGCCCAACACCACGCGGGTCCTTCGAGACGAGTCGTACTACCGCAATTTTTACTCGAACACCGATGAGAATTATGTAGAAGATGGAAGCTTTGTCAAGCTTCGCGAAGTCAGCCTGGCCTACACCATACCCAGGAAGTGGTCTCAGTGGGCCCGGCTGCAATCGGCCTCGCTTACCGCCACCGGCCGCAACCTCTGGATCAGGTCGGACTTCAGTTACGGCGATCCCGAAGGCAGCCTCATCGGCAGCGGAAACGGTCAGGGGTACTACCATATGGTAACGCCCAATACCCGGAGCTGGTCTCTCGGCGTCCGTGTTACCCTCTGATCCGGCCCATCTTCCCTCTATTGATCGAATCGACCATGAAAATCCATACATCCATTACCCGTCTACTTCTTGCCGGAATTTTCCTTTCCAGCGCCGCCTGCGAGGACATGGCAGATCTTCGTGTGGATCCGAACAGCCCCGGTCGGGTTCCTGAAAACCTGGCCCTCACGTCGGTGCTCGGGTATTTCAGCTACCAGGTCGTTGGAAATCAGCCGGCACGCATTCCGAACCTGTGGGTCCAGCAGCTGGCTTTCAACGGCGTGCCGCCAACCGAGGATAACTATAACTTCGACGAAGCCGATGCGAACAACCTCTGGGAATACTATTCCTGGACGGACGTGATGAACAACGCCAACGATCTGGCCCTGAAGGCGGAAGCCCACGGGAACCATGCCTATGCAGGCATCGCCCGGATCATCCTGGCATGGAACCTGGGGGTACTGACCGACCTGTACGGGGACGTCCCCTGGTCCGAGGCGTTCGACCCGGCCAACTTCCGTCCGGCGTTCGATACGCAGGAAGAAGTGTACAAGGCGGTGATCGCTTTGCTGGATCAGGGCATCGCCGACCTGGATAAACCCGGCCTGCGCCAACCTTCCGGCGACGACCTGCTTTACGGCGGCGACCTGGTCCGATGGAAAAAGCTGGCCCATACGGTAAAAGCCCGTTTTCTCATCCATTTGACCCGGGCGCCCGGGTACGATGCACAAGCTCAGGCCCGGAAGGCCCTCGATGCGCTCCGGTACGGCTTCACCAGCAACTCCGACGATGCGGACTTCGCTTACTACAACAAAACCGGGGCGCAGAACCCCTGGTACCAGTTTGCTATCGACGGGAAATGGGATACCCGCGACCAACTGAGCAAAACCTACATCGACCTGCTCAAATCGCGTCGCGATCCACGGCTTCCGATACAGGCGCGGCAGGCCGGCGCGGTAGACAACAGCGGCGTCGTTGCCGGATTTACTCCGGTTCCGTTCGATCCGGCCGTACATTTCCGCCTCTCCGATTCGACCTATTTCGGGCATCGCAACGGCGAAACGGGTGTGGCTTCCACGGAAATATCCAGCATCGGCTCGTATTACTCCGCGCCGGATGCACCGCTCACCTGGATCAGCCACGCCGAGGCTCGTTTCATCGAAGCGGAGGCGATCCTGCTGGTCGAGGGCCCTGCCGCCGCACAGCCGGTGTTCGAAGCGGCGGTAACGGCATCCATGAACAAGCTCGGCGTGCCGGCATCCGACAGGGCCGCCTACCTTGCCGGGCGGCCGAAGCTGACCGACCCCGGCGTTAACGCCCTTCGCGAAATCATGCTGGAAAAGTGGGTTGCCAACTTCCTGAGCCTGGAAAACTACAACGACTGGCGCCGGAACGGATATCCGGAACTCAGCCGGGTGACCAACCAGCCCTACGCCGACCTGATCCCGCTACGCTGGCCGTACCCTACCTCCGAGTTGACGCGCAATGCGGCCAACGTGGACGCTACCGGCGTCCCCAGGGGCTTTGCGGCCTTCCGGGTTCCGGTATGGTGGGATACCACTCCCTGATTGCTCATTCTCCGGGGCCTCGTCACGGAGGCCCCGGATCGTTACGCTCACACCGGCCGGAGCACCAGGGCCGACTGGCCGGGAAGAAACCACCCGTCCGGGGGCAGCGGCGCCGTGCCGTTTCCCCCGTAGCGCGGGTCCTCGGACGACCAGGCGATCTCCCATCCTTTTCCTGCAGGGGGCGCCAGCAGGGGTTCCGGGGCCGCCTCCAGGCGCAGGTCTCGCCCCAGGTTGACCAGCAACAGCCGGTCGTCGGTATACCCGGCGAAAAACCGGAGTACGAAAGCCTCCGGCCCGAGCACCGCCCCGTCCAGCCCCCGGGGTTCCTGCACCCGAAAGGCTGCATCCTCCCTGCGCAGCCGGAGTAAATCCCGGTGCAGGGCCAGCCACTCGCTGTGCCGCTCCCGCTCCGACCAGTCGAGACGGCACCGCTCGAACGTGGCCGGGTTGCCCGGATCGGCCAGATGGGGCAGCATATCCGCCGCAATGCACGGGAACTGCGACAGAAATTCCCCCCGGCCCTTCTTTATCGCCTCGGTCAATTCCTTTTTGTGATCGGCGAAGTACAGGAACGGGCTCGAAGCGGCCCATTCCTGGCCCTGGAACAACATCGGCGTGCCCGGACCGAGCAGCAGCACGGCGGTCATGGCCCGGAGCCTTCCGGGGCTCGTCAGCTCGTGCACCCGCTGCCCGCGCGCCGAATTGGCTACCTGATCGTGGTTCTGCAGATAGGTTACGAACGTTTCCGGGGGCAGGTCCAGTCCGGCCGTCCCGCGCGGCTTGCTCTGGTGGCGGTAATGCTGACCCTGGAAGAGGTCCCCCCATTTAGCCGCCGAGATGAATTCCTGCGGCGCCCCGAGGTGATCCTCGTAATACGCCGGGTTCCGCCCCGTGAGCGCCACCATGGCGCTGTGGTGGAAATCGTCGTTCCAGAGGCCGTTCAGCCCGTAGCCGCCCTGCTCCGGGGGTCGGACGAGCCGGACGTGCTGCGGTTCGTTCTCCGCAACCAGAATCGTCTTTCGCCCTTTCGCGGCTTCCTGCACCCGCCGGCTTATCGCCCCCAGGACGTGCTCCTCGGAGGCGTCTTTTATATCCTGTGTGGCATCCAGGCGCAGCCCGTCGATGTGGAACTCCTCGATCCAGTAGCCCGCATTCGCGACGAAAAACTCTCGTACCGGCCCTGCTCCGTCTCCGTCGAAGTTGAGCGCATCGCCCCACTCGTTGTCGTACTTATCCGTGAAGTACGCTTCCGAAAAGAACTTGAAGTAGGCGCCATCCGGTCCGAAGTGGTTATACACCACGTCCAGTATGACGGCCATGCCCAATCCGTGGGCCGTATCCACGAACCGGCGCAGGTCGTCCGGGCGGCCGTACAACCGGCTGGGAGCGAACAGATCCACCCCGTCGTAGCCCCATCCGAAACGCCCTACGAAGTCGGCCACCGGCATCAGTTCGATCACCGTAATGCCTGTCTCCGCCAGCTCGCCGAGCCGGGCGGCGGCCGCTGCGAACGTTCCTTCCGGTGTAAACGTGCCGACGTGCAGCTCGTAAATCACCTGTCCTTTCAGGGGCAGGCCCTTCCAGTCCGCATCGCGCCACCGGTACGCCTCCGGGTCGATTACTTCCGAGGGACCGTGCGGGCCTTCCGGCTGGAATCGCGAAGCCGGGTCGGGCAGCAACAGGTGTTCCTCGTCCAGCCCGATCCGGTACCGGCTGCCCTCCGCCGCCTCGGTGCTGTGTCCGGAAAAATACCCTTCGCCTTCCGGCTCCAACTCCAGCGTTCCGGGGGCTCCCGGCCCGGATTCCAGCACCACCCGCACCTGCCGCCGATTGGGCGCCCATACCCGGAAATGCACCCCTCCTCCCGGCTGCAACTCGGCCCCTACCGGTATTCGTCGCCGGGGCAGGGCCTCTGTTACCGCTATATCCTGTGTATCTATCATATCGATCGCATATTGACCGTATCTGTTATGCGGCGCTTTTCACTCCGCCGCAAAGTTTTTCGAGCCGTACAGACACGCTCAAGCGGTCGAAGTGATTTCCGGGCCGACGTAAAGTTCAGGATACAAGCGTGGCGCCGGGGCAAAAAGAAAGCCCGTCCGGCGTCGGACGGGCCAGGAAAAGCGGAACGGGAAGCGTTCAGGCGTTGAACCGATAGCCCAGCCCGTACACCGTTTCGATGTATTTCGGGTCGGAGGGCGTCGGCTCGATTTTTTGCCGCACCGAAGCCATGTGCCGGTCGATGGTGCGGGTCGCGATGTCCTGGTCGATGCCCCAGACGGCGCTCAGAAGCTGCTTTCGGGTTACCGTCTGGCCCCGGTATTGCAACAGGTAACGCAGCAGGTCGAACTCGAGCGCCGTAAAATGAATCTTTTCGCCGCTGCGCCAGACTTCGTGCGTGCTGAAATTCACCTTCACGTCGCCGATCTGGTAAATGTCCATCGGCTTCTCGGAGGGGGGCATCGTGCGGTTCAGTATGGCCCGCACGCGGGCGGCCAGCTCTTCGGCGTCGAACGGCTTGGTAATGTAATCCATGGCCCCGAGCCCGAAGCCTTTCAGGATGTTTTCCTGCTCGCCCCGGCCCGTCAGCATCAGCACGGCGGAGTCGATGCCCATGTCCTGGGATTCCTTGAGAATGTCGAACCCGTTCTTTTTGGGGAGCATCACATCCAGCAGTACGATATCGAAACTGGGCTTGCGCTGCATCTTTTCCAGCGCTTCCTCCCCGTCGGTGGCGCGGTCGACCTCCAGGCCCTGCAGCTCGAAAAAGTCCTGCAAGGCCGCCCCGACATCCGGATCGTCTTCCACGATCAGCATCTGGATTTTGACCTTCTCCTGTTCGGGCATGGTAGTACGAAGCTGTTGGGAGTCCATACCGGCAATGGGTTGTAGCGTGACGAGGCTAATGGGGGAACTACGAAATAATCCGTCGTACGGCGTTGTTTTCACAGGCTCGCCCTGAGCCGTTCCACTGCTCCTGGCCTTCCCGCCGGCACCGGAATTTAGACCTCTTTCGGGTATCTAACCCGTTTTCGAGCCCCCTCCGACAACCTCGTTACATTGAAGCGCCCGTTTCGATCCCCCTGTACACCCGGCAGGCGAAAAAGGCCCTTTTGCGGCAAACCGGAAAGGCCCGAGGGTCTATCAGGCGGCCGTGGCGGGCGCGGAGCCGAAGAAGGCGCGCATCTCCGCCAGGATGTGGCTGACGACCTGGGCCGTCTGCCGCTGCAAATCCCGGGGCTCGTACTGCCCCAGTTCGATCAGGTTTTTCATGCGGCGTTCGGCGGCCACCATGCCCACCTTGAGGGCAATCTCGGGCCGGCGGATGAGCAGGTCGCTGATGTCCTCGCGCCGGATTTCCATGGACACCGAATCGGTCTCGGCCACCACGGTGGCGGAGCGCGGTTGGCCGGTGAGCAGCGACATTTCGCCGAAGAAGTACCGGGGGTGGATCTTGCCGACGCCGATGAGGCCCGCGGCATCGGGGCTTCGCTTGTACACCTGCAAGAGCCCTTCCACGAGTACGAACATGGAGTGCCCGGAGTCGCCTTCGCGCATGATGGTATGGCCCTTCTTAAACAGAATGGCCTTCATGTGCCGGGCGATCTCGGCCAGTGCGTCGGTGTCCAGGTTTTCGAAGAGCTCGATGCCTGCGAGCGTAGCCATACGCCCTTCCAGGGTTCGCACGTCCATACTCCGGGTAACTTCGTTCCCGGCCGCGTTCGTCGAACCCCCCATGAGGGAAAGCCCGGATTGCTGTACGTGCTCCACGAGGCTGCGCACCAGCAGCGCCTGCGCGCCGACTTTGGCGCTCGCCGACAGGTCGATGGAATACGCGACGTTGAACGTCACCCCGCGCTCGCCGATTTCCTGCACGCTGACGGCCGGGGCGGGGTTCTTTACCGGCCCGCCGGGCCGCACGGCCGCGAGGGCGCCCGCTTCCAGTACCCGCATCGCCCGGTCGATCGGAACGGCCGGATCCAGCACCACCTGTGTTTCGAACCGGGCGTGGCGGCCGTCCGTGGCCTCGCTCGCGACGGCCGCACCACTCAGCAATCGGTTCGGCAGGGTGCACGGACGGCCCTGGTCGTCAACCAGATGGGTGGTGCGGTAGTCGGTAGCCGTCACGAGGCCCTGGAGCCGTTCGTGCAGCTCGCTGTCGTATACGGTAATCCAGTCGCCTACGGAAAAAGCGTAATCTTCCACGGAACGCGGATACAGCACCCGCATGACGATATCTTTGTAATAGACGATCCCGAAAACCAGCGCCGACAGGGCCGTAACGATCCAGATTCCGGTGGGTATCCGGCTGTAGACGATCCCGAACAGCCCCAGCAGCCCCCCGAGGTAGCCTAGCAGCACCAGATGAGAGACGGATCCTTGCCGGAAGGCGCGGGCCACCCGGAACAGGCAGTACGTTCCGAACACCAGCACCCATGCTTCCAGGACGCTGGCCGCCATGAGGCCGGCCCTCGGCGGAAGGACGTAGCCGAGCAAATCGGGAAGCCGGTCCGCGTACCATGCAAACAGGGCGAAAAACAAAAAAACTACGGCGGAAGCCGTCAGGTCGGCCGGCTGCCATTTCCGGACGGAAGAAGTCGGGTTGTGTTGCCTCATGGGGTAGGCCCCTTCTCCAGGTAAGGTAAACGGTTTCTAGTAACCCTCTGCGGATAGGTCCAGCTCGCACCTGTACGCGACTTCATGGATTAGCGTATCGTGCGTGCCGTCCTCGTACAGGTGGAACAGCCGAAACGCGGGTTGCGCCTCGGCGTCGATCGCGAACTCCTCCGAGCCGGCCATGAACTGGAATCCGGCCGACCGGGTCGTATAAAAATCCGTCTCGAAGTAACGCCGGTGGGTATCCTGGTGGACGTGCGCCGCCGATACGATGCGGACCTTCGGGAAGGCCTGCACCAGCGCCAGGAATGCCGCTGCTTCCTGCAACCCGATCCGGTCCAGCCACGCCGATCCGACCGGCAGGGCGGGGTGATGCATCCCGATGAACACCGGCGCTTCGTCGCTCCCGTGCAGCCCCCGGCGCAACCCGTGCAGGGTGCTTTCCGAGAGGGAGCCATACGTCTGGCCCGGCGCCTGCGTATCGAGCAGCTCGAAACGCCACCCCATCCACCGGAACGAAGTTTCGTCCAGAAAATACCCTCCCCGGAGCACCCGGCGCATCGTAACGGTGTGGTCGTGGTTGCCGGGGAGGCAGGCGCACGGGGCCCGGAGGTCGGCCAGCAACCCGGCGGCCCGCTCATAGGAGGCCCGCGAGCCGTCCTGTGAGACGTCTCCCATCACCAGGACGAGATCGGGTCGGCGATCGGCGAGGACCTGCATGACGAGCGCGGCGGACCGATCCGTTTCGCACCCCAGCAGCCGTTCGTCCCGAGAGGCGAACAGATGCAGATCCGACACCTGGGCAACCGTCATCGATTTCATGAAACGGCCTTCATAGGGGAGTGATGGTCGAGCCCGGCCGCTTCCTGCAAAACGACCGGGCTCTCGGTTCCGGAGATTATCCGTCGGGTTAGAACGAGCCGACGTATACGCGCTTGCTCGTCGTTCCCGAAGGCGCTCCCTTGACGTCCGTGCGGGCGGCTCCGGTGAGCGCCTTCGCGACCTGCTTCGGGGTGGCCGCAGGGTTATTTTGCAGGTAAAGGGCCGCCGCGCCCGCTACGTGCGGAGCCGCCGTAGAGGTGCCGCTCATGTACCCGATTTTGTTGCCCGGCCAGAGGGAGAGCACATCCACGCCCGGCGCCAGCAGATCCACCATAGCCCCGTAGTTCGAGAAGGAGGCGAAGCGGCCGGCGCGGTCGTAGGCGGCTACCGTAATTGCATCCGGGACGTGCGCCGGAGAGTACACCGAGGCGTCCTCCCGCCCGTTGCCGGCGGCCACGACGTACACGATGCCCATGTCGATGGAGGCCTGAACGGCTTCGTCCAGGCTGTTGAAGTCGGTTTTGCCGGTGCGGAATCCGGCGCTGATGTTCGCGACCATCGGCTTCTGTGGGTATTTCTCCTTCTGCGCCGCTACGTAATCGATGGCTTCGAGCACGGTGGAAAGGCGGGCCGATCCATTCTTGCCGAGTACCTTGACGCTGTGCAGCCGGGCCCCCGGGGCCACGCCTACCGCAAACGAGGTGTTATCCTTCGCTCCGATCGTGCCGGCTACGTGGGTGCCGTGTTCGTCCTCATCGTCCGGGCCGCGGCCGGTGAAATCCTCATGCTCCACTACGTTCAGGTCGGTATGGATCAGGCCCGAATCGATCAGGTAGACGTCTACCGGCGTCGTGCCCGAGCCGTCGCCGGATTTCGCGGAACTCTTGTCGGCATCCATGTGGTCGATGCCCCAGGGAAGCAGTTGCGTCGAGGCCGGGCCGGCATCGTTCTTGAGCAGCGGCTCGAAATCCATCAATACGTCCGGCTCGATCCATGCGATTTCCTCGTACTGGGAGAGCTCGGCCAGCACGGTCTGTAACGAATCGCGGGAGATGGAAAGGGCTATCCCGTTCAACGCATGGTCGTAGCGCTTGAAAATCTTGTAGCGTTTGAAAATCTTGTAGGGCTTGAGCACTTTGTAGCGCTTGAAAATCTTGAACCCGACGATCAGTTGCACCTCTTCCTCCGACGACTTCTTTCCGATGCTCTGGACGGTTGCTTTGTCCACGTTCTCGAAGTGACGGGTTTTGAGAGATAAGGGTTCTTCCCCCTGGGTGGGAAGATCCGAGCAGCCTCCGGCAAGGAGGCCGGCCGCTACGAGCAGGCCGAAAAGAAGGGATTGGGCTGAGGATTTCATGCGGTTCATCGGACTGGGCGAATACGAACGGAAAAGGCGGGTTCAACCACCGGACGGTCCGGGGTCACACACGAATCGTTCCATACAGGTGAAAAGGGGCGAAACGGGGTTTTGAGGCGGTGCGGGTTACGTTCCGTACGCTGTTTCAGGCTCCGGGCGGTTCGTTACGTAATCTGCCGGCCCGGAAAGGTAACGCGTCGGCTTCGGGAAAAACCTGCCCCTCCACCGGCCGCTACAGGGGCTACGGGGCGGGCCGCAGCCCCCTGAGCCGCCGGGACGGCGCCTTCATGGACCTGCACGGCGCCGGCGAGCCGGGTACGGCTTTTGTCTCTCCCTCCTTCGGAACCGTTTGCGCCGGGGGGCGCCAATCTCCCGGCCGCGCATCACTATATCATTACCATGCGAGTCGCACGGATCGTTCGCGAAACGGGAGCCCGATGTGCCGGAAGCATCCTCGGAATCCTGATCGTTCTGTCGGCCCCTTCCACGGGGTACGGGCAGAGCCGCGCGCTCGACCCGGATCTCGCATTCACGCAGTACATGCACCGGGCGTGGCAGGATACCGACGGCCTGCCGCAGAACACGGTGCGCGCCATCGCTCAAACCCGCGACGGATACCTGTGGCTCGGTACGCAGGAGGGCCTCGTCCGCTTCGACGGCCATCGGTTCGTGGTGTTCGACCGGAGCAATACCCCGGCGCTGGGCAGCAACGATGTCGTGGCCCTGCTCGAAACCGCGGACGGAACCCTGTGGATCGGTACGCATGGAGGAGGCCTGATCGGCTACCGGGCCGGGCGCTTCGGCGCGCCGGCC
>CBDUBS010000051.1:0-21610 GCA_965365445.1 uncultured bacterium | reverse complement strand
CCCCCGGCCCCTCAGGAAAAAACCCCCCCCCCTTTTTAAGGGGGAGTCCCCGTAGGGGGGGGGGGTTGCCTCCTAAACGCATCGGCTCGTTGCGGCAACCACCTCGCCCGGATGTTCTTGCCGGGCGAGGCAACCACCCCACCCCTTCGGGGCGTGCTTCACTCCACCGGTTCCGCACCCACGAGCTTGTACCCGATGCCGTATACACTGCGGATGGGCCACGTTTCCTCGTCCTCTCCGTCCATCACTTTCCGCAGCGCATTTACGTGGCGGTCAATCGTCCGGGTTTCCACGTCGCCGGGGAGCTGCCATACGTCGCGCAGCAACTGGGTCCGCGATACGGTGCGCCCCCGATGGACGATCAGGTATTTCAGCAGCCGGAATTCGAGATCCGTGAGATCGACGGAACGGCCGTCGCGGGATACTTTACGTTCGTCCAGGTTTACGCGCAGCCCGCCCACATCGAAAAGCCCCGATTCGTCCTCGGCGGCCGGTTTGCTTCGGCGCAGGATGGCGTGTACGCGGGCCAGCAGCTCGTCCGTGGAGAACGGCTTGGTCAGGTAATCGTCCGCCCCGAGGTCGAACCCGCGCATTTTATCTTCGTGGCCGCCGAGCCCCGTCAGCATGAGTACGGGGGTGGCGACGCCGTTGTTACGCACTTCGCGAAGGATGTCGAAGCCGGAGCGGTAGGGCAACTTCGCGTCGAGAATCATGAGGATGTATCCCGGAAGTGCGACGGCCTGCTCCATCCCCTTGTTTCCATCGGTGGCGAGCGTTACATCGAACCCTTCCGCTTCCAGGAACAGCATCAGGCCTGCCCCCAATTGCGGGTCGTCCTCGACCACCAGCAGCCGGTTATCCAACGACTCTTCCTTCATAGCGATTTGCTCGGTTAAAGATAAGTGGGTGATAAGGTATGGAGAGGTAATGCCGCGCCGATGGGTTTCGTAGGCCCGGCGTTCAGGCCGTCGCGACGGCCGCGCTGTAGCGCGAGGCTTGTCCCTGTTTCTTTTTTTCGTACAGACCAACCCCTTCCTTCGGCCACGGCGCGGCTTTCAGCAGGCGGTCTTCGGCTCCGGGCACCCCGAATACGAGCGTCACGCCCTCTCTCGACGGGTGCGTGCAGGGTTTTCCCTCGTGGTCGTCTATGAGGTCCTGCACGAAAGGCGCGCTGCCGGGTGAAAAGTAAACCTTACGCACCCGGTCGTGCGGCGACGTTTCGGCAAAAAGCGCCATGTCCGTAGGCGCGCCGGCCGATATGAACCGCTTCTGAAACAGCCGACATAGCCGATGGTACCTTCCTTCGGCTACCGAATCCTCCGTGATGACGACGTAAAACCAGTGCATGGGCGCTTTAGCTATTATTTCGGTCTATTCTATCGGTCTGTTTCCCGCGGTCTGTTTCCCGGCCGGCAAACAATGCTTGTACTCCCGCCCCGGTAGCGGGTTAGAAACAGACTGTAAAGGGATTGCAATATGCCCGGCGCCTGCTCTACGGGACAGGATACTAACTTTTCGCCCGGCCAATTATAACGGTGAAGTGACAGACGCGGTTTTATGCCGAATTCGGATACGGGAAACGCCGCCGGAATCTTCGGGAAACAAGTCGGCTGGTTCGGCATTATCCGGCCACGGCTCCCGATTGCGGTGAGCGGCTCAGATGAAACCCCGTCGTATTCAGCCTACCCCATGCCGCCGGCCGGTTCCCTTCCCGCACCTCATTTGCCGGAGCGGTTTGCCTCGGCGACCTTCGAGAATTACTTCGCGCAGAACCCGGGGCAGGTGTTTGCCCGGGAAAAGGCGGAACGGCTAGCGGCCTCCATTCGCGCCCGTTTCGGGCGCAGGCAACGCGTCCGAAGATGGTTGCGCCTCCCGCCGCCCCGGAAGCCCAACGGCATCTATCTCGTCGGGCCGGTAGGTACGGGCAAAACCCATCTCATGGCGGCTATGTACCACGCGCTGATGCCGGACGTGCCGACTGCCTTTTTCCACACCAGCCACGTAACCCGCTCCGCTGCACATCCCGAGCAGATGGCCCGGAGCCTGGCGGCGGCGTACCGGGTGGTGTGCCTGGACGAAGTGGAGATAGACGACCCGGCCAATGAAGCCCGCCTCGTTCTGCTGTTCAAATCCCTGGAGGCGGCAGGCGTCGTACTGCTGGCGACGAGCAATGTGGAACCGGAACGGTTTCTGGCGGCGGAGTTCGGCGCCGACCGGTTCCGGCGGTTTCTGAGCCAGGAGTTCCGTCAGACGCACGATGTCATTGTGGTGGACGGGGAGGACTACCGCCGGCGACAGGCCAAAACGGGCCGCGCCTGGATTGGCGACCCCGGTCCGGCGAAGGCGGCCATGCAGCTGCTGTACGATACCGACCGGCGCCCGAAGCGATGGATCGCGTACGCCGACCTCATCAGGGAAACGGTCGAGAAACCGCACGCCCGACTCATGGCAAGCCTCGCTCCCTACGGGAGCCTGTACATAGCCGGAATCGCCATAAAGGATTCGGACGACGCCCTGCGGCTGCTTCGTGTCGTGGACGACCTGTACATGCAACCCGCCCCGCCCGTGCTTTACTTCACGGCGGAACGGCCCCCGGAAGCCTGGTTTACCCACGAGCAGGCCGCGAGCCGGCTCTCGATGGGCGTGGCGGTGAAGTTCGAGCGTACCGTTTCCCGGCTGCGCTCCTTCTGCGAGCTGGAAGCGGTGGGGGCGGCGTGATTCATCGCAACACATCCACCGAGATCAACTCGACCGGCACACCCCACATCCGGGTGGTAAGCACGTCCTTCAGCTCCCGCGCCCGATAGCGGACTCGCAGCCCGTCCCTGTGGTAGGCTTCGGCCAGGTTTACGGGATACAAACGGGACCCGTCATCCCCGACGATGCCGTAAAATCCCCCTTCCAGATCGACGTATTTCACAACGCCCGCACCCGATAGCGTCGGGGCCGCGGCCGGTTCGCTGGTCCGGCATCCGGCGAGCGCGGCGGCCATCAAAACGCCCGCCATGAGCGCCGCCTTGAGAGGGCGAATCGGCATACGCAGGGGGTTATGAAGCGCCGCGCGTCCAGGGCGTTTCGTTGCGGAGGTCGCGCAGCAGGTTGGCGGCCCAGATCAGGCCGGCGGGGACGAACATCACGGAGGAGAGGTACCTCCCGATTTCTACGGCGTGCTCCCAGGAGGCGCCGCCGACGTACAACCCGGCTCCGCTGCCAAATCCCAGCAGGGTGCCTACCGCACACAGGGCGCCCAGCAGCACGAGATGATGCATCACCCAGTTTACTATCCTGTCCATACGATATGCGTCCGTCTAAAACGTGATTTCTGCCCCGTTATGGTTTCCTGTCGCCCCGTCGGGTTGCCTTGTCGTTACAATTCTGCGCCCTTGCAAGTTCCGCTCTTTTACTAGATCGGCCTGTTTACCCGGCACTTAAGCGGCCGCACCGCCCTTTTTCTCCTGCGGATCCTGCTGCATCGCCGGAGATTCCTTCGGGTGGTCAGGTGGAGTCGCGGGTGAGGAAGTCGTGCGCCTGCGTGATGGCATCGAGAGGCCGGGGCAGCCCTTCGGGTTGCACGATGAAGCAGCGCATCCCGGCCCGGTCGGCAACGGCGAACAGTTCATCGAACGCGATGGTACCCTCACCGGGAACGGCCACGCCCAGGCGGGCGGCGCCTTCCACGTCGCGCAGGTAGGCCATGGGGAAGCGCCCCGGATAGCGCGCGATGAAATCCAGCGGATCGCCGCCGCCGCGAACGGCCCAGTAAGTATCCAGCGCGATGCCGACATCCGCCGGGTCGGTTTCCCGAAGCAGGAGATCCATGATGCACAGCCCATCGACCGGACGGAACTCGGTTGCCGTATGCCGCACGGCCAGGCGCAGGCCGGCCGAACGGCACAGCCGCCCCAGTTCGTTCAACCGATCGGCGGTCCTGCGCACTTCCTCCGGGTGCGGGAGGTCGGCGGGAAAGACGTCGGCGCACGTCAGAAACGACTTGCCCATGAAGGACGCCTGTTCGATCCATTCGTCCGGGCGGGCGATCAGCTCCTGCAGGGGAGCGCCCCCCGCTACCGGGGTCAGCCCGAGTCGCTTGAGCAGGTACCTGAACTGAAACCGCGAGGCGCCGTAATGGGTATCCAGTTCGATTTCCCGGTACCCGATATCAACGATCCTGCGGAGAAAGGAGCCGTAGTCCTGCTCCATCTCGGCATGAAAAGATCCCAGATCGACGCCCAGCGTCCGACCACCGCCCGGCCGGCCCGGTAGGCCCCACATCAGCGGCAGCGCCGCCAGTTTCACTAGGAAATGCCTTCTGTTCATCCGGCCCCGCCGCCCCTTTGTTTACATGCGTTTCGGAGCCTGAAAATAATCGCTGCGGTCCGGAAAGCCGTGCCGGGCGTGTGTGGTTTTTGGTCGAATTCATGACCCGACTTCAGAGGGGGGCGGGATGGCGGGGCGGAGGGCGTGCGGGATCTGTTCAGGTATGAAGCATTCCTTTTTACATCCCATAACAATAGCATGTCATCCCGCACTCACTACGTCATCCCGCACCCCGCCTTGCGGGACAGGCTTGATGCGGGATCTCATAAGGGCTTCATCATGGCCTCCGTGTTCAGGGCTTCATCCATGCCTTTTGAGATCCCGGCTGCCGCCGTCGGTAGACGGCGGGAGGCGGGATGACGTAGTTTTTGCGGGGGATGACGTAATGGTATCGACTCCATTGGTGTGAGCGTAGCGGAGCTATCGCGTGCTACGTTTTACTATCCGGCAGGAAGTAACCCCGCCGGCAGAAACAATCGCTCGGGTAGCACGTGAGGAGAAACGATTCCAGGACAGACCGTAGCCGACATTATGAAGAAGCGCCACAAAGTAGGCCTCGCGGCCGTTATCGCCGGAGGGGTGGCCGGATGGGTACTCAGCCGCCGGGACCGCGCGATTCACTCATGGGAGGATGTGTTTTCCCTTACGAACCGCGTCCGGATGGAGCGCGCGCTCAACGAAACCCGAAGCAGGGTGGAGAAAAAAGCCCTGTCCCTGTTCCGCTCGCCGCAGCGCGACAACCGCCCCTGAAGCCGGTCAGCCGAACCGTTCGTCTACTTCCACGACCAGCCCCTCTTCCAGGTACCGCTTGAGCAACTTGAGCGCCACCGGCCAGGCCCGATGCACGGTATCATAATACCAGGCCCAGTCGTCCCCTTCGCCGAATCCGTCCTGCTGGACGGTCAGGTTGGTGTAGTTGGAATGCTCCTCCGCCCATATGCGTAATTCCATCGGGCCGAGCACCACCCTGTCGGGGTTCAGGTACAGCAGCTTCTGGAGATGAAGCAACTCGCCCGGCCGGTACGCCGCTACGATAGCCGTGTTGATGTAGCGAAAACCGCTTTCGGAACGGTCCCAGGTAAGCGCCCACACCCCACCCGACCGGGGCTCGACGAGGCCCCGTTCAATACCCCACCATTCCCGCATGGCGCGGATGTCCAGGAAGGCCGCCACGACTTTTTTCGCGGGCGCATTGATGGAGAGCTCGGAGAAAATGGCTTTCATGTCGGGTAAGGTTGGTTGGTGGGGCGCAGCGTAACTACAACCTATTACTTCGGCCTCACTTTGTCACCTGTTCCGTAAAAAATGATTCGGAAAGGCGTGCCCACTTCTTCACGCCGATGCCGGGTCGGGCGAGGTCCGACGGCCGTTGAAGGGCAAAACCATCCTTCGTACGAACCCCCCCGATCCGTGCTGCAACAGTGTCCTTCCTGCCTCGGCTCCTCGTTTGCCGAATGCATCTCTGTGGATGAGGTCGCCCTCGAAACGGCCCTGCGCGGGCGGTTCATGCAGAAGCGCACCAACGGCAACCCGGACGGCGAAGCACTGAAAGACCGCACGGATTTCGCACACGGCCGCGACGTGGCGATCCTGGAATGCCGTACCTGCGGCCTGCTCGTCCGCGACGACCTGGATGAGGATTTCAGCGAAGTGTACGCCAACGATACCTACGATGCCGAAACGCTGGGGCATTTCCTCCAGCGCGACATCCGGTTCTTCCGCCGGAAACGGGACCCCTACCAATCGCTGTTGCCGCACCAGGCCCGCGTCATCGAGCTGGGCAGTTACGCCGGCGGCTTTCTGCACGTCGCCCGCGAGTGGGGCTGGCGCGTGGAAGGCATCGACATCGGGGAGGACGTAACGCGCTTCGCCAACGAAAACGGATATCCCACCCGGCTCGGCACGCTCGCGGAATGCGGATACCCCGCCCACTCCATCGACGGGGTGTTCATCTGGAACTGTTTCGATCAGCTAACCGACCCGAACGGCACCCTCGCCGAAGCCGGTCGCATCCTGAAACCGGGCGGCCTGCTGGTCCTTCGGGCGCCCAACGCCCTGTTCTACCGCCTGAGCCGCCCCCTGCTTCAGTTTGCACGCCAGTCGGACCCGCCGGACCTCGCAGAGACCACCATCGGGAAGGTCATGGGGTACAACAACCTGCTCGGCTTCCCCTACCAGTTCGGATACGCCCCTCCGAACCTGCGACGCATGGCCGAACGTCACGGGTTTGCCGTGGAGCGCCTCATGCCCTCCAACCTGCTCATGCTGCCCGATGCGGAAGCGCCCGATTGGGCCATCCGCGAGCAACGGGAAACCATGAATCTGCTTTCCTCCATCGCGGAGGCCGTCTCCAGCATCCACCACGACATCGTGGCCGGCCCCTGGTTCGAACTGATCGCCCGGCGGCGGTAACGCTCTACAGAGTCCACCCGCTGCGGTACGGCGGAGCAATCCATTGCCCGGCATCGGGGCGGTTGATGGCCTGCATCCCGGCGGCATCCCAGTATATTTTTTCGCCGGCCCATAGCGCTACGAGTCCCAGAAGCATCGTTTCCGTTAGGGCAGCTCCGTACTCGATCGGGCTGACGGCCTTTCCTTCCCCCTTTATCGCCCGGATCCAGTTCATTTCGTGCCCCCCTTCGTGATGGTTGCCGGGCGCCCGTTCGAGCATCTGCGGCGGATCGCCAACCTGCTCACCGAGCGATAACGGAAGGAGCACCGGTTTTCCGCCGTAGGTGGCGTGCATCAGTTTCCCTTTCTCCCCGACGAATATCACCCCGCCTCCGGGGTCCATTGCCATCTCGGGCGGCAATTCATCCGGACGCGGCGGCATGAGGCCTCCATCGTACCACGTCAGCCGGACGGGCGGCATATCTCCGCGAGCCGCAAAATCATACCACGTCATGGTGGCGTGCGGATAGGAGGCTTTATTGAAGGGCGTCGAGACGGTTTCGACCGCCACCGGGTATTCCAGTTTGAGGGCCCAGTAGGGATGGTCGATGAGGTGCGCTCCCATATCGCCCAGAGGACCCGTTCCCCAGTCGGTCCAGCCGCGCCATTTACCCGGGTGGTAGGCCTGGTGATAGGCTTGATACGGAGTGGGACCGAGCCACAAATCCCAGTCCAGCGACGCGGGAACCGCCTCCGGCTCCGTCGGGCGTTCGTTGCCCTGGGTCCAGTAGGGCGATGGGCGGTTCGTCCAGACATGCACCTCCCGCACCGCACCGATGGCTCCGCTCCATATCCATTCGTTGATCTTACGCGCATCGTCGCTGGAGTGACCCTGATTGCCCATCTGGGTCACGACCCCGGTTTCGCGGGCTTTCCTGGCCAGCGCCCGTGCTTCGTGAATGGTACGCGTAAGAGGTTTTTGCACGTAAACGTGTTTGCCGAGGTCCATGGCTGCCGTCGCTATGACGGCGTGCGTGTGGTCCGGCGTACCAATGATTACCGCATCGATGTCTTTCTGCTCGAGCATCCGGCGGTAATCCTGATACGTTTTCGCCCCCGGATACAGCGAGAATGCCTTCTGGCCCCTCGCCAGATCCACATCGCAAAGCGCGACGATATTCTCTGTCGGGGCTACGTGCGATACATTGCGCCCGCCCATTCCGCCGACGCCTACCCCGGCGACGTTCACGCGGTCGCTCGGGGCAATGTATCCTCGCCCGCCCAGTACATGGCGGGGCAGAACAAGCCCCGCGAAAGCGGTGGAAGCCACGCCGCCGAGAAACGACCGTCGAGAGAGCGGTTGCCGATTCATGCCGTTTCGCCTCTGATGGGAACTCGAATTGGGGGAACGAACACAAGTCCGCCCATGCCCATTCAACCTTTACCGTCACGGCCATATTCCGCAGAGGTAGCCTGAGCCGCATCGAGCCGGGATGGATGGGCCTGTCAATCAGTCTACCCCGGGGCGGCGCGGACCGACCGTGCGCATATCGATCGGCTCGAAGCCCAGCCGGAGCGCGGGCGACTCCGGGCGGAGGCGGAAATCCCCCTCGGCCGGATTCATGAAAAGCGGGTCGGCATACACCGAATGCCGATCTTTGCCCCGCGCCTGCCACTGGCCCCAGGTTTCCTCTCCGAACCGGACGGAGTCCACCGGCAGCAGCGGGTTGTAGTAAACGTTGTAATCCACCTCGAAGGTGCTGGTTCGGGGCCGGAGACCGGTGCTGTCTTTCGGGTGAAAGTGAAAGGGGTACTCCCGGTCGGCCCATCGGCCGCGCAGCAGGTCGCCCCCGGTCCAGTAGACGATGTTGTTTTCGAAATAGAGGCTCGGGTGGGGTTCGATGCGGCTCCGGCTGAGCTGGTCGATGCGGCCGAGGGCGAATATGTTGTTCCGGACGACGATCTCCCGGGCGAAGTGGATGTTGTACGGAGCGAACTTGGTGTGGTATACGATGTTGTTCTCGATCAGGATGTGGGATGAACCCTCGTCGTTGTACATCCCCCATCCCCCGTAGTGGTTGGCGTCGATGTCGTGGATCAGGTTGTTCCGGATTACCGTGCCCGGCGAAACGCCCAGGGTGTAGATGCCGCCCATATCGGAGAGCAGCCCCTGTCCGATGTCGTGGATGTGGTTGAATGCGATGACGTTATCCCGGCTGACGCTCCGCTGGTAGCCCCACTCCCACCCGACGGATATGCCCGTGTAGTATCCGTGGTGGATGTGGTTGTGCTCGATGGTGTTGCCGAAGGTATGCGTGAGCAGGATGCCGACGGCAGACGGAAACACTTCGCCGTAGTGATGGATGGTGTTATCGGCGACGAGGTTATTGCCGGTGCGCAGTACGGGAGGATCTTCATCCGAGCCGCCCCCGATACGGATGCCTCCGGCCGCAGGGTAGGCTATTTCGTTCCCCGTAATGCGGTTGTGCGAGGAGCCCTGTTTGATGTCGAAGGCGAACGTGCCGAGGCGGTGGAACGCGCACCGGTCGAACGCCACGTGACGGGCGCCGGTAAGCGTGACGGCGGCCGGGACCCCTGCCGAACCCTGCCGGTCGTTCGAGTCGCCGGGAGGCAGATCCCAGTTGGTGTGGGCGAATGTCAGCCCTTCAAACCGGAGGTGTTCCACGAAGCGAAGGACGGCGGGGTCGCCCTCGAACCGCAGGAAATCGGGTGCGTAGGGGGCCGTCACCCGCACCCCTTCCGGGTCCTCCCCCGGGAGCGGCAGGTAGGTCAGCACGCCGGTACCCGCGTCCAGGTACCATTCGCCCGGCCGGTCCAGCGCTTCGTACACGTTCTCGACTACGTACCGGGCCCCTGCATCCGTAAAGTCGTCCGTGAACACCTTCCCGGCCTTGTGCCGGAACGTCACGATCCGCGACGCCGGATCGATGGAAGCAATCGGCAGGTGCGAGTCGGTCCAGAAGTGGTACACGATCACCTCGACGTCGGCCATGTTTTTCCATTCGGGGTTCAGGTCGCCCGGCGCGTACTCGAACCGCCCGCTGTCCGTGTGGTAATGCACATCGCGGCCCCCGTCGGGAAAACCGGCCACCCGGTAGAATCCTTCATTCGGCGTGCGGGCGCGGGGCCGGGCTTCCCCGTTGATGAACAACTGCCTGAACCGCCATGTGCCTTCTCTCACGTCGGGAAGGAGCACCTGCCATCGGCCGTCCCCTGTGCGCTGCCACCCGGTAATCGGACGGCCTCCGTCGAACACCGGGCGCTCGCCCGGATATGCCCGGTACGTTACGGGCGCTTCGGCCGAGCCGGAGTCCTCGGGCCGGAACACGACCGGCCCGGATACCGGATAGACGCCGCCCCGAATCAAAACAGTCGCCGTCGCACCCTTCAGCGAACGCACAACGGCCCTCGCCCGGTCGAGTGTGCGCAGGGGCCGATCCTCGCTCCGGCCGTCCCACTGGTCGTTGCCCTGCGGAGAAAGGTAGAGCATCACCGGCCCGGCGGGCTGCGCGGCGGCAAGCATCGGGGTGAGCAGAAGGGCGAACACGACAACCGATTTCGACATGGGCGCTTACTCGTTGGACACTCGGGTTACACCTGCGGCATGGTCCACGGGCGGCGGTAATCGTAGCGGGCGAGCTCGTTGGCGTCCGCGCCCTCCTGGATCCGATGCTGCGGAGCGTCCCAGTGGATACGGCGGCCCGTCCGGTAGGCCACATTGCCCAGCATGGCCGCCAGCGCGGCCCGGCGGCCCGCTTCGAGCGAACAGGCCGGTTCCTCGCGGGATTTGATGCACGAGATGAAGTTTTCGACGTGGTAGTTGGTCCCGTCGCCTTTCCCTCGCACCGGCGGCAGGGCCTCCATCAGCGGGCGCCCGTCCTGCACCTCGGGTACGACTTCCCACTGATTGCGATTCACGACCAGCATCCCGTTCATTCCGTAAAACGCGGCCCCGTGCGACATCCCGTACGGCATGTTGGTCTGCCTGGATGCGTGCTCCCACGTCATCATGAAATCCCCGAAATCGTACAGCGCCGTCTGCGTGTCGGGGGTTTCGTTGGCGCTATCCGGCGATACGAACTTTCCACCCATCGATACGACCGACCGGGGCGATTCCACATCCATCGCCCACAGGCCGACATCGAGCATATGAACGCCCCAGACCGTCATGACGCCTCCGCCGTAATCCCAGAAATAGCGCCACATGCCGTGAAAGCGGTTGGGGTTGAACGGCCGCTGCGGCGCGGGACCCAGCCACAGGTCGTAATCAACGCCGGGAGGGGCCGGGCCGTCCGGCTGAGGCAAGAGCAGGGAGCCGGATTCACTCCATACCCGTATGTGCCGAATCCTGCCGAGCGCCCCGGAGCGCACGTATCGGACGGCGTCCTGGAAATGCGGAGCGCTTCGCTGCTGCTGCCCTACCTGCACGACGCGGTCGTAGCGTTTCGCCGCCCGGAGCATGACGTCCAGTTCATCGAGCCGGAGCGCCATCGGTTTTTCGACGTAAACGTCCTTCCCGGCCCGGCAGGCCAGCACCGTCATCAGGGCGTGCCAGTGGTCCGGCGTGCCGATGATGACGGCGTCGATAGCCGGGTCGTCCAGCACCCTTCGGAAATCGGTTTCGAGACGCGGTGCGCCGCCGGCTTCTGCAAACGCAGCCGCCTGACGCTCCACTACTCCCTGATCGATGTCGCACAAAACGGCCACCTCGACATCGGGCAGACGGACGTGGTTTCTTGCCACATGAAAGCCCCTGTTCCGGCATCCGATCAGCCCGATCCGCACCCGATCGCTCGGCGCGGCCCTGCCTGCGGCCTGCACGCTTCCGGCCGCCCAACCCGCGAGTCCCGCTCCGGCGAGCCCGGCAGAGGACGCTTGCAAAAATCTCCTTCTGGAAATCATGGTGTTCATAATGCGTACCCGCAAAAACACGTAACCGGCCTGACGGATCGGGAAGGGCATTCCGCGCCCGTTACCTGGCGGAAACGCGCTCGCTGAGGGCGGGGGAGTCATACACGAAGGTGTAGGCCCCGGAGCCTATTTCGACGAGCACGTCGGCCCCGTCCTGACGGGCCGTTTTCACGCCGGGGGCGGCGGATACGGCCGCACCGCCCTCCCGGACCCCGGCCAGGGTTGCCCGGGGCAGCCGCACCGTAGCCGTCGTATTCGGCGGCGCCTGCACCTTCAGGGTGTAGCGGTTGCCGTCGAGCTTCCAGCCGGATGCTACGGTTCCGTACATGGATTCCACCTCCGCGTCCACCTCGGTAAAGCCCCCGCCGGGCTGCGGCGCGAACAGGATGTGTTTGTATCCGGGGCGCTCCGGGTCGATGTCGATGCCGGCCATAACCCGGTACATCCACTCTCCGACGGCTCCGTAGGCATAATGGTTGAATGAGTTCATGCCGGGGTTCTGGAAGGAGCCGTCCGGCTTGATGCCGTCCCACCGCTCCCATATCGTCGTGGCGCCCATTTTAACCGGGTACAGCCAGGAGGGGTAGTCCTCCCGGTTGAGCAGGGTATAGGCTACGTCGAGGTAGCCGTACCGGGTAAGTACGGGCGTCAGGTACGACGACCCGACGAACCCGGCCGTCAGGTGGTTGCCCATCCTGCGGATGTCCTCGGCCAGGCGGCGGGCGGCTTCCGGGCGGAGAGCTTCCGGCAGCAGGTCGAATTGCAGGGCGAGCGCATAGGCCGTCTGCGTGTTCGAGGACATCCGCCCCGTCTGCGTAACGTACTCCCGCAGGAAGGCGGCCTTCACCTTTTCGAACACGTCGGCGTATTCGCGCCTCTCGTTATCCTTGCCGAGCACCTCGGCCGTTTTCCGAAGCAGGTCGGCCGAGTGGGCGTAAAACGCCGTAGCGATGAGGTCCTTGTCGGTGGTGGCGCCGGGGTAATCCGAGCGGGTGGTCGCAAAGGCGAGCCAGTCGCCGTAATGGGTCCCGTTCGTCCACAGGTACGTATCCCCGGCCTGCCTGCGCATGTACTCCACCCACTGCTTCATGCTGGGGTACTGCTGCTCCAGAATGCGCTCGTCGCCGTAGGAGAGGTACATGGTCCACGGCACGATGACCGCGGCGTCGGCCCAGGCCGCCGAGCTTTTCCCTTCCCGTTGGCCCCGGCTGAGTACGTCCGGGATGACGTGGGGCACGCTGCCGTCGTCCCGCTGATCGGCGGCGAGGTCGGCCAGCCACTTGGTGAAGAACCCGGCCACGTCGTGGTTGAGCGCGGCCGTGCGGGCGAACACCTGCGCGTCGCCCGTCCACCCGAGGCGTTCGTCGCGCTGCGGGCAATCGGTGGGCACGTCGAGGAAATTGCCTTTCTGGCCCCAGATGATGTTGTGCTGCAACTGGTTTACGAGCGGCTTGTTCGTTTCGAGCCGGCCCGAAGGGGTGATGTCCGAGTGAATCACGACGCCGGTGATCTTCTCCGGCGTCAGCTCGCCGGGATACCCCTTCACCCGGATGAACTGGAAGCCGTGGAAGGTGAAGTGCGGCTCGAACGTCTCCACGCCGTCCCCGGCGAGGATGAACCGGTCGGTCTGGGCGGCGTCGCGGAGGTTATCCAGGTAGACGTTGCCCTGCTTGTCGAGCACTTCGAAGAACGTCATCTCGATCAGGGTCCCGGAGGGCCCTTCGGCGGAGATACGGGCCCACCCGACCATATTCTGCCCCATATCCACCACGGTATCCCCCTCGGGGGTCGTGATGATCCGGACAGGGCGGAGTTCTTCGATTTTCAGTACCGGCGGCCCCGCCGGAGCGACGAGGATATCCTTCGGGTGCTCGGCTACGCGCACGCCGGACCAGGCCGCATCGTCGTACCGGGGGGTCGCCCACCCGTCCTTTTCCAGACGGGCATCGTACGCTTCCCCGTTGTAAATATCCGACATGACGATGGGGCCGGTGGACGCCTTCCACGAGCCGTCGGTGGCGATGATTTCCCGCGACCCGTTTTTGTAAACCACCTCGATCTGCGCGAGCAGGGCGAGATACGCGCCGTAGTGGTTGCGCCGGTCGCCCCAGGCCAGGTAGCCCCGGTACCAGCCGTCGCCGAGGTACGCGCCCACGGCGTTTTCGCCCCGCCGGAGCAGGTCGGTTACGTCGTACGTCTGGTACTGGAGGCGTTCGTCGTAGGCCGTCCAGCCGGGTGTGAATACTTCGTCGCCCACGCGCCGCCCGTTGATGTGCATTTCGTACAGGCCGTGGGCCGTCGCGTAGAGTCGCGCCGACGCCACTTCGCCCCGCAGCGTGAATTCCTTACGGAGCATCGGGGCGGGGCCGGCCTTCGAGGTATCCTCGAGAATAGCGGGCTCGATCCAGGCCGCCTTCCAGTCGCCCGGGTCGAGCAACCCCATTTCCCAGTACGCGGGGGCGCTCCAGGCGGAAGCCGTTCCGTTGCGGTCCCACACCCTTACCTGCCAGTAATACCGCTTCCCGGATTGCAGGGCAGGCCCCTCGTAGGGTACGTGGATGGACTGATCCGAGGTTACCTTGCCGGTATCCCAGAGGAGACGCCGGCCGCTTCGGAGCGCTCCGGGCGCCTCGGCCACGCGGATCTGATACGCGGTTTGCGCCGCGCCCCGCTCCCCGGACTCGATCTGCCAGGACATCCGGGGGCTCTGCACGTCGATCCCTATCGGATCGGTTTTGTACTCGATCTTCAGATCGGAAAGCCCGACCGGCGCCCCCTGAACGGCGACGGGCCGGTAAAAAGCGTTTCCAAAAAACAGCAGAAGCAGGGCGGCCGGAATGAACCGGCGGAACGGCGGGGCAAAAGGAACGCGCATTGTATCAGTGATTTGGTGAGGCAGCCCGGGACGGACACCGGATGGCGCCGGATATGTACCAACCGGGAAGGTCGTATAAAGTATAGGCGTCGGTCCACCCCGATACAACCCGCCCGGAACCGGGCCGCCGACAAAAATGGAAGAAGGCGCCCGGCAACCCCCCGGCGGACGCAGGGGGCGGCCCCTTACGGCCACGGTCCGGCGTAGGAGTAGGAGCCGGCCCCGGTTTCTACGACGGTATACCCATCCTCCCGCCTTCGGAATTCGACGCCTTCGGCTCCGGCGATGGGCCTTCCCCCTTCGGTCAGGGCGTCCGGGTTGCTTCCCGGCAGCCATACTTCCGCGCGGGTATTGGCCGGAACGACCACGTCGAGCGTGTACCGGCCTCCCGAGCGGTTCCAGTTCGCCGTAACGGCCCCCCGGATGGTCGGCGCCTTCAGATCGATCCGATCCACGCCGTCCGGCTGAGGGCGTATCCTGAGCGTCCGGAAAGCCGGTTCGAGCGGTTCGATTCCCATCATGCGCCGGGGAATGATGTTGGCGGGGGCCGACCCCCAGGCGTGGTTCCAGGTCAGGTTGGGCTTGTAGAACTCGTCCCAGGCCTCCGTCGTCATCGTGGAGCCGACCCGGATCATGTTGAGCCAGCTTCGCTTCGCGTCCGAGGTCATCAGGTCCACGGCGTACCGGCTTTCGCCTGCGTTGTACAACCCTTCGAGCAGATACTGCGCCCCGTAGACGCTGGCGGCCATGCCCCGGCTCCTGATGTGCGCCACGACGGAGGGCACGACGGCTTCCGGCGCCATGCCGAAGGCCAGCGGAAACATATTGGCGTGCAGGGAGGCGTGGTCGGTCGTGTCGCCGTCTACATAAATCCCTCGCCGTTCGTCCAGCAGCAGTTCGTTGAACCGGGTTTTCACCCGGGCGGCCCGGTCGCCCAGGAAGCGGGCGTCGTCGGTTTTTCCAATGGCCTCCGCCATACGGCTCATCAGCACGAGGGCGTGGTAGTGGAAACTGTTCACGACCGTGTTGATGGGCGTAAAAACATACCCGTCGCGCTCGCCGGGCGTCGTATTGCCCTGGTACGATGCCCCCGCGGCCCCGCCGGAGCCCGGCGGCCAGTCCACGATGTCCCGGAAGTTCTCGCCGCTGAAATGAATGGATGCCAGAAACGCCGGTGTCACGAGCCCCGTCCGGGTGCTGATGAGCCCGTCCTCGCGGGCGAGGGCGAGCAGTGTTTTCGCCCGCAGGTCGTCGTAGTGGTCGCGGATGAACTCCGTATTGCCGGTGTACAGGTAGTCCATGTACGCCATCATGACCGTATGCATCTGCCACTCCGTCGGCCACGACGCATTGTACAGGAGAAAGTTCAGCGTGTACCGGGCGACGGCGTATTCCCGGTCCACAGAGTAGTGCCCGAGTTGCTGGATGTAGCTATCCGCTTCGTAGGGCATACGCTCCCGGTTGCCGTCCAGGTAAAGCGAAAGGAAGGGCGTGGCCTTCAGGGTGTATTTCGAGAGGTCCCATACCTGGTTCAGCCGGTCGTCGCTGCTCGAAAACCCGGATGCCTCGTCCTCAAAAGGATGGAACAGGGCGGCCTGCACCCATTCATCCACCCGCACGCCCGCCGGGGCGACCACTTCGGCGTATCGGAACGGCATCACCTCGGGGAGGTGCGCGGCCAGCACCTGGCTGTTCGGGTAGTGCGAAACGTGGCGCGGCAAATCCACCTGATAGGTCCTGGTTCCTTTCCGCAGGGCCACACCGATCCGTTTGAACCCGATGTTGGACCGCCCCGGATTTTTATGCACCTCCCCGTTTTCCGTTTTCCGCTCCCCAAGGTAGACCACCAGGGAATCCCCGGCGCCCGGACTGGCGGCCCGCAGCCGGAGCGTCGCAAAGGCCGCTTTTCCGAAATCCGCGACGTAATGCCCCTCACCTAGCGTGGCAACCGATACCGGGCTGACATCCACGTACCCGCCGCGCTGCCGGTTTTCGAGCACCCACTCTCCTGCGGGCGTCCTTACCCAGCGGCTTTCGCCCGGGAACAGGCCGCTCCGCCCCTGAAACCGGCCCGTTATGAACCGTCGGGGGGTGCTGTACGGACCGGCCCGGTCGGCGGCATCCCACGTCCTCACTTTCCACCAGTACACCCGCTCGGGGGAGAGCGCCTTGCCGGCATATTCCACGTCGGTGGAGCGGTCGGAGATCACCTTGCCGGAATCCCACAGATCGCCCCCCTGGGCCAGCTTCCGCTCCGACGAAGCCACCAGGATCTGATAGGCCGTCTGGCGGGCGCCCCGTCCGGGGTCGTTGACGATCCATCCGAACTCCGGCCGGGCGTCCGTGATGACGGCCTTCTCGGGGTAGCGAAGCAATTCGCATAACAACCCCTGCGGAGGGCCCGGCTGCCCGACGGCGGTCTGCACCGCCCAGGTCAGTAAACCGATGTACCAAAGGACTTGCAATCGTGTCGTAGCCGTCATCGTGCGTGCGCCTGTTTGCCGTGAAGCAGTAATAAACGGCCCGGCGAAGGAAATATCCACGGTGAAAGCCCGGCCCTGCCGTCTTTTCCCCGGAAACCGCCCCCGCTTACATGAAACCGCCCCCCGTTTTACATCACCCCGCACCTAAAAACGTCATCCCGCACCTAAAACGTCATCCCGCACCCCGCGGAGCGGGACAGGCTCGATGCGGGATCTCATAAGGGTTACATGACGGCTTTGTTCAGGGTTGCATCCATACCTTTTGAGATCCCGGCTCACCTCCCTCCGTTGGAGGGAGGGGCCGGGATGACGTTGTTTTTGTGAAGGCTGGGTGACGCGGTTTTTGTAGGGCCGGGATGACGTACAAGCAGGGCCGGGACGACGAAGAAAGAAGCGGGAACGGGATGACGTACAAGCCGGAACGGTGGGATGCTGTCGGCAGGCGGCGCGGCGGCGGGGCTGTAACGAATGAAAAAACTCGGAATGAAAGCGACACGGTATCTTGCAATACTGGGACGGGGTAATGATTTTAAGACTCGTTCGGCATAAAAGGCATGTACGGTAGCGGAATCGGGTGAAGCCAGGGCCATTGCTTTGAGAAACCTCAACATGATCCTCTTTTCGGTGGCGGTAGGGCTTGCCCTGGGGGTAGGCGCTTTCACGTTCATCTACGCGAAGGGATACTCGTACATGACCAACGACCCGGCGGCGTGCGCCAATTGCCACATCATGGATACCCACTATGATTCGTGGTTGAAATCCAGCCATAAAGCCGTAGCCGTGTGCAACGACTGCCATACCCCGCACGATTTCATCGGGAAATACGCCACGAAAGCCTCCAACGGGTTCTGGCACTCGTTTGCGTTTACCACGGGCGCATTCCCGGAACCGCTTCGCATCAAACAGAGCAATCGGGAGGTGACGGAGGAAGCCTGCCGGTACTGCCACGCGACCATCGTGGAGGCGATCGATCCCGGGCTGCACATTACCGGCCAGGGGCGAACGAACAGCGCGGCCGATTACCACGAGCAGGAATCCATCACCTGCACCCGCTGCCACGATACGGTCGGGCACTGGGTCCGCTGACCCGTAATTACCATTCGTTAACGGAACGGATACACGCATGGCCGATTCTACTGACCGCAGGGCATGGCGCCGGTATCGCTGGCCCCTCATCATCGTCGT
The DNA here is from genome assembly GCA_965365445.1 of uncultured bacterium. Taxonomy (GTDB): domain Bacteria; phylum Bacteroidota; class Rhodothermia; order Rhodothermales; family DASSAV01; genus CBDUBS01. Next base: position 3,427 of record CBDUBS010000051.1, on the reverse strand, counting down.
CGTGACGCTCGTGACGATAGGCATCCTCGCGCTGCTGACGAACATCATGGAGCGCAAGGCGGAAGCCCTGAATCCGTTCTACCGGGTGGTGGAGCTGACCGACACGACCGTCAATCCGGCCACCTGGGGGAAGAATTTCCCGATCCAGTATGATCTGTACCGGAAAACGGTGGATATGTCCCGCACGCGGTACGGCGGAAGCGAGGCCATACCCCAACAACCCACGTCGGACGACCCGAGGGAGGAGGTTTCGGTGTCGCGGTTGGTGGAAGATCCCCGCCTGAGGGAGTTCTGGGCAGGGTACGCCTTTGCGGAGGACTTTCGGGAGGAGCGCGGGCACGCCTACATGCTGCTGGACCAGGTATTCACCCGCCGCCAGGATATAGCCAAACAGCCGGGCACCTGCCTGCACTGCCACGCTTCGGTGTACCTGCCGTACAAACAGGCCGGCAACGGCGACCTGATGGCCGGGTTCACGAAGCTCAACCAGATGCCGTACAAGGAAGCCGTGAACCTCGTCGAACATCCGGTTTCCTGTATCGACTGCCACGACCCCGAAACGATGCAGCTCCGCGTGACCCGCCCGGCGTTCATGAACGGCATCCGAACCCTGAAGGCCTCGCAGGGCATCGACGACTACGACGTGAACCGCGACGCCTCCCGAAGCGAGATGCGGACGTACGTGTGCGGGCAGTGCCACGTGGAATACTATTTCGAGGGGCCGGAAAAGACGCTGGTTTACCCGTGGGCGAAGGGCCTTCAGGCCGATCAGATCCTGGCGTATTACGAAGAGAACGGCCACAAAGACTGGACGCATAAAATCAGCAAGGCGCCGGTCCTGAAAGCCCAGCACCCCGAGTTCGAGCTGTACAACCAGGGCATTCATGCGGCCAGCGGGGTAACCTGCTCCGATTGCCATATGCCGTACATCCGGGTGGGCGCCATGAAGGTAAGCGACCACTGGGTACGCAGCCCCGTCCTGAACATAAACAATGCGTGCCAGACGTGCCATCCGTGGTCGGAGGAGGAATTGAAGCAACGCATCTTCACGATCCAGGACCGTACCTACCAGATGCGGAACATCGCCATCGACGCCACGCTGGAGCTTACGAAGGCCATCGGGACGGCCATCGGAAAGGATAGCACCAATGCGCGCATACCCATCGCACAGAACTACCAGCGCAAGGCGCAATTCCTGACCGACTTCATCGAGGCGGAGAATTCGATGGGTTTCCACGCCGACCAGGAGGCCGTGCGGGTGCTGGGCAACGCCGTCAATTACGCCCGGCTGGGCCTGGCGGCGATTTACGGAGCGCCGCTGCCCGCGACGGCTCCTCCGGCATTACCCCCGCCGGTGCAGACCGTCACGCCGAAGCCCATCGCTTCCCGGTAGGCCGCGCCGGCCGGATTTTGTACGAGATTCAATAAAAGGCAGGGCGTCTGTCGTGCGGGCCGCGTATGTTTACGTGTCGTACGCATTTGTCACCCATTCTGCCTCTCCGTGCGTTTGCTCCCCTCCCGCCTGACGTTTCCGGTTGCCCTGGCCGGGTGGCTGTTCGTCTCGTTCACTCTGTCCGCCGGCAGTGTTCGCGGGCAGGATTTCCAGGCGCCTTCCCTCCAGGCGGCCCCGGTGCAGGGGGAAGCCCCCGAAATCGACGGGAGGCTCGACGAGCCGGTGTGGAACGCCGCGCCCGTAGCTGCCGGCTTCATCCAGATAGCGCCTCGCCCCCTGGCCCCGGCTACCGAACGAACGGAAGTCCGGGTGCTTTTCGACCGGCAGACGTTATACATCGGCGCCCGCCTGTACGACTCCGCGCCGGACTCGATCGTCAGCCGGCTCTACCGGCGCGATACCGACGAGTACGGCGACATGTTTTTCGTCGCCGTCGATAGCTACCTGGACCATCAGACGGCGTTTGCCTTCGGGGTAAACCCGCGCGGAGTGCAGGTGGATGCGCTGCTGTTCAACGACGTCGAGGCGACGGACCAGTGGGATGCCGTCTGGGACGCCGCCGCGCAGATCGACTCGGCCGGCTGGACGCTCGAGCTGGCTATACCCTTCTCGCAGCTGCGCTTCACACGGGCACGCACCACCTGGGGCATCAATTTCGAACGCACCATCGCCCGAAAGGGGGAGAAAAGTTACTGGAGCCCCGTTCCGGCCGACCGAAGCGCCTTCGTCTCGCGCTCGGGGTTGCTGACCGGCATGACCGGCATCAATGCGCCGGCCCATCTCGAAGTGCTGCCGTATGCCGTGGGCCGCCTGGACCGCGTGCCGGAAGAACCCGGCAACCCGTTTACCGCACCCACGGAGGCGTTGAGCCGGGTCGGGGCCGACGTAAAATACGGCCTCACGCCGAATACCACCCTTACCGCCACCATCAACCCGGATTTCGGGCAGGTGGAGGTCGATCCGGCCGTCGTCAACCTGACGGCCTACGAAACCTACTTCGCCGAGCGCAGGCCGTTCTTTACGGAGGGGTCGGAGGTGTTCGCCTTCGGCAGCACGCGGTCGTTCCGGCGCTCCCACGATGCCGACCATACCTATTTCTACTCCCGCCGGATCGGCCGGGCGCCGCAGGGAGAGGCAAAAGGCCGCTATGTGGACATGCCCGCACAGACGACCATCGCCGGAGCGGCCAAGCTGACCGGACGGTACGGTAGGGGATGGTCCGGCGGGCTGCTCAGCGCCGTCACGCCCATCGAGCGCGCCCGGTTCATCGACGAGGAAGGGTTCGAGCACTCCGTACGGGTCGAACCGCTGACGCATTACCTCGCAGGCCGGGGGCGGAAGGATTTACGCAACGGACAGTCGTATGTGGGCGGCATGATGACCGCCGTAAACCGGTCGCTCGGGGGCGCCATGGCCGACGTGCTGCACCGGGAGGCGTACACCGGCGGCGTCGATTTCCTGCATACGTGGGGCGGGCGGCGCTGGGCCGTCAGCGGCCTCTGGGTAGGCTCGCGGGTGGAAGGCTCGGCCGCCCGATTATTGCGCACCCAGTCCGCCTCGGCCCGCTACTTCGGCCGCCCCGATGCGGATTACGTCCACCTGGATTCGACCCGCACCGCCATGCAGGGGTATGCCGCCGAACTCTCCTGGGCGCGTGTGGGAGGGCGGCACTGGCTCGGCTCGATCACCGCGCAACTGGGTTCGCCGGGGCATGAAGTCAACGATCTCGGCTTCCAGACCCTGGCCGACCGGAAGGCGCTTTCCTCGCAGCTGACGTATCAGGAAAGAACCCCGGGCCGGTTGTTTCGCAACTACGAAATCGGGGCCGGCTCGTCCCACACCTGGAATTACGGCAACACCAGCCTGACGAACATGGGGTATCTGCACTTCGAGGCCGAGCTCCATAACCTGTGGGAAATCGAGCTGGCATTCCGGGGGCGGCCCTGGGGCCGGCTCGACCGGCTCACGCGGGGC
>CBDUBS010000050.1:0-22035 GCA_965365445.1 uncultured bacterium | reverse complement strand
GTTCCCCCTCGGCGTCGAGGCGGTTTCGGCCGTGCTTTTCGATCCGGTGTATGCCCGACGCGGTAAAGCGTCGCTGCGAACGGGGGCGAGGGGAGCGGTGGAAGTGTACCTGCAACTTCAGCCCGGAGAGTCCCGCATCCTGCGCACGTCCACCGGGCGGTTGCCCGAACTGCCGCTTTGGCCGTACCTGCGGCCGGGGGGAGCGCCCGTCCCCATCGAAGGGGAATGGGTCGTCGAGTTCATCGAGGGCGGCCCGGAGCTGCCGGCCTCGTATACAACCAACCGGCTGGACTCATGGACCGAGCACGGAGAAGCCGCGCGTACCTTCTCCGGGACGGCTCGTTATTCGATTACCTTCCGGAAGCCGGAGGGGAACGCCGATGCCTGGCTTCTCGACCTCGGCCGGGTCGGCGAAAGCGCCCGGGTGCGCCTCAACGGGCGGGATCTGGGCACGGTGTGGAGCCTGCCGTTCCGCATTCCCGTAGGCGCGGCATTGAAGGAGGGAGAAAACCGACTGGAGATAGAGGCAACCAACCTCATGGCTAACCGCATCGCCGACATGGACCGCCGCGGCGTTCCCTGGAAAACGTTTTACGATGCCAACATCGTCACCATCGGGTACAAGCCATTCGATGCCTCCGCGTGGGAGCCGATGCCTTCCGGGTTGCTGGGCCCGGTGACACTCGCGCCGCAGGAAACGTTCGTTCCACGCTGAGGGTTCGGCAGCATTCCCGGAAAATGGTTATTCTGCAAGATCTCACGCTTCCAGATATACCAGAGGAATGATCCCATGCCGGCTACCGCCCTCTTTGAACCCATCAAACCGTCCCGAAAGGCCCGGATCGGCCTGTATTCCATAGGTCACGCTCATTACTGGAGCCAGTTCGAGGGGCTGCTGGAGCGGTTGATGGAATACAACCGGTTCATCGAAACGCAGCTGAGCCGGTGGGCCGACGTGTGCAATGTGGGCATGGTGGACGAGGAAGCGGACGCCCGCCGGGCCGCCGATACGCTGAATGCGGGCAATGTGGATCTGGTGTTCTGCCATGCCGCCACGTATGCCATGAGCGCATCCCACATCCACATAGCGAAACATGTCCGGCGGCCGGTGGTGGTCCTGAACCTTCAGCCCGCAGCGGCCATGAACTACGACCGCACGACCACCGGCGAGTGGCTGGCCCACTGCGTCGGGTGCTGCGTGCCGGAGATTTCGAATGCCTTCAACCGGGCGGGCATCGGGTTCCATGTGGTATCCGGACTGCTGGGCCTGGATTATACCCCCGAAATCTCCCTGGCGAACGAAAAAACGGACGACCATCCGGAAGCCGCGGCCGCCTGGAGCGAGATCGAGGACTGGACCCGCGCGGCGGGTGTGGCCCGAACGCTTCGTGAGGGACGTATGGGTTTCCTCGGGCACACCTACCCCGGGATGCTCGATATGTACTCCGACTTCACGATGATTACGGCGCAAACCGGGATGCACGTGGAGATCCTGGAAATGGACGACCTGGGCCGGCTGGTGGACGACGTTACCGAGGCGGAAAAAGAAGCCAAGCTCCAGCAGGTACGGCAGATGTTCGTGATCAGCGAGGACTCGCCTGCCGACCCGCTCGCCCGGAAGCCCCGCCCGGAACAACTCGACGCCGCCGCCCGTGTGGCCGTCGCGCAGGAGAAGCTGGTGCGGGCGTTCGATCTCGACGCCCTGACCTATTACTACCGCGGCGCTCCGGGAAACCCTTTCGAAAAGCTTCAGGAAGCGTTCATCCTGGGCCATTCGCTTCTTACGGCGCAGGGCATTCCGTGCAGCGGCGAGGGCGACATGAAAACCGCTGTCGCCATGAAAATCTGCGACATCCTCGGCGTGGGCGGGTCGTACAGTGAAATCGTCGCCGCCGACTACGACCGGGGGACCATCCTGCTCGGCCACGACGGGCCGTTCCACATCGCCATTGCCGCCGAAAAACCCGTTCTTCGGGGCATGGGCCTGTACCACGGCAAGTGGGGAACCGGCGTTTCCGTCGAGGCCACCGTCCGGAAAGGGCCGGTGACTTTACTCAACCTCACCCAGAAGGCGGACGGGCGGCTGCATACCATCGTCAATCACGGCGAAGCCGTCGAGGCGCCGGTTCTCAAGATCGGCAACACGATGACCCACGTGCGTTTTGCGCCGGGGCCGACCCCGTTCATGAACGCCTGGTTCGCGCTGGCTCCCACACACCACGCCGCCTTGAGCATCGGGCACAATGCGTCCGTACTGCAAAAGGTCAGCACGCTGATGGAATGGCCCTCTGCGGCCGTCTGCCTGTAACCCTTCCTTTCCCGTCCGCATGAATCCTTTTTTTGGCGTTTTCCTTCACGCCCTGGGCGGTTTTGCCGCCGGCAGCTTCTACGTGCCCCTGAAAAAGGTCAAAAAGTGGTCGTGGGAGAGTTACTGGATCGTAAACGGGGTGTTTTCCTGGGTGCTAATGCCGACCTTCGTCGCCTACCTCGTCGTGCCCGACGTGGGGGGCGTTTTGAGCGCCGCTCCTTCCGCCTCGCTGTTCTGGGCGTATTTCTTCGGGGTGCTGTGGGGCGTCGGCGGGCTCACCTTCGGCCTTACGATGCGCTACCTGGGGATGTCGCTCGGGATGGCCGTAGCCCTCGGCATGACGGCCACCTTCGGCACGCTCATTCCACCCCTGTACTTCGGTGAGTTCTTTGCGCTGCTCGCCCGGAGTTCCGGCCTCATCACCCTCGGCGGCATACTGGTCACCCTCATCGGAATCGCCGTAACCGGATGGGCCGGTATGGTCAAGGATCGCGAGCTGCCGGAGGACGTAAAAAAGGCCGGTGTGAAGGAGTTCAACTTCATGAAAGGGGTATGGGTGGCCCTTTTTGCCGGGATTATGAGCGCCTGCATGGCCTTCGGCATCGCGGCGGGCAAACCCATTGCTGAAGCCGCACTGGAAGGCGGCACCCCGCTGCTCTGGCAGAACACGCCGGTTTTCATCGTGATCTTTGCCGGAGGGTTCACGACCAATGCCCTCTGGTGTCTCTACCTCAACCTGAAAAACCGATCCTTTTCCGATTACCTGGATGTCCGGGGCGGTCTGGGGTTGAATTACGTGTTTGCTGCCGCCGCAGGGATAACCTGGTACTTCCAGTTCATGTTCTACGGTATGGGCGCCACACAAATGGGCCGGTACGACTTCGCGAGCTGGTCCATCCATATGGCGTTCATCATCGCCTTCAGCACCCTGTGGGGCATTGCAACCCGGGAATGGATCGGGTCGAGCCCGCGGGTCATGCGCATTCTGTACGGCGGGTTGTCACTGCTCGTCCTCTCGGTCGTCGTGATTGGTTACGGCAACTACCTCGCGCAATTCGAATGACCCCGCAGGACTCCGTAACGATTCTCCTCTGGAGTACCGCCGCCACTGGCTCGGCGTGACGCCCACTTTCTGCCGGAACAACCGGGAGAAGTAGTACGGCGACTGAAAGCCGGACGCCCCCGTTACTTCCTGCATCGAGAACGAAGTGCCCGAAAGCAATTCTTTTGCTTTGTTGATCCGGAGTTGAATGAGGTATTGCGCGGGCGACAGGCCGGTGTAATCCCGGAAGCGGTGACGAAACCAAGAGTACCCCACCCCGAGCATTCCGGCTACCCCTTCCAGGTTGATCGGTTCGTGCAAATGCTCCACGAAATACAGTTTCGCCCGGTGGACCACGTCGGCTACTTCCTTGCCGCCGAATTGCCGTCTGCGCCGGATGGCGTGGATGTGCGCCAGAATCTGCATCGTGAGGGCGGCGGCTACCTCCTTGAAGCCGATTTTCTCCATCTCGATCCGGTCCAGCACTTCACCGTAGAGCCGCAACAACGTCTCCTGGACGCCTACATCCATCACCGGATGCTCCGGGGAAAAAATGCGCTGCTTCTGGAGCATCCTGGGCGCCGAGCCGTCGAACGCGATCCAGTGCTCCGTCCATCCCACCTCCGCGTCGGGCATGTAGCGGTGCCATACGTCCGGGAACAACAGGATTACGGAGCCTTCTTCCACCCTCAGCCGTCCGGTGGCTTTCGACTCGAAAAACCCGCTTCCGCGGGTTATATAGAGCACCTGAAACCCGGCCAGTACGCGACCGTGGGGCCAATCGAACGAATAGCCTTCCGGATGCACCGGAGGGGGGTAAGGGGCTTCCGGCGGGATGTCGGCCCGACCGCTGCCCGTAACGTGCAGCCCCCAGTAATGATCTGCAGCGGCCACCGTGAGGTACTTGAATGTCGAATGCCGGGTGCGAACCATGCTCATCGTCGGGCGACCTCCCGCGCTCGTGCCACATTGTGCAAACAGGGAGCCATTTTGGCTATTTTAATAGATTAGCAAATCCGTATTTTCCGTGCAACAGGGATTTCGGGTCGTCGAGGCGAGCGCCCGTCGCCGCGTTATTCAACCTCCTGTTTCGATAGGAACTATGGCAGCCGGCCGCCGGGGCGGAGCCGCCTCGCCAAGTTTCCGTCAATACGGCGGGCGGAAGGCACCAAAAGGAATCCGCGAGCGTTTGCCACTAAGGTCAAAAGAGTTCCGGGCGATACCGGAGGTCGTGTTGCTCTGTTCGACAGCCCGTTGCGTTGCGTATTTTGAGCCCGGCGAACCGAAGCGCTTCCGCCTTTACTGCCGCATTTTTCACTCCATTACTTTACTCCCGGTACCTCATGAGTAAACCACAGGCCAGACCGGCCGTAGCTCCCCCGGAAAAACGGTCGCTCGCCGAGCGGCTCGATGCGCTCAATGAATTCGACCGCGAGCCGGTTTCGGAGAAGCGCTTGCAGGGTGCGACGAGCTTTATCGGTTTGTACTCCGGTGAGCACGTAGCCGGAACGGAATTCGTCATCGGCCCGCTGTTCGTTGCGCACGGTGTGGCTGCCTTCGACCTGTTCTCGGGCCTGCTCGTCGGCAATCTGCTTGCCGTATTGAGCTGGGCGTTCCTTACGGCTCCTATTGCCACGCGCACCCGGTTGAACCTGTACTGGCAGCTCCGCAAGATCGCCGGGCCGAATCTGCTTTTTCTGTACAACATCGTCAATGCGTTGATGTTTTGCTTCCTGGCCGGCGCCATGATATCGGTAGCCGCCACGGCCGTGGGCATTCCGTTCAACATGACGATGCCCGCCCTGAACGACCTGTACCCCAACAGCGTCGGCTGGGTGGTTGCGGTCCTGCTGGTGGGGGCCGTCGTGACGGTGTTCGCCATCCTCGGCTTCGAGAAAATTGCTTACTTCGGGAAAATTGCGGCTCCCTGGATGTTCCTGGTGTTCGTGGCGTCGGCGGTGGCGGTGCTGCCGCGCCTGGGCGTCAACTCCATCGGCGATTTCTGGACCGTGGCCAACGAAAAAATATGGACGGGTGTACCCATGGAGGGCCGGGTGAAATTCACCTTCTGGCACGTCATGTTTTTCGCCTGGTTCGCCAACATGGCGATGCACATCGGCATGGCGGATATGACCATCCTTCGGTACGCCAAAAAGTGGCAATACGGCTTCCTGAGCGCATTCGGGATGTACCTCGGGCACTTCATCGCATGGATTGCCTCCGGCATTCTCGTGGCGCTCGCCATTCAGGTATCCGGCGAAGTGGCTCCCGGCCCTATCGCGTTTATGGGCGCCGGAGTAGCCGGCCTCATCACGGTGATCGTGGCGGGGTGGACCACCGCCAACCCGACCATCTACCGGGCCGGGCTGGCCATGCAGACCGTCACGCCGAACTGGAAACGCTGGAAGGTAACCCTGGCCGTAGGGGTCGTGACGACCATCGCCGCCCTCTTCCCGGCGCTCATGATGCGGTTGCTGGATTTTGTGGCCCTTTACGGATTGCTGCTCATGCCGATGGGGGCCGTGATCTTTGCGGATTACTGGTTGTTGCCACGGCTGGGGTTGCGCCGCGAGTACGCCGAGTTCAAGCGCCTGCTGTTCAGCTGGCCCGCCGGCCTGGCCTGGGGCATTACCCTGCTTTGCGCCTGGCTGATGAACCGTACGTGGAACATGGACATTTATTTCCTCGGCCTTCCGGGCTGGTTCATCGCCGTTATCGTGTACGTCGGCCTGAGCTTTTTCCAGCAACGCCGCAGCGCCTCTACCACGCTCCGTTAATCCCGACGCCATGAAAACCCTTTTGAAAGTCCTCTCCTTTATCGCCCTGGGCCTGACCGTCGTGCCGGCGTTTCTCGTTTTCTCCGGCACGATTACCTTCGGGACTCATGCCGTGCTCATGTTCGTCGGCACGTTGCTATGGTTCGGTACGGCCCCGTTGTGGATGAAAACGGATCACAACGTCGGCTGAAAGCCCTGTTTATTTCACCTGATACCCGATAGTCATGTTGGATACCGACCAGATCGACCAGTTGAACCAGCCGCTCGAAGCGGCGCACCGTCGCGATCTCGACCACCTCGGCGAGCAGCTTTCCCGGCGGGGCATCGACATCGAAACCGTTATCGACACCGTAGGCGGCTTCGAAGTCGCCGTACCCTCCTGGGCGCTCGGCGCCGGAGGCACCCGCTTCGGCCGCTTTCCCGGCCCCGGCGAGCCGCGCGACGTGTTCGAGAAAATGGAGGATATTGCGCTCATCAACCAGTTCACCCGGGCTACACCGCGTGTTTCCCTGCACATCCCGTGGGATGAGCCGGAGGACCCCGCCGCCCTGCGCGCCCATGCCCGGGACCTCGACCTCGGGTTCGATGCGGTCAACTCGAACACCTTTCAGGACCAGGCCGACCAACCCCTGAGCTACAAATACGGCTCGTTCAGCCACACCGATCCGGGCGTGCGCCGCCAGGCCGTCGAGCACAATGTGCATGTGATGGAGGTAGGTAAATCGCTGGGGTCGAGCGCCCTGAGCATTTGGCTGGGCGACGGCAGCAACTATCCGGGCCAGATGCACCTCCGGAAAAGTTACGAGCGGGTGCTCGATAGCCTCGTTCAGGTATACGAGGCCCTGCCGTCGGACTGGAAGCTATTCACGGAGCACAAACCCTACGAGCCGGCGTTCTACGCTACCGTGGTGCAGGATTGGGGCACCTCGCTCATGCTCGCGCAGGCGCTGGGGGAGCAGGCCTTTTGCCTGGTCGATCTAGGCCATCACCTGCCCAACACCAACATCGAGCAGGTCGTTGCGCGGCTCATCACGGCCCGCAAGCTCGCCGGCTTCCACTTCAACGACTCCAAGTACGGAGACGACGATCTTACGTCGGGCTCGATCCGTCCGTACCAGCTTTTCCTGGTGTTCAACGAGCTGGTAGATGCCGCCGTGGACAAGGTTCCCGGCTTCGATCCGGCGTACATGATCGACCAGAGCCACAATCTGAAAGACCCCATCGAGGACCTGTTGCAAACCGTAGAGGCGTTGCAACGCGCCTATGCCCGGGCGCTCGTCGTGGAGCGCACGGCCCTGAACGGCTATCAGGAATCGAACGACGTGCTCATGGCCGAGCGATCGCTCCAGAAGGCCTATGAAACCGACGTGACCCCGCTGATCGCCGAAGCCCGCCGCCGGCGGGGGGGCGCCATCGATCCGATACAGGCATTCCGTACCTCCGGATACAGAAAACACAAAACCACCGAACGCGAACGGGCGGCTTACGTACCGCCGCAAAGCCTTTAACCCGTCGTCATAAGGAGATAAACGTCATGCACAACCGAAGGCAATTTTTGAAATCGGTAGCAGCGACCACCGCCGGGTTGGCCGTAAGTATGCCGGCCGCCAGTTACGCGCGCATCATAGGGGCCAACGACCGCATCCTCGTGAATGTTATCGGCACGTATGGCCGGGGGCTCAATCTGGCCCGCTCCGTCGCCGACCTTCAGGGAGCCGAAGTCGCCTACATCAGCGACGTGGATGCCCGCGCCGTCGAAAAAGGCATCGCTGCGGTCGTTTCCCGGCAGGAGCGGCGGCCGGTGGGTGTGGAGGAGTTCCGAAAGACCCTCGACGATCCCGATCTCGACGCCGTAGCCATTGCCACCCCGGACCACTGGCACGCCGCCGCCACCATTGCCGCCCTGCAAGCCGGCAAACACGTGTACGTCGAGAAACCGCTCGCGCACAACCCGAGAGAGGGCGAGCTCATGGTAGAGGCCGCCCGTAAATACAACCGGGTCGTCCAGATGGGCAACCAGCGCCGCTCGTGGCCCAACGTCATCGACGCCGTTGCCGAAGTGCAGAACGGCACCATAGGCGAAGTCCGCTACGCCCGGTCCTGGTACGCCAACCGCCGGGGGCCGCTGGAGCTCGGCCCTCCGGGAGGCCCGATCCCTGCCGGTCTGAACTACGATCTCTGGCAGGGCCCGGCCCCTCGACAGCCCTATCAGGAGAACCTCATCCACTACAACTGGCACTGGTTCTGGAACTGGGGCACCGGCGAATCCTGCAACAACGGGGTGCATACCATCGATGTGTGCCGGTGGGGCCTCGGGGTGGATTTCCCGAGCCGGGTAACGGCTTCCGGGGGATCGTTTTATTACCCCGAGGACGACTGGCAAACCCCCGACACGCAGGTGATGACCTTCGAGTTTCCCGACGGGAAGTACATCATGTGGGAAGGCCAGAGCCGCAATGCCAGCCGCACCCACGGCTCCACCGTGGGCACATCCTTCCACGGCACGGAGGGTTCGATCATCGTTACCGGGACGGGCTATTCGGTGCGCGACCCGAAAGACAACCTCGTAAAGGAAATAAACGCCCAGAACGGCCGTGAAGTCCACGACATCGACGGCAGCCTGATCGGGTTGGATTCCATCCACATGTTCACCTTCCTGGAGGCTGTGCGGGGCAAGATGCCGCCGACCTCTCCCGTAGCGGAAGGCCACAAGAGCACCCTGCTTCCTCAGCTGGGCAACATTTCGCTCCGTGTAGGGCGCAAGCTCACGTGCGACCCTGCCACGGGGCACATTCTGAACGATCAGGAAGCCATGAACCTGTGGAAGCGGGAATACGCACCCGGCTGGGAGGTTAACGTCTGAAACGTGCAGCAAGCGCCCGCGCTGTGCGGGCGCTCCAGGAAAGGGATTCGGTTTACGACACCGTGTACGTAGACCGAAAAAAGTTCGCGGCGTGTAGGGGAGAACGATTGCTCGGGCATGGTTGAGGTGAAGGCCGACATCGAACCAGCCGGGCGGGCAAACCCGGAGAAAGGATGAGCGCGACGTACCGACAGGAAACATCAGTGGATGAAGCTGCCTGGATAAATCAGGTGCGCGCCGGGGATGATGCGGCATTCGAACGGCTCTTCAAAACGTACTTCAACGATCTGGTGTCCTTCTCCGAGACGTATGTAGCGTCTCCGGATATCGCCGAGGACGTCGTGCAGGACGTTTTTCTGAAGATCTGGAGCGCAGGGGAAGCCTGGCAGCCCAAAGGATCGCTTCGAGCGTATCTGTTTGCGGCGGTTCGCAACGAAAGCTTCTACCACCTTCGCCGTTACCGGAATCGGAGCCGTTTGCTCGAACTGTGGAAACCGAACGACGCCGCGCCCGAACACACTCCGGAAACCGAACTGGAGCACAAGCAGCTCCAGTCGGCCGCCGAGAGGGCCATCGAGGCCATGCCCGAGCGCCGGCGTCACATTTTTACCCTTTCCCGGCAGCATGGACTGACCTACGCTGAAATCGCCGCCCTGCTGGGTATCTCGGTCAAAACCGTGGATACGCAAATGGGGCGGGCGCTGAAAGCCATCCGAGACCGGCTCGGAACGGTACTTTCGTAGCGTGCAGGTCGGACCGGGCGCCGTATACCGTACACGGTAATGAGATTGTTTGATCGGGCAGCGTACTGGAGTCTGCTTGCTCGCTACTTCGCCGGGGAGAGCACCCGCCGGGAGGTAGACGAGATTCAGGCCCGTATTGCCGCCGATAAAGAGGCCGAGCGGGTTTTCGACGAGGCGACCAGAGCGTGGGAATCGTCCGGGAAACCGCGCACGGCCCGCGATTCGGAAGCAGCGTGGCAGCGTTTCCTGGGCCGCGTCGATGCCCGTACGTCCTCCCGGCCTTCGACGCCTTCCATTCACTACCTCTATCCCTCGGCGGCCGCTCTGGAGCGCCGCCCCGTCCGCAAGCCGTCCGCTTCAGCTTACTTCTTTCGTGTGGCTGCGGTCGTGGTGGCCGTAATCGGCGCCGCCGTGCTGGCGGCGCAACTCTGGCAGAGCCGGACGCCTGCCGCCGCCGGGTTGCCGGCTGTGGCCCGCGTCTACCACACCGAGCCCGGCCGGCGTGCCTCCATTCAGCTTACCGACGGCACGCAGGTTCGCCTCAACGTCGATAGCCGCCTTACGGTATCGCCCGCTTATAACGGCAGCCGCCGCGAGGTTACGCTCGAAGGCGAAGCCTTCTTCGATGTGAGCCGCGATACCACCCGGCCGTTCATCATCAGCACCGGCAAAGCCACGGTTCAGGTCCTCGGGACGTCGTTCAACGTCAGGGCCAACCGGCAGGAAGAAGCGGCTGCCATCGCAGTGGTCGAGGGTTCCGTGAGGGTACGCAACGGAAACACCGACGATCCCGACTCCACGGTGCTACGCGCCGGCGACCTGGGCATTGCCTCCCCCGGCAAACACCTGAAAGTCCAGAAAGGAGCCGATCTGGACCGCCTCCTCGCCTGGCGCGAAGGCAAGCTCGTCTTTATCCGGGCTCCGTTCAACGAAGTCCAGCAGGAGCTCGAACGGTGGTACGATCTCCAGATCGATATGGCCGTTCCGGCGGAGCGCCTCAAGCCGCTCAATGCAACCTTTTCGGATGAGCCGCTCAGCGAAATCCTGAACCTAATCGCCGTGGCCTACGACCTCGAGTACACCCGTGAAAACCGAAAAATCACGTTCTATCGACCGCAGTGACCTTCTACCCGATAAGCTTACCCTCCACTATAATCGCTTCCATATGAAAGCCCTTTTAAAGACCCTGTCCTTGCTCGGCCTGATGCTCTGCACGTTGCAGGCGGCGGCCCAGAACCCCGTAGCGAGCAGAGTGCCCGGAACCACGAGTTCCTATTTGCCGGGCCTCTCGGCTATCGAAAACAACTGGGATAAGCTCAATACTCCCCTCGAAATCTCGCTCTCCTCGGCGAGCCTCCGGTCGGCCCTCCAGCAGATAGCCGATGCCTCCGGCCTCAAGTTGATCTACGTCGAGAATGATCTGCTTTCCAGCCATACCGTGACGCTCGCCACCGAAGGGCGGACGGCGCTGGAAGCGCTCTATGCCGCGCTGGAGGGAACGGGGCTCGGGCTCAAGATCTCCTCCGGCGGCAGCCTGGTGGTTTCCCGCCGCTCGGTCGCTGAGGCGGGCCTGGTTTCCGGACCCCAATACGGGCTGCGCGTTCCCGCCGCCGTCCCGATTACGGGTACGGTGGTAGATGCGGAAACGGGCGAAACCCTGCCCGGCGTGAATATCGTTATCAAGGGTACGGCTACCGGAACCGTAACCGATGGGGACGGCCGGTTCAGCCTCGACGTGCCGGCGCTCAGCGATACGTTGATGTTTTCCTTCGTAGGGTACCTCACGCAGGAGGTTCCTATCGCCGGGCGTTCCGTGGTTGATGTCAGCCTGGCTCCGGATGTGGAGCAGCTCGAAGAGGTGGTGGTGGTCGGCTACGGCACCATAAAGAAGCGCAACCTGACCGGCTCCGTCTCCACGATCAGCGCCGAGAAAATCGCCGATCGCCCCGTGACCCGTATGGAGCAGGTGCTGGCGGGCAACATGCCGGGCGTGCAGGTCCGCCAGACCTCCGGCGAGCCGGGCCGCCCCCTCGAGGTGCGCGTACGCGGCGGCGCCTCCATTTCGGCGGAAAACGAGCCGCTCTATGTAGTGGACGGAATCCCGATCGATGACCTCGGCAACCTGAACCCGAACGACATCGAATCCATCGAAGTGCTGAAGGATGCCGCTTCGGCCGCCATCTATGGCTCTCGCGGCGCGAACGGCGTCGTGATCGTGACGACGCGGAACGGCCGCCCGGGAATGTCGCGAATCCAGTTTACCTCCTCCTACGGCGTGCAGAACATCGAGCGCAACATCGATCTGCTGTCGGCGGAAGAATGGATCGATGCGTATACCGAGCTTCAGGACTCCGCCTGGGTGCGGCGCGGCCGCTCGCAGAATAAACCCTATAAGGCTTCGGATCCCATCGCCTATCGCCTGGCCGAGCTGAAAACCACCCGGAACTCGTCCTACGTAGCCGATCCCCGATGGCAGTACGGCGCGGATAGCCTCGCGTTCATCGACTGGCAGGAAGAGTTTTACCGGCCGGCTCCCATTGCCAACTATACCCTCAGCGGCAGCGGCGGCACCGAAACCCTGCGTTACCTGATCTCGGGTAACTACCTGAACCAGCAGGGCATCGCGGCCTACACCGGCTACGACCGCCTCTCCCTTCGGGCCAACTTCGATGCCCGGCTCAGCAAGCGCGTCCGCCTGGGGCTGAATCTGTCGCCGTCCATCGCGTGGAATACGGGCGGCAACGTCACCGGCAAGGATTCCCAGGCCCACCAGGTGATATCCATCGCCCCGGTCGCCGAACTCGAAGCCGGCACCATGACGCAGATCAAGCCATTCGATCGGTACTACTACGCCGGTTCGGCCGCCAGCCCCATCGGGTTCCAAAAGCTATCCACCAACGAGGTCACCCGCCGCCAGCTGTTCTCCAAGATGGAGCTCGGCATCGACCTGTTCCGGGGCATGACGGCCAACATTTCCGGCGGCTGGAATACCAACATGCAGCAGCAGAACCGGTACTACCCCACCGCCGTCATGCGCAGTTACACCTCGCCCGACGGCTCCCGGAGCACCGGGTATTACAACACCGGCGCCTCGGACGAGTACCTGTTCCAGACGACGTTGAATTACGTCCGATCCTTCGGGCCGCACAACTTCAACGCCGTCGCCGGCGGGTCGGTAGAGTACTATCAGGCCGAGAACTCCTACCAGCGCCATAACAACTTCCCCGACGACGCCCTGCAGATCATCAACCTGGGCCGGTCCACGGTGCTCAACTCGGAGAACTCCATCTACGAACGCTCCCTGGCGTCGGTGCTGGGCCGCGTCATCTACGATTACAAGGGTAAATACCTCATCACCGCCAGCTTCCGTGGAGACGGCTCCTCGAAGTTCGGCGAGTCCAACAAATGGGGCTACTTCCCCTCCTTCTCCGCCGCCTGGCGCGTGAGCGACGAAAACTTCCTGAAGGGGGTAGACTGGCTCAGCAACCTCAAGCTGCGCTACAGCATCGGCCGCACCGGCAACAACCGCATTCCGGATTATGCCGCTTACGGCCGCGTGGGCACCTACAACTACGGGTTCAACAACGCCGTCGTCTATGGCTACGGACCCAACTCCATCACCAACCCCAACCTCGGATGGGAGCAGACGACCTCGATGGACGTCGGGCTGGACCTTGGTTTGTTCGACGACCGGATCACGCTGGTTACGGACTACTACCGCAAGAACACCACCGACCTGCTCCTGAGCGTGCCCGTAGCCCTCTCGACGGGCTTCGCCTCCACCTGGGAGAACATCGGCGAGGTGATGAACGAAGGCCTGGAGTTCGAGGTCACCGGCCGGGTTACCGGCAGGAAGTTCTCGTGGGAGCCGTCGGCCAACCTTTCGTTCAACCGGAATGAAGTCGTCAAGCTCGGCCCCGGGGACACCCCCATCTACACAGGCTTCAGCGGGCAGACCGCCATCATCAAGGTGGGCGAACCGCTCATGGCCTACTACCTGTACGATGCCGTCGGGGTGTACATGAACGAACAGGACCTCGCCAACAGCCCGAAAATGCCTACCAACATCGTGGGTGACGTGAAGTACCGCGACGTCAACGGCGACGGCAAGATCACGCCGGACGACCGGACGATCCTGGGCCACCGCGATCCGTCCTACACGTTCGGCTTCTCGAACACGTTCTACTGGAAGAAACTGGACTTCTCCTTCCTCATTCAGGGGCAGGGCGGCAACCAGATCTACAGCATCCTTGGCCGCGTGTTCGACCGCCCGGGCATGGGCGCTTCCACCCAGAAGCTCGGCCGCTGGCGCAACCGGTGGCGCTCGCCGGAAAACCCGGGCGACGGCATCACGCCCCGCCTCGACGGCACCACCGGGTCGTTCTACGACTCCCGCTGGCTGTACGACGGCGATTATATCCGCCTGCGCAACGTGACCCTCGGCTATACGCTCCCGGCTAACCTCGTCCGCGGGATGGGCGCTCCCCGTATCTACGTGAGCGGCGAGAACCTCTTCCTCAAGGACGACTACTACGGCGGATATACCCCCGAGGCCGACAACAACGAAGGCGGCGACTATGGCGGCTACCCGACGGCACGCACCGTCACGGTCGGCCTGAGCCTGAGCTTCTAAACCTTCCCTCCAGCATAGCCTGACCCGGCGCCCGGCCTACCGGGGCGCCGCCCCTCCGGGCGCCGGGATTACTCTAGATTGCATCGTATATCATGAAAAAGTTTATCCCTCTGCTCGGCCTCACGATGCTGCTCGCCTCGTGCACCGACGACTTCCTGAGCCCGGTGCCGCAGAACGAGGTCACCGTGGCGAACTTCTACCAGACGCAGGAGGATTTCGACAGGGCCGTGACCGGCGTCTACGCCGGTATGCGCGACTGGCCGGTTGAAATCTACCTGTTCCTCTCGGAAGTACGTTCCGATAACTACTATGCCATCTTCTCCGACGCCCAGCGCGACTGGCGCGACATCACGGATTTCCAGGTGACGCCGTTTACGGCTACCGTCCGGGGGGTCTGGGCCGACGCCTACACCATGATCAACCGGGCCAACACGCTGCTCGAACGCATCGACGGGGTGGCGTTCACCAACCAGGCCCTCAAGGCGCAGTACATTGCCGAAGCCCGGATGCTCAGGGCGCAGGCCTACTTCGAGCTCGTCCGCCTGTTCGGCCGCGTACCGCTCGTGACGAAGCCCATCTCCCCGGAGGAAGGCATCCAGATCGGCCAGTCGGAGCCGGCGGATATTTACGCCTTCATCACGAAAGAAATGGCTGAAGCGTCCAATGCCCTCCCCTCGTCGTATACCGGCGCGAGCCTCGGCCGCATGACGAAATGGGCGGCGAAAGGGCTGCTGGCGAAGGTGTATCTCACCATGGCGGGTTGCCCTATGCAGGATAAAACCGGGCTGGCGAAGGCCGAAGCGCTCCTGCAGGAGATCATCGGGCAGGAAGGGGGCGCGGTCAAATGGTCCCCGAACTACAAGGACGTGTTCACCGAAGCCAACGAGAACAAATTCAACCTGTTCGAAATCCAGTTCGTGTCGGGCGGCGTCGGTGCAGGGAGCGTGTTCCCGGCCCTCATCGTGCCCGGCGACCTCACGCGCACCCTCGCTCCGTTCGGTTCCACCGGCGGCGAGTCGGCTACCCGGCTGGGCCTTTCCGACGATCTGCTGGCCGCATACGAGCCGGGCGACAAGCGGTTCGACGTAACCATCGACACCATGTGGCTCAATACGGGCGTGCCTCCGGATACGAACAACAACCCGTACGTCCGGAAATTCCTCTACCGCACGACCACCCCGACGACCTACCCGGACTGGGGCCAGAACTTCCCGATGCTCCGCTATGCCGATGTGCTCCTGATGTACGCCGAAGCGCTCAACGAGCAGAACCGTACCGCGGCGGCGCTGCCGTACCTCAACAAGGTGCGCGCCCGCGCCGGCCTGCCGGCCCTCCAGACCACCTCGAAAGCCGAATTCGCGCAGGCCCTGCTGCATGAGCGCCGCATCGAATTCGTCGGAGAAGGGCAACGCTGGTTCGATCTGGTCCGGAGTTGCACGGCCGTGCAAACGATGAACGACTGGTTCTCGTCGCTCGGTGTGAACATCACCATCGACCAGAACGACCTGCTCTATCCCATCCCGCAGACCGAGATGGACATCTTCCCCGGTCTCTACACGCAGAATCCGGGGTACTGATCCGCTCGTTCCGGCGAGTTGAACCCGAGTGGCCGGACCGGACCCGCAAGGACCGGTCCGGCCATTTTCTTGATTCCTGACGATTCTTGCCGTATTCCCAGGGTATTATGTCCGGCCGCCCCCTTCGATTCGTTTTGCTGCTCGCTCTCGGCGGGCTCATAGCCGGTTCCGCTCCGGCTCAACCCCTGTGGCCCGAGATTACTCGCGAAATGCGCCCGTGGACCCGCTGGTGGTGGATGGGCAGCAGCGTAACCGAGCCCGACCTGACCGCCATGCTGGAAACCTATCGGTCGGTCGGTCTGGGCGGGGTCGAGATTACGCCGATCTACGGCGTCGTGGGCCGGGAGGATGCGTTTATTCCGTACCTCACGCCGGCCTGGATGGAGAAGCTGACGCACACCCTCGCCCAGGCGAAGCGCCTCGGCCTCGGCGTCGATATGGCGCTGGGCACCGGCTGGCCCTTCGGCGGGCCGTGGGTGACGCCGGAACATGCTTCCAGATACGCGGCCGTCGAGACGTATACCCTGGATGGAGGAGAGCGGCTGCCCGAGCCGATCCGCTTCGAGCCGGAGCCCTTCGTCCGCGCCGTGGGCAGCCAGGTGTACGAGTTGTACGGCTTCCTCAAAGCCGAAGGTGAAGCGAACGAAGGTACGAAGGCCAGGCCGCCCCTCCGGCCGGGCAGCCGGCCCATCACGATAGATGAACTCGTGCAGCCCCTGTCCGCCAATGCGAACCTCCAGGCGCTTGCCCTGGATCAGGTACGCTTCCCCGGCCCGCTCCCCATGCAGGCCCTCATGGCCTATTCCGAGGGGGGCGACGTCCTGGACCTCACGGCCCGCGTCGATTCCTCGGGCCGCCTGGACTGGACCGCTCCGCCGGGCCGGTGGACGCTGTATGCCCTCTTTCAGGGATTGCACGGCAAGATGGTCGAGCGCGCCGCTCCCGGCGGCGAAGGATATGCCATCGATCATTTCTCCCGGACGGCTCTGCAAAGCTACCTCCGCCGCTTCGACCAGGCCTTCGCCGGGCACGATCTAGGGACCCTGCGGGCCTTTTTCAACGACTCCTACGAAGTGGACGATGCGCGGGGCCAGGCCGACTGGACGCCGGACCTCTTCGCCGAGTTCGAGCGCCGACGGGGGTACGATCTGCGCGATCACCTTCCGGCCCTGTTCGGCCGGGACGACGAGGAGCGAAACAGGCGCGTCCTGACTGACTACCGGGAGACCGTCTCGGACCTCATGCTGGAGGCGTTCACCCAACCCTGGCGGGCGTGGTCCCATTCCCGGAGCGCCCTCATCCGGAACCAGGCGCACGGCTCCCCGGCCAACATCCTGGACCTCTACGCCGCCTCCGACATCCCCGAAACCGAGGGAACGGAAATCCTGCGCTTCAAATATGCTTCTTCGGCCGCCAACACAACGGGCAAGCCGCTCGTGGCGGCCGAAGCCGCTACCTGGCTGAACGAGCATTTCGTGTCGTCGCTCGCCGACGTACGCACGGCCGTGGACCGCTATTTCCTGGGAGGGGTCAACCACATCGTATACCACGGAACCAACTATTCCCCTCCCGACGCGGCATGGCCGGGGTGGTTGTTCTATGCAGCCGTCCATTTTCACCCGTCCAACCCGTTCTGGGACGACTTTGCCCACCTGAATACCTACGTTACCCGGGTCCAGTCCTTCCTGCAACCCGGCCGCCCCGACAACGACCTGCTGCTGTACTTCCCCGCGTATGACCGCTGGGCCGACCGGGGCCCGGAGCTTCTGCGCCACTTCGACGGTCGGGAAGAGGCGTTTGAGGATACCGGCTTCACGCAGGACGCGCTCCGCCTGCTCGAACACGGCGTCGCGTACGATTTCGTCTCGGACAAGGCGCTCGAATCCGTCCGGTTTGACGATGCCGCCCTCCGCACCGGAGAGGCCAGGTATACGGCCGTTCTGATACCGGAAGTGCGATACATGCCCCTTTCGACGCTCCAAACCTTGTTCCGGCTGGCCGAGGCCGGAGCCACCGTGATCGTGCATGGCCGCCTGCCCGAAGGGGCGCCGGGTCTCGCCGATCTGGAACGGCGAGAACAAGCCTTTCAGGAAATGATCGGTCGGCTCGCCTTCCGCGATCTCGGCGGCCTTCGCGAAGCTTCCGTCGGGAAGGGACGCTTTGTTCTCGGCGGCGACCTTCGGGCGCTGCTCTCCCGGGCGGGTGTTCGCCGGGAACCGATGGCGGACCTCGGGTTGCAAACCATCCGGCGCGAGCACGACAACGGGACGGCCTACTTCATCCGGAACGACGGCGAGGGGGCGGTCAACGGCTGGGTTCCGCTGCAAACCCCGGCCGTTGCTGCGGCCCTGTTCGATCCGGCTTCGGGGAAAACAGGCATGGCCCGGCTGCGGAGCCGCCCTGACGGAACGGTCGAGGTGTACCTCCAGATCGAGCCGGGAGCGACCCTGTTGCTGAAAACCTGCCCGGCTTCCGTCTCCGGCGAGGCGTGGGCGTATTTCGAGCCGGACGGCCCTGCCGCGCCGCTGACCGGCCCGTGGAACCTGACCTTCCTGAAAGGGGGACCGGAGGCGCCGCCCGCAACGGCCCTCTCGGAACTCGGTTCCTGGACCGAAATGGGAGGGGAAGCAGGCCGCTCCTTCTCCGGAACCGCCCGGTATACGATCCCCTTCCCCCGTCCCGCCGGCGACGCTCAGGCGTGGCGGCTCGACCTGGGCCGCGTCCACGAAAGCGCCCGCGTGCTGCTCAACGGCATCCCGCTGGATACCCTGATCGGCCCCGTGTTCCAGACCACCATCTCCTCGGGCGACCTCCGGGATAGAAATACGCTACAGGTGGAAGTCTCCAACCTGATGGCGAACCGTATCGCCGCCCTCGACCGGCGCGGAACGCCCTGGAAAACGTTCTACAACGTCAACATGGCGGCGCGGCTGAGCGAGAACCGGAACGACTTCGGCTATTTCGACGCTTCCGGCTGGGAGCCCCGGCCTTCCGGGCTGCTCGGCCCCGTCACCCTGACGCCGCTCCGGCGGCTCGACCCCTGAGCGCCGCAGCGCGGCACGGCATCATCATGATGACACGCAGGCACTTTCTCACCGGAATGGCGCTGGCGCCCCTGGCAGCCGGCTGCCGCTCCGTCCGGCAGGGTCAAACGACCCCCGAAGGATACCCCCTCTCGGACTTCGCGCAGCGGCTTCGGCCGGTCGGGCGCGTTCTGGAACTGGAGGACTGGTACGTCTGGGGAACCAGCCCCATCGACGGGCCGGACGGAAAGACGCACGTCTTTTTCTCCCGCTGGCCGGCTGCAAAGCGCATGGGCGGCTGGATCAACAGCTCCGAAATCGCCCACGCCGTGGCCGATACACCGGAGTCGCCCTTCGAAGTCGTCTCGACGGTCCTCGCTCCGCGCGGGCCGGGCTTCTGGGACGCCACGACCTGCCACAACCCGCACATCCAGCGGGTGGGGGATCGGTACGCCCTGTTTTACATGGGCAACGCCAACGGCAAGACGGACTCCAAACGGGTAGGGCTGGCCCTCTCCGACTCGCTCTACGGGCCGTGGCATCGCTCGGATAAGCCGCTGCTGGAAGCCGGGGAGGGAGATGCCTGGGACAACCATTGCACTTCCAACCCGGCCTTTGTGCGCCACCCGGACGGCCGGTACCGGCTTTACTATAAATCCTGGAACACGGCGGAGTACACCGGCTCCAGCCACCCGACCATCCGGGGCAACCGGAAGTACGGCCTCGCCGTGGCCGACCGCCTGGAAGGGCCTTACGTCAAATATGCCGGCAACCCGATCATCGATTATTCTAGCCGCGGCGGCAACACGCAGATCGAGGATGCCTACGTCTGGCGCGAGGACGGACGGTTCAGGATGATCGCCCGCGACATGGGCATTTTCGGCCACGACATGGGCCTTTACCTGGATTCGAAGGACGGGGTAAACTGGTCGGAGCCTACCGTCGCCTACCTGCCGGTCAATCGCTACGTGCAGGAGCCCCCCGGACCCCCGCACCTGACCAAGTACGGCCGCTTCGAGCGTCCGCAGTTGCTGTTGCGCGGCGGCCGTCCGGCGTACCTGTTCGTCGCCTCGCAGGGAGGCCGCTACATGAATACCTCCGCTTTCGTTTTCCGCATCGACTGAACCCCCATGCTGATCGCTGCTCTCCTTACTCTTGCGGCGTTTGTGACGCCCCCGCCGGATTCTTCCGATACGGTCCTCATCCCGGCGTCGGATTTCATCGGCGACATTCAGAAAGGCCACATCATCGCCGATGCCGACGACCTCGGCCTGCCGTGGGTATTCAACAACACCGCCCTCGTCATGGGGTCGCGGTCCAACTACGTGCGCACGGTTCACATCCCTGAAGCCGGCGCGTATTACCTGTATGCCCACACGCACGGTAAGTCGGGCACGACGCTCCGGGTTTCGATCAACAACCAGGTGATCGGGGAGGACCTCGCCGACGAACCCCTGAAGTTTGAGCGAGCCGGGCGCTTCGATTTGGAAAAAGGCCCGGCTACCGTTCGCCTGATGCGCGTCGAGCGCGGCCCCGTGATGGACGTGCTCGTCCTGTCGAAAAGGGATGACCTGACCGAAGAGGACCTGAAGGCCATGCAGCTTCATCCCGACGTGCGCCTGCTGAAATCGTACACGCTCCCCGAGCCCGGCCTGGTCAAGTTCGGCGACGTAACCGGCGACGGCCGCCCGGATCTCCTGCTGCTGACGGACGATTATTCGGCGTTCGTATTCGACCACGACGGCCGCCCGCTCTGGTCCTACCGGTCGGGCTCCGACGACGACAAGGACGAGCCGCCGGGCGTAATCTGGGATCTCGACGGGGACGGCCCGGCCGAAGTCGTCCACTGGAGGCTCATCGACGGGAAGGAGTACCTGGTGGCGGCCGACGGCCGCACCGGGGCCGTCAAGCATAAAACCCTGTGGACCTCGGCCCCGCTGCCGCATCCATTCTATAATTACCGGCTGGCGGTGGCTCGCCTGCGCCCCGGCTACCCGAACCAGTTGCTAACCTTCACCGATACCGGCGGCTTCATTGTCATCAACGCCTATGACGCCGGCCTGAACCGGCTGTGGACGCGCGAGGAAGAGAAGAAGAAAGACCACCTCGGCCACTACGTCTACCCCGTCGATCTCGACGGCGACGGCATCGATGAAGTCCTTGCCGGCTCGCTGCTGCTCGGCCCGGACGGGAGCGAAATCTGGAACGACTTCGGCCAGTTCTTCGACCACCACGACCATGCCGATAGCTACCGCTTCGCCGACCTCGACGGCGACGGCCGCCGCGAGATCGTCATCGCCCACAGTGAGGTCGGCGTGATGGCGCGTGATGCGCTTACAGGCCGCATACTCTGGCAGCAGGCCGCCGAGCATACCCAGCAGGTCGAAACCGGCGCATTCCTGCGAGGCGCTCCCACGCCTCAGGTGGCCGTAACCGCCCGGACCTACGGCAACCGGCAGGCCGGGGAGCCGTACCTCTCCGGCCAGATCTGGTACTTCGACCGGGCGGGCCGGTACCTCTCCCGCTGGCCCGCGCATCCCGTCAACGGCAACCCCGACTTCGTAAAAGGCGACTGGGCGGGCGACGGCAAGGAGGAGTTGTTCTGGTACAAGTTTCACGTCAACCCCGATGGAACGGGCACACTGTATTTCCCCGATCCCGTGTACCACATGTTCGACTTCACCGGTGACCGGGCCGAGGAAGTGATTACGCTGAACGGAAACGTGCTGAGCGTGTACGGCAGCCGCCGCGCCGATCCCGGCGGCGAGCCGCTCCGCCGAAGCGTCGATTACCGGCGCCATGAAATCGCCAACCATACCCACTACTGAACCTTATGCGCGTGCGTTCAGCCTTCATGTGGGCGGTTCTGCTGTGCGGCTTCCTGATGCCGGATGTTTCCGCGCAGCCCGGAACGCGGCCCAACGTCGTATTCATCGTATCGGACGATCTGCGCTCGGAGGACGGGCTACTCAACGAGCGACTGGTGCAAATGCCCTCCCTGGACCGGCTGGCGGCGGGCGGCGTGCGCTTTACGCGCGCCTACGCCCAGTACCCGTTGTGCAATCCGTC
>CBDUBS010000049.1:0-22146 GCA_965365445.1 uncultured bacterium | reverse complement strand
GCTCCGGCTGCACCGAGCCGATAGCCACGCCCGTACCCGCCAGAAGCGTAGCCAGTTGCGCCCGGTCGATTCGGTATACACCCTCTTCCGTTACGGCGAACTTGAACACCACACCGTCGGCGAGCACACTTCGGGAAACAGCCAGGTGCGGATTACCCGGTCCCCGTGCAGCCAGGGAGATCCGGTCGGCCCCGACCCGGGCTCCTCCGGTATCCTGTACCCGCACGAGGAACCGGCGGTATCGGCGAAGCACTCCGGAACCCGCATCGTAGGCAAATAACCGGGCGGCTATGGTCACTCGGGGCTCCTTTCGCTCGAGCCCGAGGTGGCGAGCCGCTACGATTGGGGAAGCCAGATAATCCGTCAGGCTTCCCCGATCCAGACCGGGAGACAGCGGCGCTTCATCGAAGTCGGAGCCGACGACACTCACGAGCGGAAGGCTCAGCGCCGGCAGCCCGATGGTTTCGGAGGCGTAAAGCAACTTACCCGAAAGAGCGCCAAAAACGGGCGTATCGAGCGCTACGGCCTTGATCGAATCGACGGCGGCGGAAAGCGGATCGGGCCATTCGATGGTAAACTCGATGAGCCTGGCATCGGCCTGCTCCTCCACTACGCGAGACTGGATGACCTGGGCGGCGGCGGGCAACACCCCGACCAGCAGGGCCAGGCTCCAGAGCGCTCCGGCGACCGCACACCTTCGCTTTCCCGATATTGAATGTAAAACGCGCACGAATCCACCATGGGCCGGTAACAGCCCCCACCACTTGGGAGCCCCCTTGCGCACGATACAGGGCAGCTTTCGTGAGACGGGCACGGCTGTTACGGAACAATCAGTTTGTTTCACCCGGCGCAGGAGCACTCGGGCCTATCAAAGTCAGAACTCGTAACGGTACCGTGCGATAGGCAGACGTGTTATAAAGGAAAAGAGGGCTTGCCGGCCGATAAAATACCGAAAAACCATCGCCCGGGCAACAGCACGTGGGGCCGGCAATGAGACGGTTCAGGGTATCGCAGGTTTCCGTCTCATCGGGGCGGGATTCCTTTTTGCCCGTGAATTTTGCGCCCGGTTGCGGGGCCGACCCATTCAGGGCGCCCGCCGGATGCGCACCCCTTTCAGCTCGAAACCAGCCGGAAGGGTATCGGCGAGCAGCCTGACGCGCAGCCATGTCGGCTCTCCGGCCTGTAAATTCAGAGCGCCCACCGGCATTTCGGCCCATTCACGTTCGTACACCTCCTGACGCTTGACCCGATCGGGGCTCGGTATAGCGGCTCCCTGAAAGACCCGGTCGATCTTCGTCTCGGCGCGGCTATCGCCTACGGCAACCTGCACCCCCACCCCGACGACGGCCTCCGAAGCGTTGTAGAGCAAGCCCACGTCATACTTCCCGCTCTCGACAACCTGTATCGGCCATTCGGCGTAAGCGTCCGGGTTGGTCCACTCGGTCACCCAGTCGTTGGCCCACCCGGCCTCCACTACATACCGAATGCCCGAGCGGGTATCGGGGCGCAGAAAGGCTTCGGGAGCGCGAAGAAGTACTTCGGGGCTTTCCGGGCGGCCCAGTTCGGTCGGTATCGGATCGAAGCCCGAGCGAGTAACTTCCCTGAACCAGCGAGCGTAGGCGGAGGCCAACGAGTCCACGACATCCGGGTACAAGGCGGCTACGTCGGCGTGCTGGCTCGGATCGACGGCCATATCGTACAACTCCCAGGTTTCACCCATACGCACGGCGCGCCACCTCGGCGACCTTACGGAGGCCCGGTTCGGCTCCGGCGCATCGGTATGTCCCCAGTAGGTAAACACGAGCCGATCCGGTAACTCCGTTGCCGGTTCGCGCAGCGACGGAGCCAGGCTGATCCCATCGAGCGGAACATGCCGAGGTCGGCGAATGCCTGCAAAGTCCAGCAGCGTCGGAAGCACGTCGATATGGGCGGCCGTGCCGCTTATGACCTCATTGGCCGGTACGACCCCCGGCCATCGCACAAAAAGAGGCACCCGCACGCCCCCTTCGTACAGGCTCCCCTTTCTTCCGCGCATCGCCCCGTTATAGCGATCCCCGTTGGGTCCGTTGTCGGTCAGAAAGAGCACGATGGTGTTTTCCTCCAGGCCCAGCCGGTCGAGCCGATCCAGGATACGGGCTATGTTATCGTCGAGGTTTTCGACCATACCGTAAACGGTTGCCGTCGGTCCGTCGAGATTCATTGCCGCGTACCGATCGTAGTAGGCATCCGGTACCTGAAACGGGCTATGCGGCGCATTGTACGGAACGTAGGCGAAGAAGGGCCGGCTCCGGTTACGCTCGATGAACGCAAGCGCCGAATCCGTGAGCACATCCGTGATGTAACCCCGCGTGGGCGCCATGCGGGCGGCCGCCTCCGACGTGCCGTACACGAGGTCCGTATCGAAATAGTTGTTCCAGTGGCCTGCCGCAAAGCCAAAGAACACGTCGAAGCCCTGACCGATCGGATCGTTGGGATAATAGGCTCCGTTGTGCCATTTCCCGAAGATTCCTGTTGCGTATCCAGCCTGCCGGAGGGTCTCCGCGAGGGTTACCTCCCCGGCCCGCATCGTCTCGTACCCCCTGGTTACTCCGTGCACGCCCGTGCGGAGGGCATACCGCCCGGTGAGCAGAGCGGCGCGGGTCGGGGCGCATACCGGGTCCACGTAAAACCGCTCGAAACGAGCCCCTTCCCGGGCCAGCCGATCCAGTGTCGGCGTATGAACGAGCGGGTTGCCGTGGGTAAACACGTCTCCCCATCCCTGATCGTCCGTCAGGATGAGCACGATGTTCGGGAGGGTTTGGACCGGTTGGGCCGGAGCGGGTCGCACGCCGAGCAGCCCGGGGAGCAGGAATAGGACGAGCACGTACCCGGTTACGTTCAAAACCACGGAACGAATGCTCTGAAGTAGGCAGGTCAAGCGCATGAGTCGGCTCAGGCAGCGATCTTCAGTCCGGCAAACCGGCCGCGACGGTTTCCTTCAGATTAGGCAACGAACCAAGAAGTTCGGTGATCCGGCGGCTGGCTTCTTCCACGTCCTCCAGGGGTTGCCGGATGTCGTCGGTCAGGCCGCCCAGGCGGGCCAGTTCGAGAAGCAACTGGGCGTTGCCCGAAATGATCGCCAGCGGATTGGAGATTTCATGCCGCAGACGCGAAACGAGCGATTGGGCTGCACCGATCACGCGCATCCGTTCCTCCTCGCACTTCCGTAGCACGTGGCGTTGTTCCTCCAGCCGGCGACTCAGTACATCGAGAAGGCGTCCCGGGCACGCCTGAACTGCCGCTTCTTCCTTGTGTATGTAATCGCGCACACCAAGCTTCATCAGCGAGAGGAGGAAGTCCTGACCGGTCTCGTGGGTGCATACCACAACGGGCACCCGGGTTAGCAGCAGGGGCCGGTTTTCCAGCGCCTCCAGCAAGCATCCATCCGGGAAGAGGGTGTCGCTGATGATGAGGTCGGCGGAGGCGGTTTCGAGGGCGGCCACCACATCCGCCATCCGGGATACCCTCCGCAGCGAAAGGGTCGGTACGGCAGCCGTCAGCGCCGCCTGCACCTTTTCGGTAAAGGACTCCTCGCTATCGGCCAGAAGCAAACGTATGGATTGTTTCACAGGATCCTTCGACTGAACCCGCCGCGCCGTTAGCTGAATGAAAGAGAATGCCGCATCCGCAATCGGGCCGCTCCTCCCGGGCAAACGGCATCCATCGGCGACGGAAGGTACTTCGCTGCACACAAAGAGCCCAAACGAAATTTTCCGGGAATTCGCAGTCCGTCAGAAATCGTCGAGCGGACGAGGTGCACCGAGGCAGAACCTGTTCTCCTCAACCACGGCATCCGCAATGACGGTATCCGGATCGTGTTCGAAGAACAACGTCCACTTTTCGGCAATGGCCCTGTCCAGGAAACGCTGTTTCTCATCCATCGTTACGAGCGGGCGCACGTCGTAGGCCATTACCCACGGCAACGGAATATGGGCCGTCGTAGGGAGCAGGTCAGCTACGAATACCAGAGTACCCTCGGGGCCGGTTATCCTGACGAGTTGTTGGGCCTCCGTGTGGCCGTTCATCACGAGGAGATCGAGCCCAGGGAAGAGTTCGTCTTCTCCCTCCACGAGATGGAGTTGCCCAGAAGCCTCGAGTGGATCGAGGTTCTCGGGAAGGAATGAAGCCTTTTCCCGGACGGATGCATGGGCCCACTCCCAATGTGATCGCTGCACGTAGTGCCGGGCGTTTTCGAATACGAGGTGCAGCCGGTCGCCTTCGCGGTGCGTCGATCCGCCGCAGTGGTCGAAATGCAGATGGGTGAGGATGACATCGGTTACGTCGGCCGGACCGAAGCCTGCGGCCTCAAGCGACGCTCGAAGGTTCACGTCCGTATCGTCCACGGCGTAAATGTCGGCAAACTTCCGGTCGTATTTCGTACCCAGTCCGTTGTCGATGAGGATGAGGCGGTCGGAGCTTTCGAGCAACAGGCAGCGCATGTGCATCGGGATCCGGTTTCGGGTGTCCGGCGCGATGCGGCGCTCCCAGAGCGGTTTCGGGATGATGCCGAACATAGCTCCGCCGTCGAGGGCGAAGCGCCCGGTTTCGAGGGCGTGCAGCGTATAAGGACCTATCCGGGGCATACGGATGTCGATTTGATCGGGGTGAAGGGGAATCAGGGCTCCGGGGGGAAATCCTTGAAGTGTCCGTTGGATCGCACCTTCTGTCGCAGGCTCGCCATACGTTCGATCCGCGGTATCAACGTTTCGAAATGTTCGGTCAGAAAGGCGATTCGTTCCGCTTCCGAGACCATTTCGAGCACCTGTTGCTTCTGGAGCGGATCGAGCCCGGCGTTCGGAGCCAGCACGAAGGAGACGTATTCCACATGCTGATACAGGCTCGGGCGCACGGTACGTCCGGCCAGTTCGAGCAACCGCATGTGCTGCGTGATCGCGCGTTCCTTACCCGTGCTGTCCGGCTCTTCCGGCAGGTCCGGCACGGCTTCGACCTCGGCCGTCAGATAGGGCAGGTTGCTGAAGATGTTCTGGAGGCGCACCCGCTCCTCTCCCACGACGACGATGTCCATACGCCCGTCGTCCATACGCTCTACGATGCGTTCTATCCGCGCCGTGCAGCCCACGCCGGCCGTTTTGCCCTCATGCTGGAGCACGATCACGAAAGGCGTGCTGCGTGCGAGGCAAAACTGCACCATCTCGATGTACCGGGGCTCGAAAATATGCAAAGGCAGGCGCTCCAGCGGGTAAAGCACGAGATTGAGCGGGAACAGGGGCAGCCTTCGGATCGATGCCATGAAGCCTTCGTACGGTAGAACCGGGTATACGGAAAAAAGGAGTCGGGAGGGTAACTGTTTGTTCGATTCTCCAGGGAGCGCAAGGTTTCGTTTACGGCGGAAGGTTCGCCGAAGCCAGAGCGGCTTTTTTATTCAGCGCCCGGAGCCATAACCACCCCGCCACGGTAATGCCGAGCAACACCGCAGCCGGAACCCAGTTCAGAAGCAGCGCCGACCCCGTTGCAAACATGAGTCCGAGCAGCACCATAGCGGCCGCCACGATGCGCAACAGATCCAGCCCGAGGGTTTGCCGGGGCTCCACCCCCGTCCTTTCCCTGAACCGCCGCCAGCCGGGGCCGCCGGGGCGCACCTTGCGATAGAACCGCTCCAGAATGGCTTCCGACTCCGGCGGGGTGAGGTACATCACGGTTATCCAGATGACTGCCGTGAATACCGTAATGACCATGAGCCGTACGCCGAAATCATCGATCGTCATTACCGGAACCACCGTGGTAAATACGCCGGCCAGGAAACCCGCCACCATGGCCGCCAGCTCCGCCCAGGCGTTGATGCGCCACCAGAACCACCGCAGGATGAGCACCACCCCCGGGCCGGTGCCGATGGCAATGACCAGCCTGAATACGGCGCCCACACTATCGGCATAAAACGCGGCAATGGCTCCCAGGGCCGTTATCACCACCGAAGCCACCCGGCCTACAGCCACGAGGCGTTTCTGCGTGGCGCCGGGGTTGACGAAGCGGCGGTAGAGATCGTTCGTGAGGTACGACGCACCCCAGTTGATGAGGGTAGATACCGTGCTCATGAAGGCGGCTACCAGCGACGCCACCACCAGCCCGAGCACCCCGACGGGCAGGAATTGCACCATGAGCAGCGGGTACCCGATTTCTCGATCTTCCAGGTCGGGATACAGGACCAGCGCGGCCAGCGCGACCAGCACCCACGGCCACGTGCGGACCACGTAGTTCATGATATTAAAAAACCAGGCTGCTTTTTCCGCTTCGGCTTCGTCCTTTGCGGAAACCAACCGCTGGATGAATTCCCCTCCCCCATCCGAGCGCCGAAACGTCCACCACTGGATAAACACATACGCAAAGAAGGTACTGGCACTGATGCCTGCATACGTGCTCCAGGCTATCCCGAACCAGTTACCATCTGCTCCCCGGGTAGTAAGCGGAATCAGCGTCAGGACATCGAAGTCGGTAAGGAGTTGCGCCTTGCGCACGAGCCCGCCGAGGCCCCCCACGGCCGGATCGGAGATGGCATATACGGCCACGGTAATGGCTCCGAACAGGGCTAGGAAGAACTGAAAGAAATCCGTTATGACGACGCCCCAAAGCCCCGAGAATCCGGCATACAGTAATACCAGCACCGAAATGCCCACCACAGCCAGAAGCTTGGGGTCGAGCCCCATGACCAGCTCCCCATCGGCCAGGCCGAGGCTCTCCCAGATGCCCAGGGCGCCGATCACCTTTACGGCAGCCAGCATCACGTAGCCGATGGAAATCATGTTGATCGGCACGGCAAAGAGAAATGCCTTGAACATACGCAGCGCCGCCGCCGGCCGGCCGCCGTACCGGAGCTCGATGAGCTCGGCATCGGTGATGACCTCGCTCCGCCGCCACAGACGGGCGAACAGGTAAATCATGGCGATGTGCCCGAAGGCAAAACACCACCACTCCCAGTTGCCGGCAATTCCCCGGTTGCCTACCACCCCGGCGATGTATAACGGCGTATCGATGGAAAACGTCGTGGCCGCCATCGAGGCCCCCGCCAGCCACCAGGTCAGATTGCGTCCGGAGACGAAAAAGTCCTCCATGGACCCCGAGGCCCGTTTCGAAAGTACGAACCCCAGCACGAGGGTCGATGCCATGTAGACAAAGACGATTACCCAATCGATGACATGCATAGACTACCGGCCTGACGGGACGTACCTTGTGGAAAGAATGACGGGAATCCACTCGCCGGATTCCCTGCGGAGAAGCCGCCGGATGCTTGACGGCTCCGGAAACATACGTTGCGAAGCCGGAAATCGATAGTGAGACGAGCCGGAGTTACCAAACAATCGCCAACAAAGAGGCGTCGTTCCACCGTCGCCCGGTGGGGATGGATTCTTCTGCTGTGCCTGCCGGCTCCGGGAGCCGGGGCGCAGCCTACGTGGTTCGGCTCGGCCGACGATCCGCGGGAGCAGATCCAGCAGGTCTGGTGGCGTCGGGAGAACACACTGGACGTAGCCGGTGGTTTTTCCCTGATCGGTCCGCACTGGCGTTTTTCGGGGTCAGGTACAGCCGACCTCGTCACAAAGCCGCTTACCGGGCGGCTCAGTGCGACCGTCCGCACGGGCATGTACGGCGCCTATCGGGCCGATTTCGATGAATTGTACGATGTGCTCCGCACGGTGGAATTCGTTCGCTATAACCCGCCGGCGCTGTCTCCGTTCTATTTCCGCGCCGGTCCCATCCGGCGTATGCGGCTCGGTACGGGCCATGTGGTCAACTTCTACAACTCGGCGGTAGCCTGGGATGAACGGACCATCGGGTTGCAGTCCGCCTGGTCGTCGCCCACGGTGGATGTGGAGGCGTTTACCGACAACGTGTTGCTGAACGGGGTAACCGGAGGACGCCTGGCCCTGCGCCCGCTCGTCTGGGCCACCGAGGAGCAGGCCCGGTCGTTTACGCTCGGGTTCAACTACGTGACCGATCTGGGCACGTATTACGACATACCGGAGCCGCTCAGCGCCTACAACGTAGACGTCAGCTTCGATGCGCTGACCTCCGGAGCGTTTCAGTTCACGCCGTTTGCCAGCTTTGCCTGGTATGCCAATCAGGGCAGCGGGTTGAGTTTCGGAGCCGACCTGCATAGCTCCAACCTGATCGACCTGGCCCGCTTCCGCCTGCGAATGGCGCTGTATTACAACGGCCGCGGGTTCATCCCGGGATACATCGGATCGTTTTACGCCGTCAGCAACCCGAAGGCGCGCATCCTCAAATCGGAGGACTACGGGGATCAGCTGGATCCGGACGAACTGGTGGGCATACGGCTGGCGGAGGCCGGGGGAGGAAACGATTTGATGACGGAGCTTCGTGTTTTGATTTTCGACCGATTCGAGTTCTGGTATGCCTTCCGGCGGCACTACGGAACCGAATCGCTCAGTGAATACCACCTGCGTCTGTTTGCGCGTTCCCCCGAGCGACTCGAACTGAGCATCGGCATCGACCGGGGGGGACTGCTTGGTTTCCTGAGTCTGTTCAACGACATCGGCGACCAGACGGCGCTCGTGTTTGACACGCAGTACCGCGTGGCCCAGACGTTGTGGGTGTTCGCCCGGGCAAGGTATACGTACGAACGGGTGGGAGACGGCCCGGACGGCAATGCACGGTTTCTCGTGCAGCGATGGTTCGAGCCGCTATCCGGCCTCCGTCTGACGTTTTAGTACGTCCGGCATGAATTACCGGATGGCCCGGCTCATCTCCAGCATACGCTCGATGGGGCGCAAGGCGGCCTGACGTATGTCCTCCGGAAGGATGATCTCCGGCTGCTCGAACACAAGGCAGAGGTACAGCTTTTCCATGGTGTTCAGCCGCATATGAGGGCACTGGCTGCAACTGCACCCGTTCCGGGGGGGCGCCGGGATGAACGTCTTGGCCGGGTTATCCTTTCGCATCTGGTGCAGGATGCCCTCTTCGGTCGCCACGATGAACATGTTCTGACGTACTTCTCCGGCAAACCGGCGAATGGCGGCCGTAGAACCGATGAAATCGGCGTGGCGGAGCACCGCCGGCTCGCACTCGGGGTGCGCCAGTACGAGCGCATCGGGATAGCGGATCTTGAGCCGGACGAGCTTTTCCTCACTGAACGTTTCGTGGACGATGCATACCCCATCCCATAAAACCATGTCCCGGCCGGTTTTTTGAATGAGGTAACGGCCCAGGTTTCGGTCCGGCGCAAAGATGATCGGTTGATCTTCGGGTATCTGCCGGATAATGTGCTCGGCGTTGGAGGAGGTACAGATGATATCCGATAGCGCCTTGGCGGC
This sequence comes from uncultured bacterium, assembly GCA_965365445.1. Lineage (GTDB taxonomy): Bacteria > Bacteroidota > Rhodothermia > Rhodothermales > DASSAV01 > CBDUBS01. The sequence goes on along the minus strand of CBDUBS010000049.1, from coordinate 12,823 downwards.
CGCCGAGCAGTTGATGTAGGATACTACCAGATGGCCGGGGTGACGCTCCTTGAACGCGGCAAACTCCGGGGCGGGGCATGAATCGGCCAGCGAGCATCCGGCATTCAGATCCGGGATGACGACCTTTTTGTCCGGGTTGAGGATCTTGGCCGTCTCCGCCATGAAATGGACGCCGGCAAACACGATCAGATCGGCATCGGTATCGGCGGCCCGACGCGAGAGCTCCAGCGAATCGCCGATCACGTCCGCAATATCCTGTATCTCGGGCTCCTGATAGTAATGAGCCAGCAGGACCGCGTTTTTCTCCTTCTTGAGCCGCTGAATTTCGGCCGTCAGGTCGAGAGAAGGATCGACGTCCCGGCGGACGTAGCCTTCCACGGGATCGAGCACCGAAAGTTCAGTCATAGGTCACCGGAATGGAGTGCGATCTGTTTTCGTTCACCGAAAATACGGCAATGATCGGCTTACGTTCCGATGACGTGTCGGGGGCGTATAGCGGACCTTTAGCCGGGGCGTTCTTCGACGGCGATTCCGTTTTCGAGCCGAAGGACCCTGTCGGCCAGCGAGGCCAGTACGGGGTTGTGCGTAACGATGACGAAGGTCAGCCCGAGCTCGCGGCTGAGTCGGAGGATTTCCGTGTGCAGGGTTTCGGCGGTGCGCGTATCCAGGTTTCCGGTAGGTTCGTCCGCGAGCACCAGGCGCGGTTCGTTCATGAGCGCACGGGCAATGGCGACCCGTTGCTGTTCGCCGCCGGAAAGCGCCGAGGGCCGGTGGTCCACCCGGCTGCGCAAGCCGAGCGTGCCCAGCAGGTCGAGCGCCCGGCTCCGCACCTCGGAGAACCGCCGCCCCCTGATGAGAGCGGGCATGGTTACATTTTCGAGCGCCGTAAACTCGGGGAGAAGATGGTGAAACTGGAAAACGAAGCCCACGGAGCGGTTTCGAAAGGCGGCAAGGGCTTCATCGTTCTTGCGGAAAATGTCCTCCCCCGAGAAAAGCACCGTGCCGCTATCCGGACGGTCGAGCGCCCCCAGCAAATGCAGCAAGGTGCTTTTGCCAGTGCCGCTCTCCCCGACTACGGCTGCCACCTCCCCGGACCCGACGCGAAAGGAAACGCTTCGGAGGACCGGCAGCGGTCCGGCCCCGGTGGAGTAACTTTTGGCTACTTCTCGTACGTCGAGCAATACACCGGCCTCACCGGTTCCTGGAGTACCCGATGGATCGTTCAATCCTCGCCCCGCTCGATGCCGTACTTGTTCATTTTATTGTAGAGGTGCGAGCGTTGGATGCCGATGGCTTCAGCCGTTTTGCTCACGTTCCAGTCGAACTCTTCGAGCTTGTGTTCGATGAAAAGCTGTTCCGCTTTGTCCCGGAATTCGCTGAACTGATCGAACTGGTCGAGCAGGTTGGTCAGCGGGTTGGCGGCCTGGCTGCCGGGCCGGACGAAGCGCTCCACGTCGCGCACGCCGACCTCCTCTCCTTCGCTCAGGATGAGCAGCCGTTCGACTACGTTGTGCAACTCGCGCACGTTGCCGCGCCATTCGTACCGCTTGAGGCGTTCCAGAGCTTCTTCGGTGAACTGTTTGGTAGGCACACCGTTTCGGCGGGAAAGCCGGTCGCAGAAATGCCGTGTGATGATCGGGATATCGTCCCGGCGCTCGCGCAGGGGGGGTACGTGTACGAGGATCACACTCAGGCGGTGGTACAGATCCTCGCGGAACTCGTTCTCCTCGATCCGCTGCAAGAGGTCTTTATTGGTGGCGGCAAGCACCCGCACATCGACGGGAATGCTTCGGTCGCCCCCGACGCGGCTTATCCGGTTTTCCTGTAGCGCACGCAGCACCTTGGCCTGAGCCGAAAGGCTCATGTCGCCGATCTCGTCCAGAAACAGCGTGCCCCCTTCCGCCTGCTCAAATTTCCCGATACGTTGTTTGGTGGCTCCGGTAAAGGAGCCTTTTTCATGGCCAAACAGCTCGCTCTCGATAAGCTCGCTCGGGATGGCCGCGCAGTTAACCTCGACGATCGGGCCGTCGCGGCGGCCGGAGAGGTGATGGATCCAGCGCGCGACGAGTTCCTTTCCGGTGCCGGCTTCGCCCGTGATCAGCACGCGGGCATCGGTGGGAGCCACTCGCTCGATGGTTTCCTTGATGCGCGAGATAGCGGTGCTCGTGCCCAGAATGGGCGTTATGACCTCCTCATGGTGCTCGACGATCACCTGGCGCATGCGCCGGTTCTCGGTGGAAAGCTGTCCCCGGTCGAGCGCATTGCGGACGGTGAGCAGGAGGCGGTTCAAATCCGGCGGCTTTTCGATGAAGTCGAAAGCGCCCAACCGCGTGGCTTCCACCGCCGTTTCGATGGTTCCGTGCCCGGATATCATGACGACGGGCACTTCCGGCATTTCCCCGGAGAGCGTGCCGAGCACTTCCAGGCCATCCTTGCGGGGCATTTTGATGTCCAGCAGGATCAGGTCATACCGATTCGTCCGGGCTTTCTGCAGCGCTTCCTCTCCGTCCTCTGCCTCGTCCACCGTGTAGTCTTCGTATTCGAGGATTTCCCGGAGCGTCCTTCGGATGCTGCGCTCGTCATCGACTACCAGAACGGTTGGATTGGGCATAACGACGGTTCAGAAAAGAAAGGCAGGGTGAAATCGGCGCGAGCCGTTCAGGAGGCCGTACCGGCTCTCGCATCCACGCGGGCAAGGTAAAACTCGACGTTTTGCGCCGCCACGGATTCCGGAAAACGTTCAGAGATCGTTTCATAAGCCTTCCGGGCATCGTCGAAGGCGCCGGCGCGTTCATAGGCTATGCCGGCATCCAAAAGGTACTGTGGGGAGGTCAGTTCGTTTTCCACCAGCAGCGCGGCGCGGCGGTACAGGTCGCCCGCCCGCCGAAAATCTTCCTTCTGCTCATATACGGCTGCTTCCCCGGCCAGGGCCGACGCTCCGATGAGGGTATCGTCTTTGTCGAAGTCGTTGAAAAGCTCGAGCGCCCGGTCGTACTCGCCGATGCGGAAGAGGGCATCGGCAGCGTAAAACGTCGCCAGGTTGCCCGCCTGCGTGCGGCCATAGTCGTCTGCGATGGCCAGCAGGCCGGGTTTGCCTTCACTCCCGTCCAGAGCGGCGCGGTAATTTCCTTCGTGGTACAGATCCTCCACGGCGCCAAGCAGTTCGGTGGCTTTCTCTTGCTGATTGGCAAGGTACAGCGTGTACCCGACCACGCCCAGCACAACCACAACAATGGCGCCCAGGATGCCGAAAACGAGCGTCCTGTTTTTATCGAAAAAGCCCCAGGTGCGTGCATAGGCCGTAACGACGGTATCCTGCCGCAATTCCTGGTGCTTGGTAATACGTTTGGGGGGGTTGATCGCAGACATCGAAGCTACTCCGTTCGCCAGGTTTGCATGACCTCGCCGGGTTCCGTACCTGTTTCTTGTACAGGAAACCCGTGAGATGGTTGTTTCTATTCCGCCCGGGGTGGAGCGGAGGTTCATTGCCTAGAAAGGTTAAAGTTACCAGTTTCCTTCAGCATCGGCAAATGCCGGTGGGCATCCTTTCGCTTGCGCAGGCTAACCTTCCATGAAATTCGTTGCGAGTACGCTTTAACGTTCGCAAAAACTATCGTTTCCGTCGAAAACAGCTTATACCGGCAGACGCAGTATTTGGTTATGATTTTCATTAAATTGCGTAGCTGTACGCCGGGGAGTTCACAGGCCTTCGAGGTCGGTTTCGCGGCGTCACCGAGCCAATCATCACCCGTAACACGTACCAAGGAGATTGTACTATGGCCATCAAACTCGGCATTAACGGATTCGGGCGCATCGGCCGACTCGTTTTCCGTGCCATTCTGGAGCGTAAATCGGATCAGTTCGACATCGTGGGTGTCAACGATTTGACGGATGCCAAAACCCTTGCTCATCTTTTCAAATACGACTCGATCCATGGTCCCTTCCCGGGTGAAGTCAGTGTGGACGGCAACAACCTGATCGTCAACGGGGATAAATTCCCGGTGTTCAGCGAGCGCGAGCCCAACAAGTTGCCCTGGGGCGAGCTCGGCGCCGAGGTCATCGTGGAGTCCACGGGCATTTTCCGCTCCCGCGAGAAGGCGGCGCTGCACCTCCAGGCGGGCGCAAAGAAAGTGATCATCTCGGCCCCGGCCAAGGGGAAGGTGGATGCGACCGTCGTGATGGGCGTTAACGACAACGAGCTCACGGGCGACGAAGAAATCCTCTCCAACGCCAGCTGTACGACGAACTGCCTCGCCCCGATGGTCAAGGTGCTGGACGACCTCTACGGCGTCAAGCGCGGCCTCATGACGACGGTGCACGCCTATACGGCAGACCAGAACCTGATGGACGGCCCGCACAGCGATTTGCGCCGCGCCCGTTGCGCCGCCCTCTCCATCGTGCCCACGTCCACCGGCGCCGCCAAGGCGGTGGGGCTCGTGCTGCCGCACCTCCAGGGCAAGCTGGACGGCTTCGCTCTCCGCGTTCCGGTTCCGGACGGCTCCGTTACGGACCTCGTTGCCGAGCTGGGCAAAGAAGTATCGAAGGAGGAAATCAATGCTGCCATGCGCGAAGCCGCCGAAGGCCCGCTGAAAGGCATTCTTCAGTACAGTGAAGAAGAGCTGGTTTCCACCGACATCGTGCACAATCCGCATTCGTGCATTTTCGATGCGCCTTCCACGTTCGTCAACGGCACCCTGGTCAAAGTGGTGGGCTGGTACGACAACGAGTGGGGCTACTCGAACCGTACGGTCGATCTCATCCTGAAGCTGATGCAGAAATAAGCCCGGCGGGCTTTATCGTATTCCCATCGAAAAAGGGAGGATGGAGCCTGCTCTGTTCTCCCTTTTTTCGTATGGGAGCGTGTGGATTCATCCATTCCGTTTCACCCATCGAAATCGGTATCACCATGAACAAACTGACGATCGGCGATCTTTCCCTGGAGGGTAAGCGCGTCCTGGTCCGTGTAGACTTCAACGTTCCACTCAAGCAAGGCGACGACGGAGCGCAGCAGGTATCGGACGACACACGCATCCGCGCGGCGCTGCCTACCATCCGAGCCATTACCGAAGCGGGGGGCAAAGCCATTCTGATGAGCCATCTGGGCCGCCCGAAAGGTGGTCCGGACCCGAAGTATAGCCTCGCTCCCGTAGCCGAATATCTGAAAACCCTCATCGGTGCACCCGTGGCGTTCGTACAGGAGACTACCGGCGACGCCGTGAAAGCGGCCATCGAGAAATTACCTCCGGGCGGTGTATTGCTGCTGGAGAATACCCGTTTCCTCGGCGGTGAAACCAAGAACGACGAACAGATTTCCCGGCAGCTCGGCGAACTGGCCGACGTTTACGTAAACGACGCTTTCGGGTCGGCGCACCGGGCCCATTCGTCCACGGAAGGCGTTACCCGGTTCGTGAAGCAATCCGCTATGGGCTTTCTGTTGCAGAAGGAAGTGGAATACCTCTCGCGGGTGCTGGAGTCGCCGGAGCATCCGTTTGTCGGCGTGCTGGGCGGCGCCAAAGTGTCGGACAAAATCGGCGTCATCGAGTCGCTGTTGAAGCAGGTGGATACCCTGCTCATCGGGGGGGCCATGAGTTATACGTTCCTGAAAGCGCTCGGCCACGAGGTAGGGGCCTCGCGCGTGGAGGACGACAAGCTGGATGTCGCGAAAGACCTCTACGAGCGCGCCGGCGGAAAAATAAAGCTCCCGACGGATCACATCGTGGCGGCCGAGTTCAGTAACGAGGCCGAGCACCATGTGGCAGACGGCGATATTCCGCAGGGTAAGATGGGCCTCGATATCGGCCCGGCCAGCATGGCCAGCTATCGCGAGACGCTTCTGGGCGCCAAAACCATCGTATGGAACGGACCTATGGGCGTGTTCGAAATGCCGAACTATGCCGGAGGCACCTTTGCCATTGCGGAGACGCTGGCCGAAGCGACCGATAAAGGCGCTCTGACGGTCGTCGGCGGCGGCGACTCCGTGGCGGCCATCAGCCAGGCAGGCTACGAGGACCGTGTGAGCCACGTCTCGACGGGAGGCGGCGCCATGCTGGAATTCCTGGAGGGCATTACCCTGCCCGGCGTAGCCGCGCTTAGCGAGAAATGACCATACGCGCTACGGTGCGTGAGGAACGGCGGAAAGGCAGCCTCACGCACCGTAGGGTACGTTTCGTTTCGGCTGCGCAGGCCGACGGCTTTCACCGGAGCGGTTCAACGCGCAAACAGGTACGCATCATGGCGCCGGAAGAAGCGCTACATTTACACCAGGACCCGGTTACCATCCCGGAATCGAATCTGGCTCCGCCCGTGGTTACCTACCTGACGGCGGAGCGCAAATGGAGGCTCGAACAACCGTACAGCTACTGGGATAAACCGTTCCGCATTACCATTCCCAGGGGGTTTACATTCGATCTGGCTTCCATTCCCCGTCCGCTCTGGTGGATCATCGCCCCGTTCGAACTTTCCATTGCGGCGCCGCTCGTGCACGACTTCTTGTATCGGTATCAGGGAAACCCCGGTCCCGGAGCGGTCGTGCCTCCTCGCACGTACACGCGCAAAGAAGCAGACAGGGTTTTCAAGCGAATCATGAAGCAGGAGGGCGTGTGGAGCTGGCGTTGGAGGTCGGCCTACGCGGCAGTCCGGCTTTTCGGCGAGGCGGTCTGGGAAGGCCGGTCGGCCACATTCGGCCCTGACCTGGCGATTGCAGAAGAAACCCATTCGTGAGGTGTTATGGCGCGCGTTTATACGTCGGCAGCAGAGATCGACTTCGAGCTTACGAATCGGCGGGCCATACCGCGCCCCGGTAGGGCTTTGTTCGTGACGGCCGATTTTTTTGATGTCCAGTACGTCATAAACCCTCATATGAAGGGGTACGTCGGGCAGGTCAACAAGTCGGAGGCGGCGCGGCAGTGGTCCCGTCTCCAGGGCGTTTACGAGTCGCTGGGGTTTCAGCCGGGCTTTGCACGGGGCGAGAAGGGGCTTCCGGACATGGTTTTTTGCGCGAACCAGACCCTTCCGTACTACCTCCCGACAGACGGAACGAGGGGTGTCGTGCTGAGCCGGATGCACGCGCCGGAGCGCCGCCCGGAGGTGGAGCACGTGGCCGGGTATTTCCGGGCGCAGGGATACCAGACCAAAGAACTGCCTGCCGATCCGGACCTGACGTTTGAAGGCATGGGCGATGCAATCTGGCATCCGGGCCGCTATCTGCTGTGGGGCGGGTATGGTTTTCGGACCTCGCCGGAGGCCTATCCGGCCCTATCGGAATTACTGGGGGTAGATGTGCTCGCCTTACGCCTCAACGATCCATACTTCTACCATCTGGATACGTGTTTCTCGGTGCTGAACAAAGACACGGTGCTGGTGTACCCCGGCGCGTTCGAACCGGAGGGCCTCGCTCTGATAGGCAGGTTCTTCTCCCGCATCCTCGAAGCGCCGGAGAAGGAAGCAAAAGAAGGGTTCGCTTGCAACGCGCATTGCCCTGACGACAAGAACGTCATCATCCAGAAAGGCAACCCCGTTACCAGCGCTTTCTTGCGTGAAGCCGGTTTCAACCCGATCGAGGTCGATACGAGCGAATTCATCAAAGCGGGCGGATCCGTGTTCTGCCTGAAACTGATGTTCTGGTAGTTTGCGCCCGCAGCGAACGTTAGAGGCGCTTGATGCTGACGTTGCCGAATCCGACGCGCATGTGCAACTGGGGGCCGCCGCCGTTCAGCCGGCCCTCTATGGTTTTACCCATCCATTTCCCGGAAACGCTCAGGGGCAGGTCGGTATCGGCGCTGCCGACGCTCGTAACGGCATCCACATCCAGACGGATACCCTCATTTACCGCGACGTGAACGCTTCCCGCACCTGTGGTAATGCGTGAGTTTTCGCGCGGCTGGGCTGAGATTTCAGCCGTTATGTCACCGGCCCCGGTCGTGGCGGTAATCTGTCCGTCGATATTCCGGAGGAGGATGTTTCCGGCGCCGGTGGTAACCTTTGCCCCTGCTCCGGCTCCGTATACGTCGATGTTGCCCGTACCCGAAGTCACATCGATCGATCCGGTGACCCGACCCGTGGAGATGCTGCCCTGCCCGGTGCGGCCGTAGACGTTTCCATCGAGGCTGCCGATAGAAACGCGGCCCATTCCGGAAGCAAAATCGATGTTGTAGCGCTCCGGAACCTGAACGGTAATCCGGATAGACAGGCGGGCAGCGTTGCGCCATTTGCCCCACCTCCCACGCTCCTGCTCCTCGTACTGAGACCGCACAAAAATATTATTGCCGCGCTGCTCGAAATCGGGGCGATAACCTTCGAGCACTCGTTTGGCCTGCTCGCGGTCGTCCACGTTGACGGTCATTTGAATCTCGACGAGCACTTCATTGCTGCGCCGGGTGACGATTTCGATCTCACCCTGATCGGCGTCGAGATACAGGGTGCCGCCCGACTGCACCTTGAAACTTTTCTTTATGACATCCCGAACGTCCTCCACATCTCCGGCCATTACACCGCGCCCTGAAACGGAGAAGGCCAGCACGAAAAAGGCGGCTCGCAGGAGGATACGTTTGGTCACCATAGGGATCTATCGGTTATCTTCATATCCCGGTTACGGATTAAAGCCGCTCGGGTTACAATACAGCCCGCGAAGATACCATTTTCAGGATTGCTTCTCGAATAGTTTACAGTCGTTGGTTCACTACGATGAAAACCCTCCCCCCGGTAGCCCGACGCTTTTTGCGCTACGTCCGGATCGACACCCGATCCGATCCGGATTCGACTGCGGTTCCTTCCTCCGAGGGCCAGTTGGATCTCGCCCGCATCCTGTTGAACGAATTGCAGGAAATGGGCCTTCCGGACGCCTCCATGGACACGTACGGGTACGTAACGGCCACGCTGCCGCCGGTTTCGTACGACGGTTCTACGGTTGTTGCACTGCTGGCCCACATGGATACGTCACCGGACGAGCCCGGGGCGCACGTCCGGCCGCTCGTGCATGAGGCGTATGAGGGCGGCGTCATCCGGTTGCCCGGCGACCCCTCGGTCACGCTCGATCCGGCCCAGCAGCCTGCGTTACTCCGGCACATCGGGCACGACCTGATTACGAGCGACGGCTCCACGCTGCTCGGCAGCGACGACAAAGCCGGTGTTGCCATTATAATGCAGCTCGCGGAGGATTTATTATCCGATACGGCCCCGCGTCCCCCCTTGAAGCTCTGTTTCACGATCGACGAGGAGATCGGTCGCGGCGTCGATCACCTCGATCTGGAGCAACTTGGCGCCCACGCGGCGTACACCCTCGACGGCAGCGACGTCGATACCCTGTCGTCGGAAACGTTTCACGCAGCCGAAGCCACCGTGTCTGTACGAGGCGTCATGGTGCATCCCGGATACGCGAAAGGCGTGATGGTAAATGCACTCCGCATCGTTTCGGAAATCGTGGCGGCCCTTCCTCAAGCGGAAGCCCCGGAAACCACATCGGAGCGAGAGGGCTATTTCCACCCGCACACCCTTACCGGCGGCGAGCCGACAACATGCAGCGTAAAAATCCTGCTGCGGGATTTTACCGAGGAAGGCATGGCGCGCCGCAAAAGCACCCTGACGAGCATCGTGGAATGGATGCGCTTGCGCTATCCGGGAGCCGGGATCGGGTTGGAGATACGCGATCAGTACCGAAACATGCGTCGGTACATCGAGGAACGAGATCGACGGGTGATAGACTATGCTCACGAAGCCGCCCGGATCATGGGATTTACGCTCCGTGAGGAATCCATACGCGGCGGTACGGACGGATCGCGGCTATCGGAGCGTGGGCTGCCCACTCCGAACGTGTTCACCGGCGGATTCGACTTTCATAGCCGGTTCGAGTGGAATACGGTGCAAAACCTGGAGCGTGCTCTTGCCTTTACCCGCACGCTGGTCGGCGTTTGGGGCAGTAAGGGCTAGACAGGGAGGAAAACAAACAACCCCGGCCCGATGAGAACCGGGCCGGGGTTGCATCGGAATCATCCGGTTCAACGGAAACCGACCGACTCGGTCTCGCCGTCTTCGGCGCCGTCGCCTGCATGGATCGTATCCAGGCGTCGTCCGAGTGCGGCTTGCAGCTCGGCGAGTTCCTTCTTCGAACCCACAACCAGATCCGAGTACCGTCGCTGACCCGTCCCGGCCGGTATCAGATGGCCTACGATTACATTCTCCTTCAGGCCGTACAACGGATCGGACTTGGCGCTGATGGCGGCATCGGTCAGCACCTTCGTAGTCTCCTGGAAGGATGCGGCCGACATGAACGAATCCGTCGAGAGCGCCGCCGAAGTGATACCCAGTAGTATGGGTTCCGCCACGGCCAGTTGCGCATCCCGAACCTCGATCTGACGAAGGTCGCGGCGCTTCATGTCGGAGTTGACCTCACGGAGCCGCCTGCGGTCTACGACCTGTGCGAGGCGCAGTCCGGAGTCGCCGATTTCCGTCACCACGAATTTATCCGAGAGTTCGTCGTTCATTTCCTCCAGGATGAAGCGGTCGATGACGTCCTGTTCGAGCAGGAACGTATCCCCCGGATCCTGGACACGGACCTTCTGCATCATCTGCCGAACGATGACCTCGATGTGCTTATCGTTGATCGTTACGCCCTGGAGACGGTACACTTCCTGCACTTCGTTCACCAGATACTCCTGCACGGCGTTCGGTCCCAGAATGCTCAGGATGTCCTGCGGAGATACCTGGCCGTCCGAGAGCGCCTCACCCGCCCGTACGAAATCGTTCGCGTGGACGAGCAGGTGCTTCGAGAGAGGCACCAGATACGACTTCGAAAGCACGCCGTCGCGGCTGGTCACGATTACTTCCTGCGCGCCGCGCTTGCGGCCGCCGAAGCTGACCGCGCCGTCGATCTCGCTCACCACAGCCGGATCGGTCGGGGTGCGCGCCTCAAACAACTCGGTCACGCGCGGGAGGCCGCCCGTGATGTCGCGGGTTTTCGCCGACTGACGCGGTATTTTCGCGATGATCTGGCCGGCCTGCACCACGTCTCCGGCGTCAACCTGGATGCGGGCGCGAACGGGGAGAGGATACTCCCTCATGCTGCCCATATCCGAGGTGATGAGGATGGCCGGAGTAACCGTGCGGTCGCGGCTTTCGATAATGACCTTTTCCTTGTACCCCGTCTGGTCGTCGGACTCGTCGCGGTAGGTACCGTTTTCGATGACGTCCTGGAACGAAATCGACCCGGTCACTTCGGAGAGGATGACGCTGTTGTACGGATCCCAGATGGCGAGCACCTGATCCTTTTCGATGTGGCTGCCGTCCTCCACCGTTACTTCCGCACCGTACGGAATAACGTACGTCTGAAGCAGGCGGCCATCCTCTTTCGGATCGAACACGCGGATTTCGCCCTGCCGCGAGAGCACGACTTCCCTCGTATCGTCGTCTTCCTCAAGTTTTACCGTGCGCAGGTTCTCGAACCGAACGAGGCCGGCAAACTTCGTTTTTAGTGTGCTTTCGGCCGAGATGCGGCTGGCCGCGCCACCGATGTGGAAGGTTCGCAGGGTAAGCTGCGTACCCGGCTCGCCGATGGATTGCGCCGCCACGACCCCTACGGCTTCACCAACCTCCACGAGCCGACCCGTAGCCAGGTTTCTTCCGTAGCAGAGGGCGCAAACGCCCCGCCGGGCTTCACAGGTGAGCACCGACCGAATTTCGACTTCCTCGATGGACGTCTCGGAGATACGCCGGGCGGTTTCTTCCTCGATGAGTTCGTTGGCGGCCACGATGATGTCGCCATCCAGTGGATCGTACACGTCGTGCACCGAGACTCGCCCGAGAATGCGGTCGGCCAGCGGCTCGACTACGTCCTCATTATCCTTCAGCGCCGCTATCTTGATGCCGCGAAGCGTGCCGCAATCGTTCTGGGTGACCGTAACATCCTGGGCCACGTCCACGAGGCGGCGTGTCAGGTATCCGGCGTCGGCCGTTTTAAGGGCGGTATCCGCGAGACCCTTACGGGCGCCGTGCGTGGAAATAAAGTACTCGAGCACCGAGAGCCCTTCCTTGAAGTTGGAAATGATCGGGTTCTCGATGATCTCGTTGGCATTCCCAACGAGGCTTTTTTGCGGTTTGGCCATCAGGCCGCGCATACCGCCAAGCTGCCGTATCTGCTCCTTCGAGCCGCGAGCGCCGGAGTCGGCCATCATGAAGATGGCATTGAATCCCTCACGATCCTTACGCAGGGTGTCGAAAAGGACTTCGGATACCTGATTGTTGGTCCTGGTCCAGATATCGATGACCTGGTTGTAGCGCTCGTTCTCCGTGATGAAGCCGCCGGCCCAGTTGGAGCGGGCTTTTTCCACTTCCCGGGTCGCCCCTTCGATGAGCTGCTGCTTGGCATCCGGCACGACGATATCCGACAGCGAAAACGTCAGGCCGCCCGTAGTGGCGCGTTCGAAACCGAGGCGTTTGATGTCGTCCAGGAACCGGGAGGTCTGCGCGAATCCCGCCGCCTTGAACACCCGGGTAATGATGATCCGGAGGCTCTTTTTGGTGAGCACTTCGTTCAGGAAGGGGACGCCTTCCGGTACGATCTCGTTGAACAGAACGCGCCCGACAGTCGTTTCCAGCCGGCTTCCATCTTCCATCCGGAGCTGAATCTTGGCGTGCAGGTCTACGATTTTCTGATCGAACGCCTGCCGAACCTGCTTCATGTCGGCGAAGTAGCTGCCTTCTCCTTTCGCTCCGGTGCGGGCCTTGGTCATGTAATACAGACCTAGCACCATGTCCTGGCTGGGAACCGTTACAGGCCCGCCGTGCGCCGGGCTGAGGATGTTGTGGCTCGAAAGCATGAGGATCATGGCTT
>CBDUBS010000048.1:0-22150 GCA_965365445.1 uncultured bacterium | reverse complement strand
CAAGGAACCAGGACAAGGCAAAGCATCACGGCCGGCCCGATACGAGCCGATCCGTCGAGGAGCGTCCGGTCGTAGCGCCCCCGGCGGCGGATGTTTCCGAGAGCGTCTCCGGCGAGCACGAAAGCGCCGCACCCCTGATGGAAAGCGGCTCCACGGGGCAGGCCGACACAGGCGGGCCCGAGAGAAACCCGGTTGAACGCTCCGAATTTCGGCAGGCCATCGTAGAGACCACGGTAACACCCGAACAGGAAGGGCCCCGGGCCGGGGAGGAACCGTCCCGCAAGGGAGACGAACCGTTCCCCGCTCATCGGACGGGCGAAAAGCCCCCTGCTCCACGCGAGGGAAAAGCGCCCCCCGACCGGCGCGCCGCGGAAGCACGCACGGAAGCCGGCGACCACCCTTCGGCTGCCCGTCCAGACAGACTCATTGCTACACCCAACGTAGGAGAGCGGATCGCGGCAAGCACGCCGGCCGATCCCGTAGCGTCGAAAGGGACGACGGCAACCGGGGAGGAGGCAGCGACGGTCGAGCCGGAAGAAGTTGAACCCTCACCGGTTTCGACAAAAACAGAACGGACAAGCGAGACTGAACCAGAAACCCCTCCCCTACCGGCCGAGCCTCACAGAGCCCGGCTTGTGGGGATCAGAAGCGATCCGGGGCCGGTGAAGGCAACCCCGAATGCCGCCGCTTCCGCGCAGGGGGAGAAAATCGAGGGCAAGGCCCAGACGCCACCCGTCTTGAGTCCCGATATGCCGGGGGCGCCGGAGGAGCCCGGTCGGACCGACGGGAGCGCCCCGGCCCTCGCGGCGGCCGAAACCGAAGCTCCGGTTGAAAACACAGTGGGAAAGGATGCCCGCGGGAAAGCCGAATCGGTGGAGCCGCACGCCCCCGAGGCGGCAGGGCACTCCCGGCGCCACGGGGAGCACGCCCGGCAGCAGGGCGGGGAGAGATCGGGGCAGGAAGGGCGTCAGGGCTCGCCCGCACAGGGGCCTATACAGAGTGCCAAACAGGCGAGCGCTCCGTTTCAACCGGAGATTCAGGAACGCGTCGTGGAAACCCTGGAGACTTCGGCCCCGGACGATCCCGCCCCGGTTTCCGGCGACGCCGACGCACGAGCGCCCGGTTTCGTATCCACGGCCTTACAGGAAGGAATCAACGGGCCGAAAGACGCCGCCGGTATGCAGGCCGCCTTCCGGGCGCGGTTCAACGCGGAGTGGGCCCGGTTGCTCGGGGAAGGACCGTTGCGGTTGCAGGAATTCGAAAACGGCTGGAAGTCCGTCGATATCCAGCTGGCTGAAGGAGAAGGCACCGTAAACGTCCGCGCCCGTCGCGATGAGGACCGGGTAGCGGTTGCTGTGGCCTTCAGCGATCCGGCGCTCCGGCAGGCTGCGGCAGCCGATGCCAACCGTCTGCGGGAAATACTGCAACAGCAGTATGGAACGCGCGTCGATCTGACGCTGACAGGTGACTCGGCGGGGCGGCAATTCGGCGCACCGGAATCGGGAGCGACCGGCAGATCCGGTCGGAGAGGCGGACAGGGCAAAGGTCCTGCTCCGGTAGAATCGAGCCTGGCTCGCCGCAGCGGCCCCATAAGCGGCAGCCGGGAGTGGATCGGCTGACCAACCCTTTAACAGGCATACCACGAACGTCATGAACGTAACCTCAACGACTCCCACACCGGCGGCCCCTGAAAAGTCGGCGTTGACCGGATCGAGTAAGATGGGCCGGGACGAGTTTCTTCGGCTGCTGGTCACGCAGCTGCGCAACCAGGACCCGATGAATCCGCTCCAGGGGCACGAGTTTGCCGCCCAACTGGCCCAGTTCAGCACGGTAGAGGAGCTCCTGAACATACAGGAGTCGCTGGCGGAGAGCGCCGAAGCGACGAATATGCTCTCGCAAAGCGTCAACAACGGCATGGCGACATCGCTCATCGGGAAGATGATCGAGGCGGAGGGCAACGGCATCGAGCTGACCGAAGGTTCCGGGGCGTCGCTCCGGTTCCAGCTTCAGTCCGACGCGATCAACGTGGTCGTGCGGGTGCGCGATGCCTCCGGCAACACCCTTCGGACGTTCGAGCAGGGCACACAGACGGCGGGTATGCACGAAATAAACTGGGACGGGCTCGACACGAACGGAAAGAAGGCGCCTCCGGGGCAATACTCGTTCGACATCCACGCCTACGACGCCAACGGCGAGACGGTAGAGACCCGTTCGTTCATGCAAGGCCGGGTGAGCCGGGTGACCTTCGGCGCGGACGGTGTGCTGCTCTGGGTCGGCAGGTCATCCGTACCGATGTCGCACGTTCGCGGCGTGGTGGACCCCCCGCCGCCTCCCGTAAAAACGCAAGCCGAGGAAGGCAAGACCTCCGGCGCGTAAACCACGGCCGGCAACGATCCGATCGCCTGCGGGATGAGCGGACGCGCCGGTATATCTGCGGCCTTCGGGCCGAACCTACATAACCCTGAACCCATGCAAGTCAGAGACCTTACCCGACAGGCGGAACGGATCGCTCCGCCGAGGGGCCCTACCCCACCCGGCGCGGCTCCTCCCGAACGCTCATTCCTGGAAACACTGCAACGCGTTCGGGAGGAGAGCCGGCAGCCGGGCATCAACCTATCCGTGCATGCCCGGCAGCGATTGGAACAGCGCCGTATTTCCTGGAACCCCACCGATGAAACGACCATGGCCCGGGCCCTGAACGAGTTGGAAACGAAAGGCGCACGAGACGCCCTGGTGCTCCGAGCCGACGCCGCTTTCGTCGTTAACGTGCCCAGCCGGACCGTCGTGACGGCCATCGGGCCGGATGAACTCAGAGAACGCATTTTTACCGGAATCGACAGCGCCATGATGGTCTGATCGGTTCCGGAGACAACCCACCGGCTGGACCCACTACCGGGAGGCCGGCCGCAGCGGACTGACCGATGCTGCGGACACACCGCCAAACATGAGGCAACACCATGATTCGCTCCCTTCGCACAGGCGTTTCCGGTCTGAAAAGCAACCAGACCAAGATGGACGTCGTCGGAAATAACATCGCCAACGTGAATACCGTGGCTTTCAAGCGGTCGCGGGCGGCATTCAACGAAGTACTCGGGCAGCAGCAGCTGGGCGTCGGTCGCACGGCCGGCGGCACCGGCATCAACCCATCGTACGTGGGGCTCGGCGTGGCCATAGGCTCCATCGACAAAAACTGGAATCAGGGCGCTCTGGAAAACACGGGCGTTTCGACGGATCTGGCGCTCAGCGGCGACGGCTTCTTCGTCGTCAAATCCGGCGACCGCTCGCTGCTTACCCGGGCGGGCAACTTCACGTTCAACCGCGAGGGCGAACTCGTTACGGCCAACGGATTGAACGTGCAGGGGTGGAAACTCGACGCCAACGGCAACATCCTCGGCGCTCCGGAGGATGTCAAGATTAACAGCAAGTCGCAGGCCCCGGCGAGCGCCACGGCAAGCGCCGTTGTGGCGGGCAATTTATCGCACGATACGGGAGTGGGCGGCACGCAGTCCATCTCGACGGTATTGTACGACCAGAAGGGCGCTCCGCACGACGTCGTGATCCAGTTTACGCGGACCGCCGCCGGATGGAATTACAACGTAAATTATGCCGGGTCGGTATCGCCGGCTCCGTTTGCCAACATAACCGGGGCGCTCACCTTCGAGATCGACGGCTCGATCACCCCGCTGACCACCCCTCCCACCCTGACGTGGGGCGCTGCGTACGGCGGCACGACCATCGAGCTGGATTTTGACGGGCTAACGCAGTACAGCGGCTCGACGACCGCCACCTTCCAGAGCCAGGACGGTTTTTCGGCGGGTACGCTCGTCGGCTACAGCATCAATCCCGAGGGCATCCTGGAACTCAACTTCAGCAACGGTGAGCAGCAGAAGATTTACCAGCTGGCCATTGCGTGGGTAAACAACCCGAGCGGCCTCGACCAGCAGGGGGAGAACTTCTACAGCACCACGAGCGCCTCCGGTGACTTGCAGCTGGGGCGAGCGGGCCGGGATCTGCGTACGGCCGTGGTCGCCGGGTCGCTGGAGATGAGCAACGTGGACCTCGCCACCGAGTTTACCGAAATGATCGTGGCGCAGCGCGGGTACCAGGCATCGGCGCGCGTGATAACAACTTCGGACGAGCTGCTCCAGGAGATGCTTCAGTTGAAGCGGTAACGTTTTTCGGCGCAAGTGTCCGTCCGGCCCCGCAGGTACTGCTTGCGGGGCCGGTTTATTTGATATGGACCCCATGAAAACGGGAATGCGAGGTTAAACACTCCGTTTTTCCGCCGATACGGTGTTCGTGCCCGGGCTCATTAGCCGGGTACGGGGCAAAGCCGCCGCCGAGAACCAACGATTCAACAGCCATCCCCATGAGCAAATTAACGAACCAGAGCGCCGAGCTGCTTCAACTGGTCAGTTTTCTGATCGAAAAGGAAGAGTTCGGGGTGGACATTCTGCGCGTGCAGGAGATTATCCGTCCGATGGACATCACGCGCGTACCCAATACGCCCTCGTTCATCGAGGGCGTCATCAACCTGCGCGGCCGGATCGTGCCGGTGGTGGATTTGCGCTCGCGTTTCGGTATGGCCAAGCGAGAGCGCAGCGGCACGACCCGGATCATTGTGGTGGAGCTGGCGGAGAAGGTGGTGGGGTTCATGGTGGACGCCGTGAAAGAGGTGATCCGGGTGGATGGAAACACCATCGAGCCGCCGCCTGAACTGGCCGTAGGGATCGATACGCCGTACATAAAAGGCGTGGTGAAGCTGGATGACCGGCTGCTGATCCTGCTGGACCTGGAGGAAGTGCTTTCCGAGAAGGAGCGTGGCGAACTCGTTCCGGCGGCCCTGGCGGCCTGAAGCCGGCCATAGCGACCGATTCGTTCACGATGGGAAAAGCCCCGCAAGGGGGTGATTGGACGATGTCTTACGACGTATACGAACCATTCGAACCCGGAGGCTGGGGTGATTGCGAAGCCGCAGTGGAAGCCTCTCCGGAGCAGATCGGGCAGTGGCTGTCCGACCTCTCGGACCCCAATGCTGGAGTTCGAGAAGAGGCGGCCCGGCGCCTGAGCCTCTGCACGGACACGGAAGCCGTTCAGGGGCTTCTGGACCGGCTGGCGGCTGAGGACGTGGGGTTGAGCAGCCGGGCGGGCGACATCCTCGTACAGATGGGCTACGCAGCCGTGGACGCCGTATCCGAACTGGTGGAAAGTCCGAGCGGGCACATTCGGAAACTGGCGATCGATCTGCTGGCCCTGATGCCTGCCCATCACCTTTCGGACCGTCTGGCCCGGCGGGTCATGGACGAAGCGGGCAACGTCCGGCTGGCGGCGATCGACGCGCTGGGCGCCCTGAACGCGGTGGAACATGCCGACGTCGTTCGGGAGGCCTTTTATATGGATCCGCCGGCTCGCCCTCACGTACTCGGCGTGCTCGGGCGCATGGGGCGGCCTGAGGACCTGCCCCTGCTTGTAAATGCCCTTACAGACGAGGATCCGGTGGTATCCCTCTGCGCTGCCGAAGCGCTGGCGGCCGACGGAGGTCCGGACGTACTCGGGTTGCTGTCCGCGAAGCTGGAAGAAAGCGATCCGATGGCCCGGCCGATCGTGCTGCAGGCCGTAGTCGGGGTGTGCGAACGCCATCCGGAGGCGCGTGGGCGTCTGACGCTGGTGGTACGGGATGAGCTGCTGGGTATGCTGGACGACCCGGACGAGGATTACCGGCGGGTGGCCGCACGCGGCCTCCGGTTTTTTGCCGATGAAGCCTCCGTGCAGGGTTTGCTGGCCCACAGCGGGAACGACGACCTCATCGACATGGCCGCTCTGGAGGTGCTGAGCGCCGTTTCGTCGCCGCTCGACGTGCTAGTGGTCAGTCATGCAGAGGGCATCGTGACGACACAGGCCGCCCTAACGTTTGCGCTGGCGCTGCTCGCGAAACGGACCATTTCCACAGAACGGTATGGAGAGGCGGCCGATTTCATCGGGCTGCATTTTGGCTCCCTCGACGCAGAAACGAAGCTCAGTATGCTGAGCGTCATCAGCCGGCTGGGGATCGAAGAACTGAATCCGGCTCTGGAGGCGGCCGCCTCCGACGCCGATCCGACAGTAAGCTCCTACGCCTGCGACCTGATACAAGGTGGATGACCTCAGTGGGTATTCCGTCCCGGTAATCTCATTAATCGTAGTTCAATGGCACTGCTCGACACGCTGGACTTACCCGGGCTGAAGCGCTCCGAACTCTCGGACGAGACGTTCAACGCGCTGCGCACGCTGATATACAACGAGGCCGGGATCCATTTCCCCGACAACAAGCGGTATCTGCTGGAGAGCCGTGTGGGACGCCGCCTGAGCGCCCTTTCCCTTGCCACGTTCGAGGACTACCATCGGTTGTTACTCAACGGGGGGCGCAGGACGGAATTGCCGCTGTTCATCAATAGCGTCACGATCAACGAAACGTATTTCTTCCGGCAGCCCGAACAGATCGACCTGCTGAAAAACGACCTCATTCCGGGGCTGATCGCCGCGAAAGGGCCCGGCCCGCAGCGGATCCGGATCTGGAGCGCCGCCTCCTCCACGGGCGACGAGGCGTATACGGTCGGGATCATGATCCGGGAGCAATTGCAGCCGAAGCATCCGTCGGTGCAGTTCGAGATCGTCGGCACGGACATCAACAGCGAGGTCGTTCGTACGGCCCAGGCGGGGATCTACTCGCAGTATGCCGTGCGCAATATTCCTCCCGCCTATATGCAGAAGTACTTCAGGCGGGAAGGGAATCAGTATCACCTCAGCCCGGACATCAAGCAAATGGCTACCTTCAGGCAGATGAACCTGATGGACCGATCCGCGCTGAGCCTGCTGCAACCTTTCGACATCATTCTGTGCGCCAACGTGCTGATTTACTTCGACGCGCCGGCGAAGCAGCGTGTCGTACACGCCCTGTACAACAGCCTCAGGCCGGGCGGCTACCTGCTCATCAGTTTTTCAGAGACGCTGTACGGCGTTTCCCAGTCGTTCAACCTCGTACGTTTCGGAAAGAATGTTGCCTACCAACGGTAAAGCGGTCATGTCAAAGAAAGTGATGGTAGTCGATGACTCCGGGCCGATCCGGAAGTTCGTCATGTTCGCCCTGCGAGCGCAGGGATATGCCGTCTTTACGGCCCTGGACGGCCAGGATGCCCTGGAGCAACTCGCCCGGACCCAGGTGGACCTCATCATTACCGATCTGACGATGCCCAAACTCGACGGAATCGGCCTCATCAAGGCGTTGCGGCAGATTGCCGAATATGCCGAAGTGCCGATCATCGTGCTCTCGGCGCTGCAAGACGAGTGCTACATCACGGAAGGGTTAAGCTCCGGGGCGGATGCTTATCTGACCAAGCCTTTCGATTCGCGGCGTATTCAGTACGAAGTATCCAAATTCCTTAATTGAATCCATTTTCAGCCGATAGAACCTGTACTGCGCCGGCGGACGGCGCGATCCATCATCAGCGGCACTCTCTATGAGCACTCTAAAATTTCTGGTTGTTGACGACTCCCCTACCATGCGGAGGATCGTGTGCAATGCACTTCGGGAAATCGGGTACGGCACATTCGTCGAGGCGGCCGACGGCAATGAAGCCGTCAAGAAGCTGCACGAGGAAGCGATAGACTTTCTCATAACCGATTGGAACATGCCGAACATGAACGGCCTGGACCTGACGAAAACGATTCGCAGCAGCCCGGCCACGGAGTCCCTTCCGATCCTGATGATCACGACGCGCGGCATGAAAGAGGACGTGATCGATGCGTTGCAGGCGCGGGTCAACAATTACATCGTCAAGCCCTTCACGCCGGACGTGCTGCGCGAGAAGATCGACTTGATCCTCAAAACCAATTAAATGCTTCCCGACATGCCGGCCGACAACATAACCAACATCCTGGGCAAGCTCGACGAGCTACGCGCCGTGTTCATCATCGGGCAGCGAGCGGTCCCGTTCATCGAGGAGATCCTCCACTTTTTCAAGGAAATGTCGCCGTTGCTGGACGAGATCAACGTGTCGATCCGCGACAGCACGAGCAAGATTCCCAAGGCCACGTCGCAGTTGCAGAGCGTATCGCAGGCCACCGAGATGGCGACCACAGAGATCCTCGACCTGGTCGATGCGGTGCTGCTCCAGCTCTCGCGCATGAAGTCGACGCGGGAGCAGGCGGCCGCCGACCTGGATGCGATGGGGCAACTGGATACGCGGATGGTTCGCCTCATCAAGATGGCGTACAAGGGCGACAATCCGGACCTCATCACCCGCATCGAGGTGCTGCACGAGCAAAAAAGGGCGCTGCGCAAGAGTTTTGCCTCCAAGCTCGGGCAGGAAGTGGGAGCGATAGATGCCATGCGGGACGACATCAACCGGATCATGCTGGCCCTTCAGGTGCAGGACATCACCACCCAGCAGATTGCCGCCGTGAAGCATCTGTTCGAGTCGATACGGGACCGGCTGACGCGGCTGATCCACCGATTGAGCTATGCGGATTTCGAGCAGACCGTGGAAGAACTGCTCACCCCGACCAACCCGGGCACGTTCGACCCGAACGCAACGTACGACCGCTCGGGGCAGCGACAGGTAGAAGCCGACGAGGTCATCGCCGGGTTCGTACCGGGGCGGGCAAAATCGGTTAACGGACGGGCGAAGGAAACCTCCCCCGCCGAGCCGCCTGCCGAACGGGTCGCGGCCTGTCAGAATGACATCGACGCCTTATTTGCGGCGCCCCGGCCGGCCGCCAATCCGGCGTCGCAGGATGAAATCGACAAACTATTCCAGGGACTCTAGCAGGCGGCCGCGCCTACCCGCACCTCTATGGCAGACCATCCGGTTTTTTCCGACGACCTGAAAGAGATCGTTGAGAGCTTCATCACGGAGACGATCGAGATATTCGATCAGCTGGACAACGATTTGCTTCAGCTCGAACGGACTCCCCAGGACGCCGAGCTCGTCAACAAGATTTTCCGAGCCGTTCATACGGTAAAAGGAACGTCAGGATTTTTGAGCCTGGAGCAACTCAGCGTGCTCGCGCATCATTTCGAAGACGTACTGAACAAGTTGCGCCGGGGAGAGCTCCAGTTTCGCATCGAGATGATGGACATCATGTTCGATGCGTTCGACCACATGAAGCTGTTGTTGCAGCAGATCGTGGACCGGAATATCACTCCGATGAAGCTCGATCCGCTGTATCAGGCCCTGAGCGACCTTTCGGAAGGCAAGCTCCCCGGCGGCGCCCCCGCCCCGGCAGTGGACATACCCGTAGAGAGCTTCCCCGCTGAGAGCTTCCCGGGTGAAGCAGCGGCCGTCGAGGCGGCGGTCGTCCCGGAGGAACCACTTCCGACCGAGAGCGAGCCTGCCGAGCCAACGGCAGGGGAAACGCCGCGCGGCGGGCAGGAAGCCAGAGGAAATCAGGAAAACAAAACGATCCGGGTAGACGTCAAGCGGCTCGACAACCTGATGGACCTGGTCGGCGAACTCGTGCTCGGAAGGAACAGGCTGCTTCAAGTGGTAGCCAATGCCGAGCAGTCGGAGAAGAACGACCGGCTGCTGAGCGACCTCGTGGATACCAACGCGCAGATCGACTTCATCACGACAGAGCTTCAAACGGCGGTCATGAACGCCCGCATGGTACAGATCGGGCGGACCTTCAACAAATTTCCCAGGCTGGTGCGCGATCTGGCCCGGGAGTTCGAGAAGCAGATCGAGCTGGTGATCGAGGGGGAGGAAACCGAGATGGACAAGTCGCTGGTGGAAGAGATCAGCGACCCGCTGGTGCACCTGATTCGCAATGCGGCCGACCATGGGGTCGAATTGCCGGCAATCCGGGAGGAGCGGGGCAAGCCCGCCCGGGGCCGTATCCGGCTTTCGGCGGCGCATGAGGGAAACCACATCATCCTGGTCATCGAGGACGACGGGGCCGGACTGGACGCGCAGAAGCTGAAGCAGCACGCGCTGGGAAGGGGGATCATTACGGCGGCGGAGGCGGCAGAGATGAGCGACAGCGAGGCTCATCTGCTCATTTTCCGGCCCGGCTTCAGCACGGCGAAGGCCGTCAGTCAGGTTTCCGGCCGGGGGGTTGGTATGGACGTCGTCAAGACGAACCTGACCCGTCTGAACGGCTCCATCCGCATCGATACCGTGCCGGGGCAGGGCACCCGGTTTACGCTGAAGCTGCCGCTGACCCTGGCAATCACGCAGAGCCTGCTCGTTCGGGCGGGCATGGAAACGTACGCGATCCCTCTGCACGCCGTAACTGAAGTCGTGCGCGTGGAGGAAGGGGACGTGTACTCCATAAACCGGCGTGAGGTGATGCGGCACCGGGGCGAAGTGCTGCCGCTCATCCGGATCGGCAGGTTGCTCAGGGTGCAGGAGCCGGACGAACCGAGCCGCCAGTCGTTTGCCGTGGTGGTTGCGGTGGCGCACCACCGGGTGGGCTTGGTGGTGGATGCGATGGAAAGCCAGAAGGAAATCGTCATCAAGCCGCTGGGCAACTACCTCAAGAAGGTGCGCTGCGTCGCCGGCTCCACGATACTGGGCGACGGGCGGGTAATCATGATTCTGGACGTTCCCGAGGTCATCCAGGTATCCTCCGAAGGGGTAAAGACCCGGTCCGTGGTGGAAGAACTGGTTCCGGCATAAACGCGCCGGGCGGCGGGCCGCTAGCTAGAGGGACTATGATTCGTGCTCTTGTGGTAGACGACTCTGCCTTCATGCGGAAGGCCATTTCGATGATGCTCGAGAGCGATCCCGAGATCAAGGTGGTCGATACGGCGCGAAACGGGGCGGAGGGTGTGGAGAAAGTCCGGCAGTTGAAGCCCGACGTAGTGACGATGGATGTGGAGATGCCGGTGCTCGACGGGATATCGGCGCTGCGCCAGATCATGAAGCAACACCCCTGCCCGGTATTGATGATCAGCTCGTTGACCCGGGAGGGCGCCCAGGCAACCGTGGAGGCGTTGCAAGCCGGGGCGGTCGATTTCATACCGAAGCAGTCGTCGTACGTGTCGCTGGAGATCACGAAAGTACAGCACGATCTCATCGAGAAGGTCAAGACGATCACCCGCTCCCGCAGCCGGTGGTACCAGCGCACGACTGCGGCGGCCCCGATCCCGCGCACTCCGGCGGTGCACTTTCCGGAAGCGCAGATCGTCGTGATTGGTATTTCGACGGGGGGGCCGTTCGCCCTGCAGCGGCTCATACCGGCGCTGCCCTTCGATTTGCCGGTACCCGTGGCCGTGGTTCAGCATATGCCTCCCCATTTTACGCGCTCGCTGGCCGAGCGGCTCGACGCGGCCAGTCCGTTGCATGTGGTGGAAGCGGAAAACGGGATGCCGGTGCAGGCAGGCACGGTGTACCTGGCGCCCGGGGGAAAGCACCTGACTTTCCGGCACAGTGTAAGCGGAACGCTCGTTCAGACACCGGAGCAGCCGTCCGACACGTTGCACCGGCCCTCGGTGGACGTCATGTTCGAGTCGGCGGAAGCCGCTTATTCGGGGCGGGTGCTTTCGGTCGTCATGACGGGCATGGGAAAGGACGGCCTACAAGGGGTGAAGGCCATCAAGCAGCATGGGGGCAAGCTCATCGCTCAGGATGAAGCGTCGTGCGTCGTGTACGGAATGCCTCGGGCCGTCGTGGATGCCGGGCTGGCGGATGCGGTACTGCCGCTAGAAGCCATTGCCGACGCCGTAGCAAGAGCCGTTCGCCGGGGAAAGGGCTGAAGGAAGCTAATCCCGCAGGCGGCGGGCCGATGGACGGACGGGCCGGGCAACACGGCCGCTCAGCCGAACCCGGTGGGTCAGGGTTCGCTTTCGCCCGGCAAACGGACGGACTTCCGGCGCGGCATCGGTCTGATCGAGTGTGTCATCGGTGTAGCCGGAGTCGGAAGCGGCCAGGCTGCGCTGGTAGGCATCGTCGATGGAGTTGAAGAACTGGAAGCGGCGGGTGTTGACTCCGAAGCGAGAGAGGTCCAACGCTTCTTCTCCGATGGCCCAGTGAGGTGTTTTCCCGCCCCGCATGGATACCGGCGAGTAGAAATGCCGGGTGGTGAGGGAAAAGGGGCGTTCTTCGGCGGGAGCCCGGTACACGTCCAGGGCGATTTCCAGGGCTTCACGCCACGGACCGTAGCGGCTGTTCAGGTCCAGGCCGAGAATATGCTTCCGGCGGGCATTGGGTTCGTTGAAGGCGCTGAACTGGTACGGCTCCAGCACGACGCTCCGGTAGGAACGGCCCCTGAACTGCGTCTCGACCCGGTTTCGCACGACCCATGCCACCAGCCGTTGCTCGTGGGCGAGGTTGCTTTCCGAATAGATGCATCGGGCGAGCCAGACCACGTCGTCCCGCTGGCGAAGGGTAAGCGACCGGAGTTGTTCATCGAGTTGGAGCGTGACGACCGAATCCGATGACGTATCGGCACGAGCACCGAGCGGGCTCCACAGGAGAAGGAATAGCACTACGTAGTGGTGAGGGCGGCGCATGGTGATCGGAAAGGGTTGCCGGATCTGCCCGGACGTTCAACAAACACCGTGCCCCGTACCGAGCGTACACGGAAGGCAGCGCCCCGGTCCGGAAGGACACATTTTCTTGCATGAAAACCGCACCAACCAGTTAATAGAAGCTAGAAACCGTCGATACGTACGAGCACACAACCTTACTCATCAGCAACCAAAGGAAATCATGAGAACCATTTTGCGATGCTGTTTCCTTGCAGCACTTTTCCTGTTCCCGGCAACGTTTTCCGCTTTTGGCCAGGCTGCCACTCCGCTGCAGCAGTTGTATTTGCTCAAGGAGATCAAGCCCGGCATCGATAAAATCGGCGTGGTGATCGCCGAAGCCAACCCGGAGCGGGCCTCCGTCATCGAGCAATTGCAGAAGGCCTCCGCGGCGACCGGCATCAAGGTAGTCGTAGGGGTGGTAACGGGCATGAGCGACGTCGCCCCGAAGGTACGCGAGCTGACGAAGACGCACGGGGTCAAGGCGCTATGGGTAGTCAATTCCGACCAGATCGTCGGCAGCGACGTGACGCAGAAGTATCTGGTAAAGAGCGCCGCCGAGGACAAGATGATGCTGATGGCGCCGTCGGACGATTGGGTGAAGAAAGGGGCTTGCCTGAGCATCCAGAGCCAGGGCTCCGGGGTGCGGATCGTAGTAAACAAGCCGATCGCCGATGCGCTCTCGGTGGCCGTTCCGGTGAAGTACCAGGATCGGACCCAGTACATGTAAGCCCGAAACACAGGGGGTACAGCCCACCTGACGTGTGAATTGAACTATGCGTACAAAGGGTATGAAGTTGAAATTGAGCAGCTTGAGTCTGCGGTATCGGTTTGCGGTGCTGCTGGGGGGAATGGCAATCATTACTTCCCTGCTTTTCCTTTCTTTCGCCCGGTACAGCCTGGGCACGACCGAGCGGGAGTTCGAGAAGCGTACTTTTCTGCTGGCGCATACCGTCGGCTCGGAATCGGTGCTGAACCTGATGATGCAGGATGCCGACGGGCTGAAGGAGCGCATCCAGACGGTGGTGAAGAGCGGCAATGCGCTGGCCGGGAGCTTCCTGGATTCGACGGGTAAGGTACTCGTCGAGGAAGGCGTCGTCGCCCAGATCGGAGCCGCATACCGGCCCTCGGGCGGAGAGCTGACGGCGGCGCTGAAGGGCCGACCGGCCCGCAGCGTCGTCACGTCGGACAAGCGGTCCGCCGTGATCTCCCTTGCGCCGGTATATGCTTCGAGCGACGATGCCGGGGCGTCCAAACGTCCGATGGGCTATGCCATGCTCGTGATCGACAAGACCGAGCTGGAGGAAGGGCAGCGAACGAGTATGCTGCTTTCCATCGGTGTGCCGATGGTATTCCTCCTCCTGATCGGGTTGATTTACCTGCACGTCGGAAAGACGGTCACGGGGCCGCTGAAGAACCTGGAAAAAGCGGCGCGGCAGGTAGAGACGGGAGATCTGACCACGCGGGCCGACGTGCGCCAGAGCGACGAGATCGGGCGGCTGGCCGCCTCGTTCAACGCGATGGTAGCGGCAAGCGAGCAGAACATGCTGGCCCTGCAGGAGCAGTCCAGGCACGCCGAGGAAGCGCAGCAAAGCGCCCAGACGTTGCAACAGCAGGCCGAGAACGAGCGTCAGTACCTGCGTACGCAGTTCGCCCAGATCAGCCGGGTGATTACGAACGTCACGCAGGGCGACCTCACGAGCCGCTTGCAAGTAACGGTGCAGGACGACGTAGGGCAGCTGATGGAGCAGATCAATCAGATGATCGATGATCTGGCCGGGCTGATCCGCAGTTTCGGCGAAGCCGGACACAAAATATCCGAAGCGGCTCAGATGGTGGCTTCTTCGGCGGACGAGATGTCGCGGGGGGCCGTAGGACAGGCCCAGCAAACGGCCGACGTAGCGGCCGCCATCGAAGAGATGTCCGCTACGGTCACGTCGTCGTCGCAGAACGCGCACGAGGCCAACGCCGGAGCGCAGAAAGCGTATGATCTGGCCGGTATGGGCGAAGAGGTATTCAAAAAGACCACCACCGGCATGTCGCGCATCGCGACGATCGTCCGCGAGGCGGCGGAAAAAGTGACGGCGCTCGGAGACTCGAGCGGCCAGATCGGAGAGATCATCCGGGTTATTGGAGACATCGCCGACCAGACGAATCTGCTGGCTCTGAATGCGGCCATCGAAGCGGCCCGGGCGGGTGAACAGGGCCGGGGCTTCGCCGTGGTGGCCGACGAAGTGCGCAAGCTGGCGGAGCGCACATCGGCCGCGACCAAGGAAATCACGGGGATGATAACCCGGATCCAGCGGAACACGCAGGAAGTCGTGGCCTCCATGGCGAAAGGGAACGAGGAGGTGGAGTCGGGCCTGAAGCTCTCTGAAGAGGCTTCCGGGGCCATGGGGCAGATCGTGGGCTCGATCAACGGCATGGTGCAGATGATCGACCAGATCGCCGTGAGCAGCCAGCAGCAGTCGGCCACGACGGACCAGATCGCGCGGAGCGTGGAGATGATTTCGTCGGTATCGTCGGAGGTTTCGCAGTCGACGACCGACCTGGCGAAGATGGCCGACCAGATGAGCACCCAGGCCGAGGAGCTGCGCGAGATGATCGCCCATTTCCGAACGAGCGACGAGAGCGGATTTGCTCCGCGTGCGGGCGCTCGGCCGGCATATCGGCTCAGTCCCTCCTGAAGGGTCGGGTAAAACGAACCAAGCGGGAGTTCCGATGCCGGGGCTCCCGCTTTTCGTTTTCCGGAGGGTATGCCGGAAGGTTTGTAGGTGACCGATTCCGCCGAGAGGCAATTATTTCCATCCCTACGGACTCAAAAACGCCGTTTTCTACTTTTCCGCACCGTCGCCGGCCCATTCCGATCCGGCAAACTATTTGTAGAAGCGTCGGACAACGGTATCTCGCTCTCCATCTCCCCGATACGTCATGGAAAGATCCACCCCCCTCGGATTCGTTGCCGGAATCGCCCTGATCGCCGCCGCCGTCGTTTTCGGCAGCGAATGGCGTTCGTTTTTCGACCTCTCTTCGTTAGGCATCGTCATGGGTGGGACGCTCGCGGCCTTGCTCATCAGCCATTCCTTTTCCGAAATCGGGGTGACGGGCCGAGTCGTACGGGAGTTCTTGCGGTTCCGGGACCCTGATTACCATACCCACGTGCATCGGTTCACCGAGTTTGCCCGCCGGGCCCGCCGGGAGGGTTTGCTTTCGCTGGAGCAGGATCTGGAGAAGCTGGACCACAGCCTGACTCGGATGGGCCTCGAACTGGCCATCGACGGAGCGGAAGAAGAGCGGATCCACACCCTGATGAGCATCCGGATCAGCCATGCGATGCAACCCCGGCAGGCAGCGGCCCGGGTGTTCAGCAGTGCAGGCAGTTACGCTCCGGCTTTCGGGATGATCGGAACCCTCATCGGGCTGATCCAGATGCTTCAGAACCTGACCAATCCGGCCGCCATCGGGCCGGCTATGGCCGTGGCCATCATGACTACGTTTTACGGCGCCATGGCGGCCAATCTGGTTTTCCTTCCGGTGGCGGCCAAGATACGGTCGCAGGCGGTGGGGTTGATGAGAGAGGCCGAAATCATCCGGGAGGGCGTGCTCGCCATAGCCCGGGGGGACGCGCCCAGCCTGGTGGAACGCCGGTTGAGCGCCATGCTCGATCAGCCGATCGGCCCGGCCGCTCCGCGGAAGGCCATCCGATTGTTCACGCGCGCCGCATAACCTTTTTCCGACAGGACGATGCCCGTCTCAGGCGAGCCGAAACCCGATCCGATGAACGAAACCTTCCCCGAGGACGGACAACCCGCCGCCCCCCACTGGATGGTTACGTACAGCGACCTGATTACGCTGCTGCTTACCCTGTTCGTGATGATCGTGGCGATGTCTACGATAGAGCAGGACAAGGTAAACGAGGTGTTCCGGTATTTCCCCGGGCACGCCGGTTTCATGGCTGCCGAGACGCCCTACGCGGCGCTGGAATCCAACAGGGCGTTTCGCTCGCGCCAGCAGGCCGAACGGTATGAGTCCGTGCTGCTGTTTCTCCAGCAGAACCGATTGCAGAACAAGGTGCAGGTGAACCTTACGGAAGCCGGAATGCACGTGGTCATTACGGATTCCGTGATGTTCCGGTCGGGGGAGGCCGACTTGCTCGAACCTTCCCGGATGGTGCTCAGGATGGTGGCGGACGTGCTGGGCCGAGACGTGGAATCCGTCACCGTAACCGGGCATACCGACGACCGCCCGATCGCCACGCAGCGGTTCCCCTCGAACTGGGAGCTATCGGCGGGGCGGGCGGCCTCCGTAGTGCGGTTCCTTCAGGAGCAGCAGACGGGCCCGGGTCCGGATAAGTACGTCGCCATCGGACGGGGGAAGTACCATCCGGTGGAACCGAACGTGACCGAAGAAGGCAGGGCGCGCAACCGCCGCGTCGAAATATTATTCAGGTGGAAACAATGGCCGAAAAAAACCAGCAAGACGCTCAACCCGCAGAATCTGTAGAACAACCGAAGCCGTCGATGGGGCGGTTCTGGCTGATCCTGATTCCGATCCTGCTGCTTACCATGGCGGCCGGGGGCTTCGTGACCTACACGCAGTTCGGCCACGCGGGTGCATCGGAAGATCATGCCGAAGAGGAGAAGAAGGTCGAGGAGGAGGAAGAAGCCTACGGGCTGTTCATGGAGATCCCCGACCTGATCGTCAACCCGACCGGCACCGACGGGCGGCGGTATCTGATGACGAGCCTGGGGATCGAAAGCGGCGATCAGGCCGTGCTGGACGAAATCAAGCTCAAAGAGGTAGTTATCCGGGACGCCGTGATCAACACGCTGGCCGCCCGCTCGGTAACCGAACTGGCGGCCATCGACAACCGGAACGCGCTCAAGGACCAGTTGAAAGGGAAGATAAACGGGTTGCTCAGCGCCGGAGAGATCAAGCACCTGTATTTCACTCAATACGTGTTGCAATAGCCGCCGAACCCCTCTGAACAGGCTCGTTAACCGATAGCTTCGTACCATGGCAAAACCGCTGAGCCAGGAAGAAATCGATGTCTTGCTCGAAGTGCGCCGCCAACTTGACGGCGCCGATGAATGCAACATCGATACGCTCGAGTCGATCATCGAGTCCGATGCGAAACAGCGCGTGCAGCCGTACAATTTCAAGCGCCCACGGCTTTTCTCGCAGGATCAGATGCGCGTGCTCAACTACGTGCATGAGTCGTTTGCCCGGGATTTATCCGTATACCTTTCGGCTCAGTTGCGCACGATGGTGGACGTGGGGCTCAAGGTGGTGGATCAGGTGTTGTACTCCGAGTACGTCATGTCCAGCGCTCCGCCCTCGGCCGTGTACGTGGTGGATGCGGAAAACCTGGGGCACAAGCTGATCGTCGAGATCGACCCCCGGCTGGTCGTCTACACCATCGAGAAGCTGTGCGGCGGGCCGGGGATCTTTCCGGAGCGCTCACGGGAGGTGTCGCAAATCGAGCAGCGCATCATGAGCAAGGTGATGCTGCGCGCCTACGGGGAGCTGGAGAAAGCCTGGAAACAGATCCACGAGCTCACCCTGCGGGAGCTGGCTTTCGAGTCGCACGCGGAGTTCGTGCAAATCATACCGGCGGTGGAGCCGGCGCTGGTCGCTTCGTTCGAGGTTTCGATATACGACCAACACTCGTTCATCCACGTGTGCTACCCGTACATCCTGCTCGAACGTATGCTGGGGCGCGGCGGCATGGAACAGTGGATTTCGAATGCGACGACGCCGATATCCGAGAAGGCCCGATCCCGGTATGAGGGCATCGTACGCTCGGTATCCGTGGAATCGCGGGCCGAACTGGGCCGCAGCCGCCTGTTCCTTCAGGACTTGCTGAATCTGCAAGTCGGCGACGTCATACCGCTGGATCGTCGTGTCAATGAACCCATAACCGTGTATATCGACGGCAAAGAAAAATTCAAGGCCGTGGCGGGGCGGTCGGGCAAGTACCGCGCCCTTCGCATTCTCGAAATCGCTCCCTCCAATTTCTCCGACAACGATGACGAATAATATCGACGCCCACATTGCGCAGGTTGAAGAAGCGCTCAACGATTTTCTTCGGACCATTCTGGGAAGCCAGGCGGCGCTCGTCCACACTGAGATCGAGGAAGCGGGGTCCGAGACTCTGGTAATCGACGAGCCGAACCAGTTAAGCATCATCGGTTCGAGCGCCGGCGAGGCCCTTTTCGGCGTGGTGCTGGAAGAAGGCTGGCTGCCGCTGCTATCCAAAGCCATGCTGGGCGAGGAACTCGTGGAGCTTTCCGACGA
Organism: uncultured bacterium; assembly: GCA_965365445.1. Lineage (GTDB taxonomy): Bacteria > Bacteroidota > Rhodothermia > Rhodothermales > DASSAV01 > CBDUBS01. The sequence continues at coordinate 3,348 of CBDUBS010000048.1, read as the reverse complement.
CAGCGCCGACCTGATCCGGGAGGTAGTAGGGCAGGCGTTCGGATCGGTGCAATCGCACATGGCCGGGCAGGGAACGCGGCTGCCGGGTGTGGAGATCAGCGTGTTGCGCCCCGGGATGACCCCGCCCTCGTTGCCGAAGGAGATCATGAGGGTATCGTTCCAGTTGAAATCCGGCGAGCTGGCCTATCACGGGTTTGCTTTTGCACCATTCACACCGGAGGCCGAAGCGCCCGCGGCACGCCCGGCGGCCCCGGCCGCGATGGGTGCAGCCAGACCGCCAGAGGCGCCGCGGCCCATGCCCGAGCCCCGCAAGGGCGCCGTTCCGGTTTTCCCGGCGTCGTTTCCCGACCTGGGCCTCGAGACGGCTCGCAATACGCCCGAAATCAGCACGTTCGATTTGCTGGCGGAGGTAGAGCTGGAGGTAACGGTGGAACTCGGGCGGCGGCGCTTGCCGCTTTCCGACGTGTTGCGCCTGACGATCGGCAGCGTGGTCGAACTGGAAAAGCTCGTAGGCGAGCCGCTTCAAATATTCGCAAATAACCGGCTCATAGCCGAAGGGGAGGCTGTGGTCGTAGACGAGCAGTTCGGCATCCGGGTAACGAGTCTGCTTTCGCGACGGACGCAGGAACGGGCCGTGTATTAGCGGTTTTTCTGAGCGAGGGGGATTACGGGCAGCCGCCGCGAGGGGCTGCCCGTTTTCATTTTCATCCGGGTTGAAACCCGTTTAACCGGTTCGAAACGGGGTTGCGGAAATTTCGGCCTTAAGAAAGTGCGGTATATGCCGATGATGCAGACAGCACCACTCCCAATCGAATGTCCATTCATGACCAGGATATGATCTGCGTTCAGCCGAAGCTTCTGCCGGGACACAGGGTCGCAGGGCCCGCGGCCCTGCGACTTCGTGAGGCGGCATCCTGTCTACGGTCCTCCGCCTTCGTTTCGTTATGTGGGTGATCATCGGGTACATCATCGTACTGGCCTCGGTTCTGGGGGGGTTCATCATGGGGGGCGGGCACTTTGCCGCCCTGGTTCAGCCCCTGGAATTCCTGATTATCGCCGGAGCGGCGGGGGGTGCTTTCGTGGTGAGCAACGGCCTGGAGGTTTCGAAGACCACCATGAAGGCCATCATGCAGACGTTAAAAACCCCGAAGCATCAGAAGGAAGTGCAGCTTCAGCTTCTCTCGTTGCTGTACGAGCTTATGTCGAAAATCCGAAAGGATGGACTCCTCGGCATCGAGAAAGAAATCGACGATCCCCAGAAAAGCACCCTGTTCACCAAGTACCCGGAGGTGCTGAGCAACGGCAAACTCATGGAGTTCCTGACCGATTACCTTCGGTTGATGGTTTCGGGACACATGAATCCGTTCGAGCTCGAACAGATCATGGATCAGGAAATCGAGACCCATCTCGAGGAAGGCTCGGTACCCATACACGCCGTAACGAACGTAGCGGACGCCTTACCGGGGTTCGGTATCGTGGCCGCCGTGCTGGGCGTGGTGCACACCATGGAGTCGGTCGGGCTGCCCCCGGAGGAGCTGGGTATGCTGATCGCCCGCGCCCTGGTCGGTACGTTTCTGGGCATCCTGATGGCGTATGGTTTCGTGGCGCCGGTCGCCCACCTGTTGCAGCATCGCCTGGAAGAATCCATGAAGCTGTTCCAGAGCGTAAAGGTAGCCCTGCTGGCGGCCGTCAACAGCAGCACGCCGCTCATTTCGGTCGAGTACGGACGCAAGGTGTTGTTCTCGGGCGAGCGGCCCACCTTCCTCGAACTGGAGCAGCACGTGAAAACACTGAAGTAACCGACCCATTACGGACCTGACGCATGCAAAGCGCAGACAAGAAAAACGGCGGCCTATCGAGCCAACCGATCATCGTTCGGAAAAAGAAAAAGGTGAGCGGCGGGCATCACGGCGGCTCGTGGAAAGTGGCCTACGCGGATTTCGTAACGGCCATGATGGCGTTTTTTCTTCTTCTGTGGCTCCTGGGATCGGTGGAACAGCAAGCTCGGGCGGAGATTGCCAGTTACTTCAAGCGACCTCTCAAAGCCGTTTTTTCCGACGGCCCCCATACGGGCGGGGACCGGATCCAGGCCGGCAGCCAGGGAAGCCGCAAGCCGGGTATGCTATATCCCGGCGGAGAGGACGGCGATGCCGACTCGACCGAGTATGAGGTGTTCCAGCGGCAGTTCGAGCGGGAGTTGAAGAAGAACGCCATACTCAAGGCGTTCGAGGACCAGTTCCAGATCGAGCTCGTGCCGGAAGGCATTCGTCTGTACATCCTGGACCGCTACGACCAGCCTATGTTTCAGAACGGCAGCCCGATCCTTACCGGCTATGCCGAGCGGTTGTTGAGGGAAGTGGCCGAACTGCTCAACATGCTTCCGAACCGGCTCATCGTATCCGGCCACACGGACGCCGCGCCTTTCGGCAACGGTCGGGCCGGTTACAGTAACTGGGAGCTTTCGACGGACCGGGCCAATGCCGCCCGGCGGGCGCTCATGGCAGGAGGGCTGGCCGACGGCAAGGTGGTCAAGATCGAGGGCCTGGCCCATACGGTGCTAGCGAAGAAAGACGATCCGTACGACCCGATCAACCGCCGCATCAGCATCCTTTTGCTGAACCGAACGGCCGAACGGGAATACCTGCCCGAAAGCGCCGAGTGAGCCGAAAAAACTTCCCCCACAGGGCGGCATGTTTTTCTGAACGCTGCGGCTGCACGGCGAGGTAAACGGACCTCTTGCCGGAGAGGTGATCCCTCGCACACCCGACAGAGGACCGGGTAATGCGCCTCTGCCCGGCGGCGTATCCGTGAACGGCGCATCGGGCCGGCGATCGTTCGCTCGAATCAGACTCCGGGGCCTGTGGCATTCTTTTAGCAAGGGGCAGGAAACAGTCCGGAGACGGGTATCCGTCCGGATTGATTCAGCAACCTGCAAGAGGATCCATGATTCGAGGTTTTCGCCGCGGGATCGATGCAGCCTCTCCCCTATCGATGAAACATGCGTTGTTTCTGACGGGAGGGCTTCTCGCGCTGTGGCTTTTGTTGCAACTGGCCCCCACGGCGCCCGACCCGGCCCGCCTTTATTCCGACGGCTCGGGCACGGTGGCCGCCCGGACCGTAGAGCAGCCGCACCGACCGGAAGGGGGATCGTTCGGGTTCGGGCACGTTCTGGCTCTGCTCATCCTCGGCGGTGGCGGGGCTTACGCCGTTTACCTGAAGCGCCGACCTGGCGCTGAAGCGCCGCAGGAGGCCATGGCCGTCCTCGGGCGGCTTCAGCTTTCGCCGATGCATCACCTGAGCCTGGTAGCCTGCGGCAGCGAGGTACTGCTGCTCGGAACGGCGGCCGGG
>CBDUBS010000047.1:0-22151 GCA_965365445.1 uncultured bacterium | reverse complement strand
CCGGCGCCGCCGGGCGATACCCACAACGGATCGCCCGTTACCGGCCGGATGTCGGGCGGCGGGTTGACGTGGTTTCCGAAGAACAGGTTGTTCTCGAAAACCAGGTTCGTTATTCCTCCGAGGTTGTATTCGGCCCTTCCTTCGAGGTAGAAAATGTTATTGGCAAAGTGCACGCTGTCGGCAAAACCGTTGCGCCCACCGCCGGGCCAGACGGCCCACACGTCCAGGCCGGGACGGGTATAGACTACGTTATTATATATCTCGATTCCGGTCATCGGACCCGTGATATAGAACAGGCGGTGGCCGTCGTTCTGGCTCACGTTGTAGCGGAATACGTTGCCCTTGTTGGTTTCTCCCCCGCATACCATGTAGAAGCCGCCGTCGTTATCGTGGCTGTAGTTATACTGGAAAAGAGTATGGCGGGTGTTCCCGTCGGAGTCGAACGCCATACCGTCTTTCGTACCGAGCATACCGGAAACCTCGTTGAACTGAATTATGGTGCTGTCGCTGCTGTGCGGCCAGATACCGGCCGCATAATCCGGACAGCGCATACGCCCGTTCCGAAGGGTATTGTATTCGATGAGGGCTCCGGAACAACCGCGCGGCACGATTCCGTCGCCGCCGAAATCTTCGAGCACGTTGCCTCGGATGACGACGTTCCGATTGGGGAACCAGTTGGTCTGCCGGTCCTTGTGCTCGCTTCGCACCGCGATGGCATCCCGGTCGGTGCGCAGCAGGCGGCAAGACTCGATAAGCAGGTCATCGAAGCGGCTCGGTATGCGGTCGCCCGAGTTATCGGCGGTAATGCCCGTTCCTCCTCCTTCCGCCTTTACATTGCTTCCGTTCACGTCGTGAACGAACAGGTTTTTCAAGTGGATGTGGTGCGCCGTTCCGAAGTTATCGATTTTCACCCGCACGCCGGCCCGGTATGGCTGCCGTTCCGGGCCGTTGTTGGTCAGTTCCAGGTTGTTTACCTCCCAGTGCTCGACGTTGTAGAGCAACAGGGTTTCGAGATGGGCGCCTTCCGCGTCGATACGGGGAAGGGCTCCCTTTCCATAGGCATCGATAACTATGGGAGAGCCTGCTCTGCCCGATCCTTTCGGCTGGAGCCGCCCGAGATGCCGGGTACCTCGCTTGAACAGGATGCGGTCGCCAGGTTTGAACGTGGCTGCATTGACCCGCTCCAGGCTTTTCCAGGCGGTTCCGGGAGACGTGCCCTCCCGCTCGTCGTTTCCCGCCCCGGCATCTACATAGTAGGTCGCGCCCGAAGGGTGAGGCAGGCGAGCCGCGCGGCACCCTGTGAGCGAAAGGGTGACGGTTGCGAGCACAAAAATCCAGACCGCTTTCATCCCGGCGCCTCTATGGTTATTGTCGAAGGGTGCGTAAGGCCCGCTCGTCCTCCGGGCGCAGCTTGCCGCTTGCCATCGGGCCGGCGTTGAGTAACAGATTGGCTTCGAGGTGATTGGCCGTGCCGAGCCACTCCAGTATCAGGCTCCGCTCGGCCACCGAATGATCTCCCTCATGCCAGAACCAGCTGCCGCTGGTGAACTGCTCGGCGCCCTGCCGGGAGAGGGTTGTCTCGATCTGCAACGGCAGGTAGAGATCCCGGTTGTTGAAGCGCCACACCTTTCGGTCCTCGGTCTGCTCCGTAGCCTTTTCTCCCGAGCGGGCATCGACGGGATGCAGCGGCACGCCGCGAAAGGCCGTGGTGGCGTTGTTCATGACCAGCGCATCCGGTTGCAACTGCTTGACGAACTGATACAGGTGGTCCATTTGCCAGCGATAGGCGCCTTCGTTCCGCCAGGACTGGATGAACTCCTCAGCGGATGGGCGGCGCCCTTTTTCTCCCCATCCTGACTGCTGTTTTTTCCAGAATCCATCGAACCACAGCTCTACGACAGGTCCGTACCGGGTGAGGAGTTCCGCCAGCTGGTGTTTCATGAACTCGACGTACGCGTACTCGTCCGTGTCGTGGGTGGGCTCGTGCCGGTCCCACAGGGAGTAGTAGAAGCCTACGGCCAAGCCGTACTTGTACGCAGAGTTCACCAGGGAACCAACTACGTCGCCCTTGAAGGGTGTAGAGGCCACCGAGTACCGCGTGTAGCGCGTCGGCCAGTTGCAGAACCCGTCGTGATGCTTGGTAACGAGCACGACGTACTTCATACCGGCCTCCCGGGCGGCGCTGCACCACTGGTCGGTGTCCAGGGCGGTGGGGTTGAACCCGCTCGGGTCGAGGGTTCCATCGCTCCACTCTTTATCGTAAAACGTATTGATTCCGAAGTGGATGAACAGTCCGAACCGTAAGTCCATCCATCGCCTCTGGGCTTCGGTCGGGCCGGAAGCCTCCCATCGGACCGTTTCGGGGGGCGCCGTTTCAGAAAAGGGGGGCAGCCAGCCCGCCGCCAGGGCCGCCATACCGGCCCGCTGTGAAAAAATGCGCCTGTTCATTTTCATTCGTTTCTGGACCCTGTTCCTCGTTGCCTGTTCGTCGCCGGCAACACCCGCCCGTGCACACCTACAGGTCCCATGAACGGGTATAAGCTTAACTTATGGATTGCTCACCAGAATGGGTAGCCCGGACGAGATAATCCAGACCTTCCCGCGAAAAGCTCTGCGGACTTTCCGGAAGCAGCCGGGGAAGCGCTTGGTGAGGGGTTCAAAAAAGAAGGGCTGGAAGACGTTTCCCCCAGCCCTTCCGGTCAGGTGATCACAGGAGGAATCAACCGCATCCGCTGGTAGAGCCGCAGTTCGGGCAGGAGTAGCACGAACCCGCACGCACGGTAATGGAACCGCAGTTCGGGCACGACGGTGCATCGGCCTGATTGACGAATGCGGCCGAATCGGATGCTTCGACGGCGCCCGAACGCTCCGCAGCTTCGAAGAAGGCCTCGACGGTCTGGCCGACCAGGGCATCGGGAGCGGGTACCGGTTTGCTGAACGGGATTTCCATCTGCTGTTCGTCGAGGGCCGGGCCGCTGGTTTCCACCTGCTCCGCTACCGGATCGGCGGGAGCATCCGTTTCGTTCGACTGCTCCCGGCCCAGGAATTTCAGCCCGAGGTACCGGAAGATGTAGTCCATGATCGACTTCGCCATCGGGATCTGCCGGTTGTTGGTAAAGCCGCTCGGCTCGAATCGCATGTGGCTGAACTTGGCGCACAGATCTTCCAGGGGCACCCCGTACTGCAACGCAATCGAGATGCTCGTCGCGAAGGCGTCCATCATGCCGGAAATGGTGGAGCCCTCCTTGGCCATGGTGATGAACAACTCGCCCGGCATATGGGTATCCGGGTACAGGCCAATGTGAATGTATCCTTCGTGTCCGGCTATCGAGAATTTGTGGGTCAGCGAGGGCCGTTCGTCCGGCAGCCGTTTGCGGATGGGCTTGTAGACCACCTTCTCCAACACCCGCTCGATCACGGACACGTCTTCCGTATCCACCGCGGCGCCGTCACCGGTCGGTTCGACACCGGCCGCCCTGGGCTTCGTGTTCCCCTCCTTGCTGGTGGCCAGGGGCTGGCTTCGCTTGGAGTTTTCGCGGTAAATGGCTACGGCCTTCAGACCAAGCTTCCAGCCCTGCACGTACGCATCGAATATGTCTTCCGCCGTGGAGTGCTCCGGTATGTTGACTGTTTTGCTGATGGCTCCGGAGATGAACGGTTGGGCCGCCGCCATCATTTTCAGGTGCCCCATGTGGTGGATGCTGCGCTTGCCCTTGAACGGCTTGAAGGCGCAGTCGAACACGGCCAGGTGTTCCTCCTTCAGATGGGGAGCCCCTTCGATGGTGTCGTTCCGGTCGATGTATTCGAGTATGGCCCGCTGCTCGTCCTCGGAGTACCCCAGCCGGAAAAGGGCGGTGCGCACCGACTGATTCACGATCTTGAGCATCCCTTCGCCCTTTCCGGCGAGGAGCTTGTATTTGACGAGGGCGATGTCCGGCTCGATGCCAGTCGTGTCGCAGTCCATCATGAAGGCGATCGTGCCGGTGGGAGCGAGCACCGTGGCCTGCGCATTCCGGTAGCCGTGCTGCTCGCCGAGCGCGACCATCCGATCGGCGGATTCGCGCGCCGCCTCGAGCAGATAGGCGGGGCAACTCGGGTCGATCTGGTTCACGGCGTCCCGGTGCATCCGCATTACTTCCAGCATGGGCTCGGCGTTTTTCCCGTACATGGGGAAGGGCCCGATCTTCGGGTTGGCCGCTATTTCGGCGCTGCGAGCATACGCTTCTGCGTGCTCGACGGCGGTGACGGCTCCGGCTACGGCCCGGCCCGCGGCCGAATCGTACGGCAGACCCATAGCCATCAGGAGAGCGCCCAGGTTGGCATACCCGAGGCCGAGCGGCCGAAAGTCGTGCGAGTTTTTGGCGATCTGGGCAGAGGGGTAGCCGGCGTTGTCTACCAGAATCTCCATGGCCGTAATGAAGATGCGGGTAGCCGCCCGGAACCGCTCGACGTCGAACGAGCCGTCCTCCCGCTGAAACTTGCGCAGGTTGAGGCTGGCCAGGTTGCACGCCGAGTTATCCACATGCATGTACTCCGAGCAGTTGTGCACGGCAATGCCGTTCGCCACAAAGTGATCCGTCACGGGTTCCGTAAGATCGTAGACCGCTTCTTCTCCAAGCAACTCCAACGACGCCACGCGGTCGGTAAACGTATCTCTGTAAGCCGAAACCTGCCGGTTGAGTTCGGCCAGGCGCTTGGCCTTGTCGCTCTCCGGCATGAACCCGATTTCTTTCTCGAAGAGCACTCGGCTGGAACGGGTGATGCGCAGTGAATGCATTTGCTGCACCGGGTACTCCTTCACGCCCCCTTTTCCATCGGGAAGAAGCGAAACGAACGTGTCGCCGCGCTTCGTCGTTAGCGCCCGGCGGTTACGGTACATCTTAGCCTTTACGCCGAAACCAAGAAGCAAGAGCTGAACCTGCCGGAGCAGTTCCTCCGAGGTGGAATCCAGGGCTATGTACTGGTTTTTCTCACCCTGGTTTACAACGGTACCATCGGCCGTAAACAGACCACGAAGCAACGCCCGAACGGAAGCCCGATCCAGGCGCATAGCCGCATCGGTAAGACGCTTGCCTTCACTGGCTTCATCGAGTACCGCATAGGTTGAGACGAGATCGATGACATTCGGGGCGCAGCAGGTCACCTTGGCCGACGTGGCGGTTTCGCGAACCGTCGCGTCGTACTCGCTCCGGCTCTTTTTGAACCGGTTGACCGTTTCCGCCGCTTTTTCGGCAACGGCCCATTCCAGATGCTTGTTCACGGTCAACGACAGGGTATAGGTATCCTTGCCGGTATTGTTTGCCAGGCATCCGTCGCCGAGCAGTAAACCAACATACGTGCTCAAATCCTCATCCAGGCGATCATGGCCGAACGGAGCCGGCTGCAGCCGCACGAAATCGTCGCGCGTCAGTTCGGCGGCAGGTACATCGCCCCGGTTTTCTGTCCACACTCGGTGATCCGCCGTCAGCTTTATTTCATAACCGCTCTGCGTGCGAAGTCGGTACACCGGTTTGATGCCTGTTTCGATCACCCGGGTGGCCCGATGCTCCCGACCGTCCAGGCCGGTGACGCGCGGCGTTTCACCCAGCAGGCTATCGATCCGCCGCAGGCCGGTTTCCGTGGCTACCAGCGTATCTCCGGTTACGCAAGGGTTGCTCGAGTTGATCGGACCGGAATTTTTGACGGTATGCCACTTCTGGATCGTGTCCTCGTACTGGAGGCCGGGGTCGCCGCAGATGTAGGTGCCCTGGGATATTTTGGACAGCAGACCGTGGGCGTCGATCTCCTCGATCACGCGCCCGTCGAGCACGGCTCGCAGACCGTACCGTTTGCCGTCAACGGCGGCCCTCATGAACTGATCGGTTACCCGCACCGACTGGTTTACATTCTGAAAGGCCACGCTCCCGTAGGCCGGCCCATTGAAACTGCCGTCGTAGCCCTGCTCGATGAGCGCCCACGCCTTTTTCTCCTCCTCCTGCTTGGCCTCCACGAATTCAACGATGTCGGGATGCCAGCATTTCAGGGTTTGCATGATGGCGGCGCGGCGCGTTTTGCCCCCCGACTTGATCGTGCCGCCGGTGGCGTCCTGCACCCGCATGAACGATACGGGGCCCGACGGGGTGCCTCCCCCGGAGAGACGTTCCCTGGAGGAGCGCAGCGTGGACCAGTCCGCGCCCACCCCGCTGCCGTACTTGAACAGCCGGGCGCTTTCGCCCATGAGTTGCCAGATGTCGTCGATGGAGTCGTTGACGGAAATGATGAAGCACGCCGAAGCCTGAGGATACTTGTAGGGATCGACCTCGATGATTTCGCGTCGGCGCCGATCCCATCCGAAGATGGTTTTCCCGCCCCCGTCCTTGACTCCGTACTGATGGTGCAGGCCCACATTGAACCACACCGGGGAGTTGAACGAGCCATACTGGTTGACGCAAAGCCACGTCAGTTCCTCGTAGAACCGCTGAGCATCCGCCTCCGTGGCGAAGTACCCCTGTTCGGCTCCCCAATCGCTGATGGTACGGGTAACCCGATGGATGAGCTGCCGCAACGTGTTTTCACGGCCTCCTTCATAGGGAGAATGACCGTTCTGCTTGAGGTCGCCGTAAAAATACTTGCTCGCCACCACGTTCGAGGCCAGGCGGCTCCAGGATACCGGAAACACGACGTCCTTCTGTTCGAAGACCGGCTTGCCCTGATGATTCTTGATTACGGCGTCGCGCACTTCCCACTCTACCGAATCGAAGGGATCCTCCCCCTCCGAAGTAAATACGCGTTGCACCGTCAGACCGCCGGTTACCGGGTCCGGATGGGAAGGTTGGAGAGCCTCTGCCTTTTCTCCAAGCACGGGTTCATCAGACGAATGAGCTGACATGGTACGCCTCCAGGCAGTTAATACAGTAAATACGCGGCAGGCTTCGTCAGGTGCGAGCTTCCTACCAGCCTTTCCGCTCCGGGGAACCTGCTGTTCTTGTGAGGATGAATAACGGTCTATCACCTTGCGGCAATAAACCGTCCGCGCTCGTTACTACGCGCTCAACCAATTAACTTTCCCCCGTCCGGGTTTGCAAGAACAACTTTTCCACAAGATGATCACCCCCTGAAAAACGCCGTTTTGCATAACGGACATTGTACTCATGGGGATGAAAAGGCGGTTAGGATTATAACTGGCCCCCGACGCAGATCCGTTATTGTGAAACAGGCAACCGAACCGTCTCACAGCCCGAAACATCAATTTCACACAGCAAAAAATCGTCCTCTTCGGTTCTATGAAACGTATACAATAACGGATACCTGTGAAGCAGGTCGAGAGGCTGCTGTGGACGGGAAAAGCAAAAGCCGCAGGCTTCAGCATCGTGAGTCCTGCGGCTTTCTCTGGGCCGCGCTGCACGAGCAGTGCGGCATTATGTAAGGGTCAGGCATCAAGCCCGGCTCGATCTCTCCGGGTCGGGTACGGTTCCTGTTGCGAAACTAAACAGATCCATCCGCCGTCGGTCGATGTGCCGACGGCGCCTACCGCGAGGCAATCAACGAAAGCTCACACCTCTTCTTCTTCGTCCAGATCGTCGAAGAATTCGTCGTCGTCTTCCTCCAGATCGTCGTCGAAGTCGTCGTCCAGTTCCTCTTCGTCGTCGAAGTCGTCTTCCAGATCGTCATCTTCTTCGAAGTCATCATCGAAGTCGTCGTCCAGTTCTTCTTCGTCGAGATCGTCCAGATCCTCTTCATCGTCCTCCAACGCCATATATACGGGCAGGATGGGCAACGCTTCGGCGTCAAACGGTGCGGTCACAGTCATGGGTCTGGGCATGCTAAGTGATACAAAAAAACGAGGGTCGCTGCAGACGTGTCGGGCAGCTATTGTCGGGAGTGAATTAAGACACGGCAACGGAGTAAATGCAAGGGGAGACGAAAAAATTATCAGCGCGTAACGGGCTTCCGATTGTGGGCAACCCGGCCGGAGAGAGCAGCGGGCGATCCGTCGGGCAGTGCTGCAATTGGAGCGATATTCACTTCTCCGTAATGAACTTTTACCATCCGCCGGGTTCATATTGACTTCGCGGCCAGGTAGTGACGGAACCACGGCGCGGCGTGCCGTTCGTGGAATGGTTCGTAGCGGGCCGTATCAGACCTGACGCCTCGCAGGCTACATCGGAGAACAACGTATAACGTATCAACCAGGTGATGCATGAACGATTTTAATGAGCGAAGCGCTTATCCCCATCCGGATGATTTCAAGGTCATGCGACCGGAGTATGTAGAGGTCGAAGACGGTCTCATTCAGGCTTCGATAACGATATCCCCGTTCAAGGTTACCGGAAAAAGCGCTACACAGGCGGGCGCCCGGCGCGCCGCGCTGTATGAAGCCGCCAAAACGTATCGTTCCTATCATCCGTCCTTCCGGATCGAGAATCCCTTCCCCGACGAGTTTTCCGATCGGGAAGGCATGAAGTGGCGGCGCGTGCCGCCGGCGCAGCGGGAAGAGTTCGGCGATTACATATTTCAGGATGAAGAAGGAGAAGAGGACTACGTCGATATCGAGACGATGCTCCTCTGGGACGTTCGGCCCGCCGAAGAAGAGGAGTAAACAACCATCGGCCCCCCGCGAGATTGCTGTTATGAGCACGACCCGGGGGATGGTTGTCCTCATTACCTGTTGCACTTCGAACTCCATGCGGGGAGGGCTGATACCCTCCCTGTATACTACTCAGGTTCCAGGGTCCGTTCGTGAAAGGGTACACGCACACGGTAGCGTATTTCGATACGGTAGCGGAGTACACGCGGATGCCGCCCCGCACCGATGAAAACCTGTTGCTCCGCTTCGAAAACCAGCTCGATCCGGGCCGACTGGTTTCGGGAAACGCGCCCGTATCAACGATCGGATTCGGGCAACTTTCGGTGGTCTTTGAAATAGAGGGGATGCCGGGGGTGGCCTTCAAACGCCTGCCCCCCTTTCCGAACGCAGATCAGTGCCGCTACCATGCCCGGTCGGTCAATGCATATCGGTCCTTGTTAAACGATCAGTTGCACTTACCCGTTGTCGAGCAGGAATGCTATCCGCTGGAAAATGCGCGAGGAGAGCACATCCTGTACATCGCGCAGGCGCGCATTCCAGCGGAACACCTGGCTCCCCGGGTGCTCGTGGAAAGCGGGGTGGAGGCTACCCAGGTCATCCTTTCGGCGCTTCTCCGTGAAACAGCGCGGGTATGGCACCGAAACGCCATCGATGCTCCGGACGTCATGACGGGCCTCGACGCCCGGCTGTCAAACTGGGCGCTGTTCCTCAGCAGTTCCGGAGAGGTGCGCCCTCTTTATCTCGATACGAGCACGCCGTTCTTTCGACGGATTGGCCAGGAACTACCCAACGAACAGGTATTCCTGAAACGGGTCCCGAGCGCCCTCCTCGGATTCGTACGGGATGGCTTTCGAGAGGTGCTTTCGGGGTATTACGACCTGAGACAGGTCCTGATCGATCTGGCTGCCGGTTTCCTGGCCGAGGGCCTGCCGGATCGCCTTCCGATTGCGGTGGAATCGATCAACGGATTTCTCGAAACCGATGGGCAGGATTTTCGGCTGCGACCCGTACGGCTCGACGAGGTCGAACGGCATTACCGGAACGACCGGCGCTTCTGGACCCTGTTCCGGAACTTGAGCCAGTTGGACCGCTCGATGAAGCGCTCCATCGGCCGGCGGTACCCTCACCTACTACCGGCGTAACCCGGCGTCCTTCCTGGGTCCGTACCCGAGAACCGTTTAACTCCTGTCGGGCACAGCGGCGAGTACTTCGTGCCGGATCTGCATCATGTAAGCATAAGCCGCGTCGTGCTCATTCGGGATGCGCCCGTCGAGTATGGCTTCCCGAATGGCTTCCTTGATGGCCCCGATGGCCGGACCCGGAGCAAGCCCGAGCACTTCCATGATTTCGTTGCCGTCCACGGGAGGCTGGAACTGCCTGAGCCGGTCCTTTTCCTCCACTTCGCGCATTTTCTCTTCTACATGGTCGAACGCTTCCAGGTAACGACGGACGCGACGAGGATTTTTCGAGGTGATATCCGCCCGAACCAAGAGCATCAGATCGTCGATGCGTTCGCCCGCATCGAACAGGAGCCGACGGACGGCCGAATCCGTCACGACATCGTCCACCAGGGCTACCGGCCGGTGGTGCAGCCGCACAAGCTCCTGAACGTAGCTCATCCGTTCGTCTACGGGCAGTTTCAGCTTTCTGAACACCCGCGGAACCATCCGGGCGCCTCGGTCCTCGTGGCCGTGGAACGTCCATCCGGTTCCTTCCATAAAGCGTTTGACGAGCGGTTTGGCCATGTCGTGCAGCAAGGCCGCCCACCGCAGCCACCGGGTTTCCTCACACGACCTCCCGGTAGTGGCCGCTGCCACGTTATCGAGCACCTCAAGGGTATGGTAGAAATTATCCTTGTGCCGCTGGCCGTCCACTTCTTCCACCCCTTTCAGGGCCGTGAGCTCCGGCAGAATTTCCGAAAGGATGCCCGTATGCTCCAGAATCCGGAAACCCTCCGAGGGAACCGGAGCGCAGATCATTTTCTGGAGTTCATCGGTTATACGCTCGCGGCTCAAGATACCGATCCGGTTTGCCATAGCCTGCATGGCCGACAGCGTCTCCGGGTCCACCACGAAGCCGAGTTGCGCGGCGAAACGAGCCGCCCGGACGGACCGAAGCGGATCGTCATCAAACGTACGAAGGGGGTCGAGGGGAGTGCGAATGAGACGCTTTGCCAGATCGGAGCGCCCCCCGCACACGTCGATCAGTTCGCCGAAACGCGCCGGAGAAAGATGCAGCGCCAGGGTATTGATCGTAAAATCTCGCCGCAGCAGATCGTCTTCGAGGGTGCCTTCTTCCACGACGGGGCGGCGTGACTCGCGCCGATAACTTTCCCGTCGGGCGCCTACGAATTCGAGTACCGTTCCGTCGTAGGGAGCCCCCTGCGAGGATATTCGAACGGCCGCCGTGCCGAAACTGGGGTACACATGAGCCGTCCGCCCGCCGAACTCCCGGGCTACGGCCTCGGCCAACCGCACGCCGTTCCCGGAGCCTACGGCTACGAAGTCGATGTCGGTTACGGCTCGCCCGAGAAGGAAATCGCGCACGGCGCCGCCGACGGCATACGCCTCGATGCGCTCCCGTTCGGCTGCTTCACCGACCCGGTGCAGGACAGGCGCCATTACCTGCCCCTGCAAAATATTACTGGTATCGCGAATCATGGGGGCAAATACCCCGCATCACGCGATTCAGTTGCATCTATTCTCTGCGAAAACGACCGGCGTTACCCCGCTGTTGCGGGCAGGTACTCGGGAAGCCGGTCGAACAAGTCCTGAATCGGCGGATCGAAGTGCTCCTGGAACAGCTCGAAGCGCACCCCGTCGCGTACCTGCGCCAGCGGATCATGTCGCTCGATGACGGCCTGATAGGTGCCGTAGCATCCGAGCGCCTCGGCCGCCCGTTCGAGGTCCTGGCGTTCAACAGGCACGACGCAGTCGATCGATTCGGCGGAAGAGCTCCTGAGGTGGGCGGAACGCTTCGGATCGTCACTTTCTTCCAGTGTAAACAGGGCCAGCCTGCGCAGGCCAGGGTTCTCCCGGTCGGTAAGCGAACAGAAAACCCGCTTCACCACCGTATGAGTGATCGTATGGTCCGGGTGACCGCTGATGCCGTGGGCGGCATAGGTTACCAGCACTTCCGGGCGCACGTTCTGGATATGTTTACCGATAGCCTCCTCGAGGTCCAGCGGATTCAGTTCGGCAAAATGATTGTCGGGAAAATCGAGCACCGTCAGATCAGTCAGGCGTAACACACGAGCCATCTTTTGCATCTCCTCAAAGCGCACCGCACCCATTTCCTCCCTGGAAAACCCATGCCTGTGGCGCTGTTTCGTAGCCTCTCCGCGAGTCAGCGTCAACAGGAATACCTCGTGTCCTTCACGTTGCTGCCGGGCAAGGGCCGGAGCAGGCCCGAAGGATTCGTCGTCGGGATGGGGGAAAACGTAAAGGATGCGTCCCACGGTACACTCCGAGCTATCCGGTGGATCTCATAATTTGTTGCAACAATAATACTAAACAAATTGCATGAAATCGGGTTTCGACCCGACCTTCCAATATGTTTACACGGAGCGGTCGGGTGATGCCGGCTCGTCGTCCTCGGTAATGATACCGCCAAACGAAACTTCGCCCGTGCGGAGCATACGCCGCACGTAGGGGTTGCATAGCTTGCAGCGCCGGCCGAACTCGACCTGGCGCTGAAGCTCTTCCAGTGTACCGGCTCCGGTTAGCGCCGCTACTTCCCGCAACTCGGCGAACGTTCGCCGAAAGCACACGCAACGATCGATACGCATCGGGTTAGCGAAAGGCGATGTGGCCCGGTGCGATACCCACATTGAACTCACCCACCTGTTCGCCGGTGGTGCGGTGCAGCGTTACGGTTCCACTCTCCAGAAACCCCCGAACACGGGCGAGGTAAAGGCGGTCGGTGGTGTAATCGTAGGCAACCGCCCCTATGGGGGCGCCCGTTACCGGGCCGATTGGATCGAGTTGCGTATTGCCGGCCGTGTCGAACCGCAGAATGGTCTGGTTCCCCTGCACGGCAAAGACGATTTCCCGCTCCGGGGAAAAGAACACATCCTGACCGGGGCCTGCCGTGGAGATCCGGGCATCAAGATCGAACCGTTTCATGATCTCGCCGGTTTGTCCGTTGAGAATCCGCACCGCCCCACTGGTCGATCCGATGACGTTGAAATCGGGGCCGTAAATCGTTTTGCCCGTGCAGAAGACATACACCTCGTTTTGCCTGTCCGCGACGAGGCTTCGGGGGCCGTCGCAACCCACGTCGATCTGACCGATCACCTCATCCGTGGTTGTGTTGACTACGGATAGGGTCGAGCCGCCGCCGAACTCCGTAGCCGAGCTGTAGTTTGCTACGTAGGCCCGGTTGCCTACCACGGCAATGCCTTCCGGGTTATTCCCGACGGGTATATCTTTGACCTTCCGGTTGGCGGACAGGTCCAGCACGGATACCTTTCCCCCGGTATAGCTCCCCGGCGCACCGTAGAAGTTCGTTACATACGCTTTCGAGGCAGAGACTCTGGCCATGTACCGCGGACTGACGATTTCCGTGATCTGCCCGATGCGGGTGTTCGAGCCGGCGTCGAACACATCGACCCGGTTGCCTGTGTTGGCCATCACGTACAGCCGGTCGGAATCCAGCGAGACGCTCTGAATGATGGAACCCAGGTCGGTTATAGCGCGGGCGGTTACCTGGCCCGTATTCGGATCGTAGATAGAGATGGAGCCGTTGCCGTCGCTGAAATTACCCTGGTTGGCTACATATACTCCGGTTACTACCGGATCATGCTCATCGTCGTCTCCAAAGAGCTCGCAGCCGGTGGTGTAGAACAGAGCGAATCCGATGAGGCAAAGCACGGAAAACCGTTCGAACGTACGCATAGGGAGTGAGTCTTGCTAGCGGGGTGAAAGTACGGAGTCAGTCCGCCGACTGGATCAGCAGACGTATCCGGGCATGCCGGGGCGGCATAGGGTAATGCTGAAGCACCGCGTAGGATGCATCCAGCAGATTTTCTACGGCCAAGGCCAGTTGCATCCGATACGCGCCGAGACGCCGGGTAAAGCGCGCCTGCGCGTCGAGTACGACGTAGGGGTCGAGATATTCGGTGGCATCGGACGTGACGTAGCGACGCCCGGTGTAGACGGCCGTAAAGTCCAATCCGAAATGCCGTAGGGTGGAATTGACGGATAATTTCAGTTGCTCGCGCGGCACGTACCGCACCGGCTGATCGAAGCTGCGGGAAGCCGGATCGGACCGGTCGCGGGCATCGGTGAGCGTGTAGATCAGCCGGGTATCGAGCAGCCGTCCGGGTTGCAGAATCCAGGTACGACGGTAGGAGGTTTCGAGCCCCAGCGTGCGGACGCGGCTTACATTGATCGGTGCATAGAACTGCCCGTTCAGGGGAGTCCATACGATCTGGTCCGTGGTGCGGGTATGGTATACGGTAATTTCCGTGAGTGATCGCGACGCCCGACGCCCCAGGCCCGACTCGGCCGTCCAGCCGAACTCCGGGCGCAGATCCGGGTTACCGCCCGGTTGCCAGAACCGGTCGTTGAACGTCGGCATACGGAAGGCGCGTCCGATGTTGGCTTTGGCGAACAGCCCATGGGGCAACCGGACGTTGAAGCCCAGACGCGGACTGAGCGGAGTTTGTGCCGACGACCCCGAAGGAGCGTATCGGTCCAGCCGGAGAGCCGGGTACATCATGAACCTTCCAAATTGCCCGGTGGCGTGCATAAAGGCGGCTGCCTGGAACTCGTCGGCATTCTCCTTGAGATGAGGGTGGTCGGCGCGGCCATATCCGGCGGAGGTCCCCACGCCGAGTAGCCATCGGCGGCCCAGAACGTGAATGCGTTCCGCTTCCGCTCCCGACGTAAGCGTTCGGCCCGTGTCGTCCAGGTTCAGCAGCGGGTTGAGGTACCGGAGCGATGCACGGTGCAGGTACCCTGCCAGACGCCATGTACCCCGCTTCGCCTTCCACCCGGTTTCTCCCCAGAGCCGTTGCTGCTCATCCCATTGTCGCTCGCCCTGTGGAGCCGCGGTAGCCAGCCCGGGAAGGCCGCGCTCCGAGTTGACGACCAGCGCGGAGAGGCGGCTTCGCCGGCCGCCGGCTTCGTACGTTGCCGACGTATACACGGCGAGCCGTTCGTGGTCGGCTCCTTCCCGCCGCGCATCCTCTGCGGGAAAGGAAACAGGATTGCGGTACCTGTAGTCGCCGTCGGCCCGGTTGAAGTCCACCGCGCCGGTGACGTTCAGGCGGCCCAGAGGCTGCGCGGCCAGAAACCCCAAGGTGCGCTCGCCATAGGCGCCCGCTCCGATCGAAGCCCGCACGCCGCTTCCTTCATAACCCCGGTAGGTGCGCAGGTTGACCACGCCCCCCAGCGCATCGGCGCCATAGAGGGGCGAGGCGGCTCCATGCACCACTTCTACGGATTCGAGCAGGAGCGTCGGAAGCAGGCTCACATCCAGCTGGCCAAGCTGCGGAGAGGCCACGCGCATCCCGTCCAGCAGCACCAGGGTCTGTCCGGGGTTGGTACCCCGGAGCGAGAGGGTAGCCAGGCCGCTCGATCCGTAGGTACGGATGAAAGCGGCCGTCTGCTTGCTCAGGGCTTCGGCTACCGTAACATCCCCTGCGGAAAAAAGCGCTGCTCCGTCGAGTACGGCAACCCGGACCGGCGTTGCGTCGGCCGCCGTAACGGTGCGAACCGCCGTTACCGTCAATCCCGGAAGGACGACCGTACTATCGAGCCGGCCCTGCGCCCGGACAGGGAGCAGGCTCGCAAGAAAAACGACAAGAAAAAACCCTGCACGCATGAAAAAGCCCCGACCTCTATTACGAAGTCCGGGCCGCCGCTCTGCCGCGGTTTCGGGAAAAACCCTGCGCGAGCATGGTACGCCTCGGACCTCTGTTCCCGGAGGTAACCGGCATCACGCGCTCTGGCAGTTCTCCTGGCTTACCGTGCTCTCGCGTCGAGACTGGGTGCGGGCTCCGAATCCGTCCTTCCCACTTCTGAAGCAGAAGCAGTGGCCGATTTCATCATCGCCTGCACTCCACGAACGGTTTACAGTTGCGGGTACAGCTCCGGAATGGCGCGGCAGGTGCGCTTCACCGGATTCTCTATTGATCCTCCCGTCGTTCGGGATATGGAACCAGAGGCGTATGGGAAAGAACGGTTGTGAAGGTATAGGGTGCTGCCGGAAAATCCAAGCGGCAGAATGCGGTTTGTTCGAGAATATTCCGGAGCCAACCAATACGTTACCGGATCGAAAAAGGCGACCGGCGCCGGCCGCATTATTTTAGCACCTCCCGTTCGGGTAAGACCTCGTTGCCCCGATCCGGTAGGCTTCCCATTCATTCAAGTGAACGCTCATGCGGATACCCTTTGCTTTCCTATTCCTTTTGATGCTGCTTCCGGCCTGCTCGGGCCCGAAAGAAACGAGCAAGGAGCCCGAGCGAACCACCGAGCGGACCAAGGCCCGGCCTGCCGACAGCAAACCGGCCGCCACGAAACCGGCCGCTCCTCGCCGGGTGACGATGCAGGGCTTCCGGATACAGGTACAAAACACGACTGAAAAAACGGCCGCCGAGCAAGAAGGGGAACGGGTAGCCGCCTGGTGGAAAACCTTGCCGGCTTCCCGGCGTCCAAAAGGGCTCGGGGATGGAGGACCGGCCGTATACATCGACTGGCGACAACCCTACTACCGGGTTCGGATCGGGGATTTCGCCTCGCGGGATGAAGCCGAACGCGCCCGAGTCGCTCTGACGTCCCGGTATCCGAATGCCATCATCGTGCCCGACACCGTGACCGTTATCCGGTAGGGATAAGGCACGATTTTTTCTCCCTGTATGGATAATAAATGCACTCCTTTCCCCCAGGGCTTTTGCTTTGCAGGGCGGGACACCAACGTGGAGGAGCGCGTTTAACAGGTTACTCGGAAACAGGCGGTAAGCCTTTTCATTGCACCCACGTCGGAAGCGTGAGCCGGTATGAGGATGATTGTTCGCAACGACACGGATCGACCTGTTCCGAAGGCGCTCGGAACGGCAGCCACGGGCATTGTTTTGTTTTCGATCGCCCTCGCGGCGATGCTTATGCGGCCCGCCGATGCGCTGGCCCAGCGGGGCTGGGGGGCGGCGAGACCGGTAAGCGAGGTCTCCGCGGCTTCCGGACAACGTTCGGGCGCGGACCGCACCCTGCGTTTCAAAGATCACGACCTGCATCCCGACCTCATGTATCGGCCCTACCTCTCCGGGTCGCTGCTGGGGGACAACAGCAGCTCGGTCGGGAAGCGGATCGAGGCTTTTCGGGAACTGCTCGCGCTGTACATCCAGCGGCAGGGGGTTGACGACAACTTTACCCTGCGCGTCATCGACAAGCGCAACGGCAAAATCCTGGAGGTTTACTCCATGGAAGCCGAGCGAAACCGGTTCGAGCGGGAGGGCCGGGCCGACTGGGCCGAGAACGACCGCAAACGCCGTCTGGTGACCCGCGAACTCATCGAAAAGTACAATGCGAGAGGGGTTCCGGAAGGCATGGTATCGGTGCGATGGGGCCGGAAGGATGAGGTATGGGAAGCACGCGCCGCCGAACTGCCGACGATCGAATATGAGATGCGGCTGGCCCGGATGCTCGGCCTGAGCCTGATGGCTACCGAGATCGGTACGGTTGAGACCTTCAACCGGGACCGGGTCGTATCCTCCGCCGGGGCCCGGAGCCGGTACCAGATGATGCCGTCCGTGCTGCGCCAGAACGACATCCACCGCTATACCCTGCGGACCGGTTCCGGGGCATCCATCAACGTGGTGGAGGAATGGCACCCGCTGCTGACCATGCCGGCGGCATTCGCTACCCTCAAAGGGTACATCAACTCGGTGGGGCACGAGATCCCCGGCATTTCGGCCTATCATGCCGGACCGGGTAATATTTTCAAAATCTACGAACGGTTTCTGGAGCTGCGCTCCGGGGGAGCCGGGCCTTCGTCTACCGTCGTAGATGCGTACATCTGGGCGCTCACCGACGGGTTCGAGACGGTCTCCTCCGGATCTTCGTTCGGCTCCTACTCGCGCGGCTATGTGCCCTCCATTTATGGATCGCTGAAAGCCGTAGAGGAAGCCACAATTGATACCACCCTGACGCAGCCCGCCGAGCGGGTTCAGTTGCGGCCCGGCAAGACGCTGGCCCTGAGCCGTATCCTGCAAGCGCTCGGTCGGCACGACCGGCGGCTTCAGTGGGGCACGCTCGACGAACAGGACGGCCTGTACGAGCGGTTCCGGGCGCTCAACCCGCACATTGCCCTGCCGGTGGGGAAAGGCGATGCCGCGCCGGTGCGCGGGGACGTGCGGTTCGTATCCTCGGTGAAGGGAGCGCCGGTACGGTTCTTCCTGCCGCTGGGCGGATCGGAGGCGCTTGCCGACGACGGCCTGGACGTGCTCGATGCGGACGAAACGTTCCGTTTCGATGCGGATGCGTTCCGGCCGGCGCCGGGCGACATCACCCGATGGGACCGCGAGTATGACGGCCTGGTTGAAGAAATCGGGCGCTTCGGGTTTACGTCGCGGGCGCGCAGCCGGCTCGCCGAACTGCGGGCCCGGTTCCAGACCCTGCTTCAGGAGAACCCGACGCCGTACCGCAAGATGCAGTACGAGATCATCAAAACGCACGACCGGATCTGGCAATCGGCTCCCTGGGAGAGCCTTGCCCGCGCCCGCACGGCTCATGCGGCCAAACTGCGGGACCGCTAGCGTCATAGCGTAACCGAGTGTCCATGCTCGGGGATTTCGATATGGCGGTATCCGGCTCCTTCCAGCGCGGTTTTGAATTTCTGCTGCCGCCGGGGTTCGCCGTGTACAAGGAAGAGGCGTTGCAACCGTTGGCGGTCGAGTTTGCCGATGAAGTCGAGCAAGCCGGGCTCATCGGCGTGCGCCGAGTAGCTGTTCATCACGACCACCTCGGCGCGTAACTGGTGTTCCTCGCCGAAGATACGCACGACCGGTTGCCGGTCCACGATGCGCTTGCCGAGGGTATGATCGGCGCAGTAGCCGACAATCATGACGGTGTTGCGCGGGTCCTCGATGTTGTTGCGCAGGTGGTGGAGAATCCGGCCCGCCTCGCACATGCCGGAGGCCGATATGATGAGCATCGGCATACGGCTGTCGTTGAGCGATTTCGATTTTTCCACGTCGCGCACGTACGTCAGCCGGTCGAAGCCGAAGGGATTTTCGTCGGTACGCATGTACTGGAGCAACTCCTCGTCGTAACACTCCTGGTGAGCCAGGTAGACGCTGGTGGCATTGACGGCGAGCGGGCTATCGACGAACATCGGGATGGGAGGGAGGCGTCCGTCGTGGGCGAGCTGATCCAGGGCGTACACGATTTCCTGTGTGCGTCCGACGGCGAAGGAGGGGATGATGATCTTGCCCCCTCGGGCGCTCGTGCGGTGGATGACTTCGTTGAGGCGGTCCCTGGATTTATCGGCCGGCTCGTGCACTTCGCCGCCATAGGTTGACTCCGATATCAGGTAGTCGCAATCGAGCATGGGCTGGGGATCCCGCAGGATGGGCCGGTTGGGGTTGCCGAGATCCCCCGTAAACCCGAGCCGCTTCGTTTGAGCGCCCTCCCGTATGGTCAGCACCATGGTAGCCGAGCCGAGAATGTGACCCGCATCCCGATACTCGACCGTCACCCCTTCAACGGGCGAAAACGGACGGCGGTAGGAGACGCCTACGAACTGGTCGAGCACCTGCCGGGCGTCATCGACGGTGTAGAGGGGCGAAACCGGGGGTTTGCCTCGTTTGCGGTGGAGTTTGTTTACGAACTCGACGTCTTTCTCCTGAATGTAGCCGCTATCGAGAAGCATGAGGCCGCACAGGCTGTAGGTGGCGTGTGTGGCGTAGATGGGCCCGCGGAACCCTTCCTTCCAGAGTTTGGGCAACAATCCCGAGTGATCGATGTGGGCGTGGGAAAGCAGGACGGCGTCTATGGAGGCGGCCTCAAAGGGCAACTCCCGGTTCAGCCGGTCGGCTTCGGCGCGTCGGCCCTGGGTCATCCCGCAATCCAGAAGTAATTTTTTTCCGTTATCCAGCTCCACCAGGTGTTTGGAACCGGTTACAGTCTGTGCGGCGCCCCAGAAGGTCAGTTTCATCGATCGGTGGTTGTAATGGAGACGAAGGGAACAGAGGGAATGAACATCGGCATTCCCGGAAGCAAATGAAACGATGGAAGCGGAATCGTGACAACTTGCCGTGTCATTCGCGCAGGCGACGGGCCAGTTGCTCGAGTTTACGGGCGTCGGTTTCTTCGTCGGGGTCGTACAGATCCAGGCGAGCCCGGGCCAACCGTTTTTCCTTTTCTGCGGGAGCGAGGGCATCGTCGTGCAGGGTATCCCATACTTCACCCGTCACGATGGCTTCCAGGTTGCGGACCCGGCGATCCAGGGAAGCCGCTCGCGCTTCCATCTCGGCGAGCTGGTCCTTGAGTCCGGCGGCGGCGTTTTCCAGCAAGCGGGTCGAGTCGCCGATTTGTTGCTGCTTTTCCTGAAACTTCAGCCACTCCTTGAAGGCGCCAACCAGTATGGCCGCCAGGGGAATGAGTACCCAGATCCATGTCATCATGTATGTAACCGGTTGAGTCAGGCGTTTCTGAGGCAGTAACGAGCCTACTAAATGGCATAAGCTTCCATCGGCGGGCACGCGCATATCAGGTTGCGGTCGCCATAGGCATCGTCGATGCGGCGGGCGTAGGGCCAGAACTTGCGCTCGTGCAACACCGGAAGCGGGAAGGCCGCTTTTTCCCGGGAGTAGGTTTCATCCCAACCCTCGGAAAGCACCCATGCGGCCGTATGGGGCGCGTTCTTCAGGACGTTCCGGGTGCGGTCGGCTTCTCCGCGTTCCACCTCCCGGATTTCGTTTCGTATGGCCAGCATGGCCTCTACGAACCGATCGAGCTCCGCCTTCGACTCGCTTTCGGTCGGTTCGACCATCAGGGTGCCGGCTACCGGGAAAGAGACGGTAGGAGCGTGGTAGCTGTAGTCCATCAGCCGTTTCGCCACGTCGCGCTCGCTGACGTCGGCGTTTCGGAACGGCCGCAGATCGAGGATGAATTCGTGGGCTACGCGGCCCTGTTCACCCCGGTAGAGTACGTCGTATTCTCCATCGAGGCGTGCGGCGAGGTAGTTGGCGTTCAGGATGGCGATCCGGGTGGCCCGGGTAAGCCCTTCGGCGCCCATCATGGCGATGTAGGCCCACGAAATGAGCAGGATGTTGGCGCTGCCGTACGGAGCGGCCGCCACCGGGCCGATTGCTTTTTCACCGCCCGTGGGCACAAGGGGATGCCCGGGCAGAAAAGCCGCCAGATGGGGGGCCACCCCGATGGGTCCGACGCCGGGACCACCGCCGCCGTGGGGTATGGCAAAGGTTTTATGCAGGTTCAGGTGGCATACGTCGGCGCCGAACTCGCCCGGGCGGCACAGACCTACCTGGGCATTCATGTTGGCTCCATCCATGTACACCTGTCCGCCGTTCTCGTGGATGAGCTCGCAGATCTGCCGGATGCCTTTTTCGAATACCCCGTGCGTGGAGGGATACGTGATCATGAGCGCGGCGAGCCGATCCCGGTACCGGAGCGCTTTTTCCCGCAGATCGTCGGTATCGACGTTGCCGCCGGCATCCGTTTTTACGGTCACAACCTGCATGGAGGCCATCACGGCGCTGGCCGGGTTGGTTCCGTGGGCAGAGGCCGGTATGAGGCACACGTTTCGATGGCCTTCCCCCCGGGATTCATGATAGGCCCGGATGACTAGAAGGCCGGCGTATTCGCCCGTAGCGCCCGAGTTGGGTTGTACGGAAACGCGGGCAAATCCGGTTATTTCGGCCAGCCAGGCTTGCAGCTCCTCGATGATGATGCAGTAGCCCTCCACCTGCTCCCGGGGCACGAAGGGATGGATGCGATTGAACTCCGGCATCGTGATCGTCATGAGCTCGGCGGCGGCATTGAGTTTCATCGTGCAGGAGCCCAACGGGATCATGCTCGTCGTGAGCGAGAGATCGCGTGCGGCCAGCCCTTGCAGGTAGCGCATCATCTCCGTTTCGGAGTGGTACGTATTGAAAACCGGATGTTCGAGGTAGGCCGACAGGCGCCGCATGTTGCCGAAATAGCCCGGCTCCATATCTCGGGCCAGCTCTCCGGCTACGGATCGATCACCCTGCTCCGCGCCGAAGCAGTACAGGAGCAGATCCAGGTCGTCCCGGCTGGTTGCCTCGTCGAGCGACACCCCGAGGGAGCCGTCGGCGAAAGTGCGCAGGTTGATCCGGGCCCGCTCCGCTTTTTCGAGTACGGCGCCGGAGTCGCGGTTGGATGCCTCGACCCGGAGGGTATCGAAGAAGTCGTCGTGCCGGATCGTGTAGCCGAGGCGTTTCAGGCCTTCCGCGAGGACCCGGGTAAGGTGATGAACGCGCCCGGCGATACGGCGGATGCCCCGGGGTCCGTGGTAGACGGCATACATACCGGCCATCCCGGCCAGAAGCACCTGGGCCGTGCAGATGTTGGACGTGGCTTTTTCGCGCCGGATGTGC
>CBDUBS010000046.1:0-22720 GCA_965365445.1 uncultured bacterium | reverse complement strand
ATCGTGCACATAGCGGCGCAGGGCCAGCTCCTCAAGCGATTTCCCGGCGGCAGGGGCACCCGCCCGTATGGCGACGGCCCGGGTGTGCAGGCCGTCCTCATCCAGCCCCTGTAGCACCATGAGGTGCGCTTCCTGGATGCTTCCCCGGACGACCCGATAGTCCTCTTTACGGAGGGTGCGCACCTGCCGCTCGATTTCCTCGGCCGGCACCATGTAAGCGCCGAGCACGTGGGAGAACAGCCGCACGGTGGTCTCCATCTCTTCGGGCACCACGATGTCTGCGCCCACCCGATGCAGAGGTTCCACATCGTCCAGAAAGCGCGTTCGGGCAATGATCTCCAGGGTCGGATTGAGATAACGGGCAAGCTGGATGATGCGCGGCACCGCCACCGAGTCGTTCACGGCAATAACGAGGAGTTTGGCCCGTTCGATTCCGGCCAGTTCGAGGATGTGACGGCGCCCGGCGTCGCCGTATATCCCATAGATCCGGTATTCCTCCATCTCCTTGACGGAAGCCGGGTTCATCTCGATGACTTTGAAAGGGATGCCCTTATCCTTCAGTACCTGCACGAGGCGGCGCCCGGCGGGCCCATATCCGACGATAATGGTGTGGTCTTCGATGGAAGGAGGTTCGGACGGCTTCATGGATTCCGGCTCCGCGTCGGACGTCCAGCGGGAAAGCATCCATCCGAAACGCGGCGCAACCTGAACCATCGAAGGGGTAAAGAGCAGCAGCAGCACCGCTACGGCAATGAAGGTCTGCCCTCCTGCCGTCTCGAGACCCATGGGCGCCAGACCGGCGAGCCGCCCTGCTCGCTCGAGCACGAAGGAGAATTCTCCGATCTGCGCCAGCGCAAGACTCGCCGCGGCGGCGATCCGGAGGGGGTAGCCCAGCACGAGGATGCCGGCTGCCGTAGTGAGGAGCTTGATGAGCACGACCCCGACAGCCACGCCAAGAACGAGCAGCGGATTGGCTACCACGAAACCGACATCCAGCAACATCCCGACGGACACGAAGAACACCGCATTGAAAATGGTTTTCAGGGGAAGGATTTCGCTCATGGCTTGCTCGCTGTAGCGGCTCTCGCTGACTACCAGCCCGGCCAGGAACGCGCCCAGCGCCAGGCTGACCCCGGCCAGGCTCGAAAGGGCGGCCGTACCGAAACAGATCGTAACGACCGTCAGCAAAAACAACTCCTGACGGCGGGTCTGCGCGATTTTCTCCATGACCCACGGGACAACCCGGCGGGCGAGCACAATGACGAGGGCAATGAGCAGCACTGCTTTGCCGAGCACGAAAACGACTTCCAGCGGCGTGCCCCCCGTACCCGCCAGCATCGGCACCAGGAGCACCATCACGATGATGGCAAGGTCCTGAAAGATCAGCACAGCAAGCGATAGCCGGCCATGCGGCGCATCGGTTTCGGCTCGATCACCGAGCAGGCTGAGCACGACGGCGGTGCTGCTGAGGGCCACGAGGCAACCGGTATAAGCAGCTTCCTTCCAGGATATGCCGAACGGAACGAGAAGCATTACCACGACGGCCGTACTAAGAATAACCTGAAGGCCGCCCCCTACGAAAATGGCTTTCCCGATACGGGAGAGTTTCGCCAGGCTGAACTCGACGCCGATGGTGAACAAAAGCAGAATGACGCCGATCTCCGCCAGCGTGTTGACCAGTTCCAGATCGTCGACCAGGCCCAGCGCGCCCGGGCCGATAACCACTCCGGCCAGAAGAAAACCGATGATCGGGACGAGCCGAACCCGGTACGACAGGTAGGCAATGGCCACGCTCGCAATAAAGAGCAGCACCATTTCATAGAGAAAGGTAAACGCGCCTACCAGCAAGTAACCCGGTTCTCCTGTCATCGGTACGATGGAGGGTGAGTGAGGAAATGGAATGATCCGGTTGCCCAAATTCGGAGGGACGGTACGAATCGTTTTCCGGCCTGTCCGAAAATAACGTATTATCTTCCCGGGGCGGGATGTCCAGGTACAAGGTAACACGGAATTGGGATTTCATGCGGGCCATTGTCGTAGGAGCGGGCGAAGTAGGGTTCGATGTTGCGCGTATTCTCGCAGCAGAGCAACATGACGTCGTAGTCATCGACGCCAATGCGGATACGATTGAAAATGTCCGCGAACGCCTCGACGTGCTCACACTGCATGGCAACGGCACCTCCGCTACCGTGCTGGAGGAAGCGCAGATCCGCCGCGCCGACATGTTGATCGCCGTGACGGCGGTGGACGAAGTCAACCTGATCGCGTGCATGATGGCGGACCGGCTCGGGGTGAAAACCACGATAGCCCGTGTACGATCGGATGAGCTTTCGCGGGCCCGGAGCGTCATACGGGCCGTCGATTTCGGCATCGACCTGATCATTCACCCGGAAGAGACGGCGGCGGCGGAGGTCACCCGGCTGATTCGCCGGGCCAGCGCCACCGATGTACTTACGTTCTGCGATGAGCGCCTGCACCTGGTCGGCATCCGGATCGATCCGGGGTCGTCGGTCCTGGGAAAGTCGCTTCAGGAGCTGGCCGCGGAGTTTCCGGATCTGACGTTTCGCATCATGGGCATCGTGCGCGGCATTCGTACCATCCTCCCGCGCGGCAACGAGCGGGTGCGCGCCAACGATCAGGTTTTCGTGCTTACCCGACCCGATAGCGTACCCCACGTGGCCCGGTTGATGGGTAAGTCCGAGCGGCGTATGCAGCACGTGATGATTCTAGGGGGCACCTCGATCGGCGGCCACGTCGCCCGGCAGCTCGGCCTGGAAAAAGAAAAGCGCGTCAAGCTCATCGAGCCGGACCGCACCACCGCAGAGGCCCTGGCCGGGGAGCTGCCTTCGGTCATGGTGATCCACGGCGACGCAACGGATATCGACTTGCTGGCCTCCGAGGGGCTGGGCGAGATGGATGCCTTCGTAGCCGTCACGGCGGACGAGGAATCGAACCTCGTAAGCTGCCTGATGGCCAAACACCTCGGCGTGAAGAAAACGGTGGCCCTGCTATCCAAACCGGCTTACGTTCCCCTTACCCAATCCATCGGGCTGGATGCCGCCGTCAGCAAGAAGCTGGCGGTGTCTCGGGAGATTTTACGTTTCCTTCGCGGCAAACACGTACTTAGCGTGGCAACCGTGCCCGGCCTGGACGCCGAAATCCTGGAGGTGGAGGCCGGGCGCAGGGCTCGGATTACCAACAAACCGTTGAAAGAGCTTTCCGTACCCCGTGGGGTGCTCGTGGGCTCTATCGTCCACCAGAACGGTGGGGTCGAGATCGCCACCGGCGATTCGCACATCGTTCCCGGCGACCGGATCATCCTGTTCGTCCTGCCGGACCAGCTAGCGGAGATCGAGCGCTATTTTCGGTAAGCCGCTGCAAGCAGTTGGGCATGCCACCCGAAACGGGTTCCGTTCGGGAAGTGGACCGGATAGATGTGAAGAACGGATCCCACCTACGTCAACGTTATGCTACTCAACATCAAGGCGGTTAGCCGAACGGTTGGAGCCCTGCTCTTCTTCCTGGGCCTGTCGCTGGTCATGCCGATGCTGGTCGGGGTGTATTACAACGAACCGAGCTGGTGGAGCTTCGGCGTAGCGGCGCTCCTCGCTCTCGCTGCGGGGGCGGGGGGATGGTACGTTGGCGGCGGACTCGGGCAGGACGAGGAGGAGCTACGCATTCGGGAGGGTTTTGCCATCGTGGCGCTGGCCTGGCTCGTCCTGTCCATCTTCGGGGCGTTGCCGTTTGTACTGGGAGGCGTGTTCGCGTCGTATACCGACGCATTCTTTGAGACGATGAGCGGTTTCACGACGACCGGCGCCACGGTGCTCGGAGGCGGCGACAACCCGCAGATCGAAGACATCCCGAAGTCGTTCCTGTTCTGGCGCAGCCTCACTCACTGGCTCGGCGGGATGGGCATTATCGTGCTGACCCTGGCCATCATGCCGATTCTCGGTGTGGCCGGTATGCAGCTTTTCAAGGCGGAGGTTCCCGGGCCGTCGGCCGATAAGTTAACCCCCCGGGTGCGCGAAACGGCCAAGCGACTCTGGCTCATTTACCTCGGGATTACGGTGCTGGAAGCCGTTTTACTTCTGCCCGAAATGACCCTTTTCGAAGCCGTGAACCACGCGTTCGCCACCATGGCGACGGGCGGCTTCTCGACGAAAAACGCCTCCGTAGGGGCCTTTCAATCCGGTTATGTGGACTGGGTGATCACGGTATTCATGTTTCTGGCCGGCATGAACTTCGCGCTGTTCTACCGGGCCCTCCGGGGTAAAACCGGCTCGATCCTGCACGACACGGAACTCAAGGTGTACGCCGGCATCGTGCTGGCAGCCACATTGCTGGTCACGCTCGGCATATGGCGTCCGTCTATGGCGCTGCTGCCACACCAGGGCCCCGCCGCCACCGCAGAGGGATACTCGTCCTTTATGGAAGCATTGCGTTACGGAGCGTTCCAGGCCGTCTCCATCATCACGACGACCGGGTTTGGAACGGCGGATTACGAGATCTGGAGCTCGCTGGCCATCGGGGCTCTGTTTTTGCTCTTTTTCGTCGGCGGCATGGCCGGCTCGACAGGCGGAGGCATCAAAATCATCCGCCACGTATTGCTGTTCAAGAACTCGTACAAGGAGATCAACCAGCTCGTACACCCGCAGGCGATCCTGCCGATCCGTTTGAGCGGCCATGTCGTTTCGCAGGACGTGATGCGTAACGTGCTCTCGTTTTACACGCTGTACTTTGGCCTGGTGGCGCTGGGTACTGCGCTCATGTCGCTGTTCGGACTCGATCTGCAGAGCGCCTTCGGAGCCACGATTTCCTGTATCGGCAACATAGGGCCGGCATTCGGATCGTTCGGTCCGACTGAAAATTACGCCCTGGTGCCGCCGCTCGGCAAATGGGTGCTCTCGCTGTTGATGATGGCGGGGCGTCTGGAAATATTCACCGTCCTCGTTCTCTTCGTCCCGGCGTTCTGGCGCCGCTGAGCGCTGCGGAACAAACACCACCGGTAGATTTCCCATACCTCCGCAAGCGACGTTTTCAGGACTGAATTGAATGGCCGGCATCTATCTGCACATTCCCTTCTGCACCCAACGATGTACATACTGCGACTTCTACTTCGTTACGACGCAGAAGACGCACGCGCCGTTCATCCGGGCGATCTGCGCCGAGATCGAATATTATGGAACCCTCTACGGGCGGCAGGAACCGGTTGAAACGATCTATTTCGGTGGAGGCACTCCTTCCCTCCTCCAGGAAGAGGAACTGGCGCAAATCCTGACCACGATCCACAGACATTTCGACACAGGCCCAACCCGGGAAATTACGCTGGAGATGAACCCGGGCGATGCAGACCTCGATTACTTGCGCGGGCTTCATGCACTGGGCGTCAACCGGCTCAGCATCGGCGTGCAATCCTTTTTTGACAGCGACCTGCAACTCCTCAACCGCAGCCACTCTGCGAAACAGGCTGCCGAAGTCATCTCGCTCGCCCGCCGCGCCGGGTTCGAAAACGTCAGTCTGGATCTGATTTTCGGCATTCCCGGCCAGGAGCCCGAACACTGGGCCGCTAACCTGGAGAAGGCCGTCGGGTTCGGAGCGCCGCACCTGGCGGTATACGGGTTGACCGTAGAGGAGCGAACGGTGTTGCACAAACAAGTAGCTCGCGGGCTGGTGAGGCCGGTCGATGAAGAGACGTACGCGGAGCGGTTCCGATTTACGATGGAATACCTCACGGGGCGGGGATTCGACCATTACGAGATATCAAACTACGCCCTGCCCGGATGCCACTCGGTTCACAACCGGGCCTACTGGGAGCACCGGAACTACCTGGGGTTCGGTCCGTCCGCACATTCCTTCTGGTGGAAATCGCTGTTGTCATCGTCTGCCCAACGATGGGCGAACGTACGTAATTTGCGCCGGTATGAAGCCCTTATCGAACAGAACCAGCTACCGCTGGACACGCAGGAACGCCTTCACCCCGATACGCTGGCCGATGAGTACATCATGCTCCGGATGCGCACCGGCGAAGGGCTCGACCTGGAAATTCTGGAAACCCGGTACGGTGTGGATTTGCTTTTCGAAAAAATTGATGATCTCGCCTGGCTGGAGACCCAGGGATTGATCGAGCCCATCCGTAAGGGTATCGTTCGGTTGACCGGTAGAGGGAAGCTCCTGTGCGACGCCGTCACGATGCGCCTCCTGACGGGAAGCCCTGCCGAGGAACAATGACAGGCGCCCATTCCAACAAACCGACCCGACGCGTGCCGACGAAACCCCTTGCCATTCCTTTAATCGCACTGCTTACGATGGCGGCCCTTGCTTTCGGCGGATGTCGCCGGGAGGAGGGGAAGCTTCCGGTGGTACGGACCGAAATCCCTTTCCGACCGGAGGGCACGCTCGACTTCATCAACCCGGAGGGGGAATTGCTCTCCACCATCGAGATCGAGGTAGCCGAAGGGGACTCCTCGCGCACCCGCGGCCTGATGGAGCGCCGGTCCCTCCCACCTAGAAGCGGCATGTTATTCATAATGGATGAGGATACCGTCCAGCATTTCTGGATGCGAAATACCCCGCTGCCGCTCGACATCCTTTTCGTGGGCGCGGATTCCCAGGTGGTCAACATCATACGGCGCACCCGTCCGTTCTCGGATTCTCTCCTGTCTTCCACGGGGCCGGCAAAGTACGTGGTAGAGGTACGAGCAGGGTTTACCGAACAGGCCGGAATCAACCCGGGAGCGCGGTTACACTGGAACATCGATCGCCATGCGTCACGATAAATCCGTTTGCATACCCATGAGGGGTTTACTCCTGATCTTCATCGTCTTGCTGGCTTCCTGTTCTTCCGACCGGAAGGAAGATGACCGGCAAACTACCGCCGAATCCGAGCCGGGCATTGCGTTTCGCCGGGACGGCCGGTTGTCGTTCCTGCGTGCGGATCAGGAAATCGTAGCCATAGATATCGAAATCGCCGATACCGATTCGAGCCGCGCTCGAGGGTTGATGCAGCGGAAGTCGCTGCCCGAAAAAAGCGGGATGCTGTTCCTCTTCCCCCGACAGGAGCCGCAGAGTTTCTGGATGGCCAATACACCACTGGCTCTCGACATTTTCTTCGTGGATGCCGACTCGCAGGTCGTCAGTATCGCGAAGTATACGAAACCGTTTTCGCCTCAATCGGTCGAGTCGGCAGGTCCGGCGCAATACGTCGTGGAAACCCCGGCCGGGTTTGCAGATACCTATGGCATCGTAGAAGGGAACCGCGTGCAGTGGAGTCGAACCGACACGTAAAGGTTCACAGGCCGAACGATTCTCCGCAAGCGCACGTCCGTATGGCCTGCGGGTTGGCAAAGTGAAACCCCTTGCCTTCGAGACCATCCGAAAAGTCGAGTTCGGAGCCCTCGATGTACAGGTAGCTCCGGGCATCGGCAACCAGGTGCAGATCACCGATGGTCAATTCTTCGTCGGTTGGCTGGCGTGTCGTATCCCAACCCAAGTCGTACGTCAATCCCGAACACCCGCCGGGTACGACCGCTACCCTCAGCAGCGTGTCCCTGGTGTCGATGCCGTCCCGGGCCGCGATGGCCCTGATCTGGCCGAGTGCTCTATCCGTAATCGTGATGTTCATTTGATACCGTGTCAAACCGTGGAGGGTAAAAAACCGCTGGATGCGCTTCAGGTTTCCCGTTCAAAGGATATCGCCGGTTGGAAAATCCGTCCGTCCTACGGACCCTGAATCACTCTGAAGCGTTAGCACTGCCTGATTAGATTGAGTCTAAACAAGCATCCGGGACTCACGGGTCCCGCGTACCGAACGCCCCATACGACATGAGCCAGACAGGCACCGATTATTTGCATGAAGTTGCCGAGAGCGACTACAAGTACGGCTTCTACACCCCGACCAACGCCGATACGGCGCCCCTGGGGCTCAACGAGGACATCGTGCGGCTGATATCCTCCAAGAAGAACGAGCCCGAATGGATGCTCGAATGGCGGCTCAGGGCGTTTCGCCACTGGTTGACGCTGGAGGATAAATACCCCCGGTGGGCGCACATCCGGTATCCTGAAATCAATTTTCAGGATATCAGCTATTACTCCGCGCCCGGGAAGAAAGCGAAGTACAAGAGCCTGGACGAAGTCGATCCGGAACTGCTGGAAACATTCGAAAAACTCGGCGTGCCGCTTCAGGAACGCGCAATACTGGCCGGAGTAGCCGTCGATGCCGTGATGGATAGCGTGTCGGTAGCCACCACGTTCAAGGAGGAGCTATCGAAACAGGGCGTCATTTTCTGCTCGCTGGGCGAGGCCATCGAGCATCACCCGGATCTCGTCCGGAAGTATATGGGCTCGGTAGTGCCGTATACGGACAATTTTTACGCGGCCCTCAATGCGGCGGTGTTCAGCGACGGCTCGTTCGTATACATCCCCAAGGGGGTGCACTGCCCTATGGAGCTTTCCACGTACTTCCGTATCAACGAGCGCAATACGGGGCAGTTCGAACGCACGCTGATCGTGGCTGAAGAGGGGGGGCACGTCAGCTACCTGGAAGGGTGCACCGCGCCCCAGCGCGACGAGAACCAGCTGCACGCCGCCGTCGTGGAGATTTACGCCCACAGCCACGCCGAGGTTAAGTACTCCACTATCCAGAATTGGTACCCCGGCGACCGGGAAGGACGGGGCGGCATCTACAACTTCGTCACGAAGCGCGGGCTGTGCGCGGGCGATCACGCGAAGATATCCTGGACCCAGCTCGAAACCGGATCGGCCATAACGTGGAAATACCCTAGCGTCATCCTCAAGGGCGATCACTCCGTCGGTGAGTTTTATTCGGTAGCGTTCACGAAAGGGCATCAGCAGGCCGACACCGGAACGAAGATGATCCACCTCGGAAAGCATACGAAGAGCACGATCATCTCCAAGGGCATTTCCGGGGGGGTGAGCAACAACAGTTACCGGGGCCTCGTGCGGATCGGCAAAAATGCCGATTACGCCCGCAACTTCTCCCAGTGCGATTCCCTGCTCCTGGGCGACAAGTGCGGCGCCCATACGTTTCCGTACATCGAGGTGAGCAACCCCACGGCGCAGGTGGAACACGAGGCCACAACATCGAAGGTAGGTGAAGATCAGATTTTCTATTGCAACCAGCGCGGTATCGGGGAAGCCGAAGCCGTCAAGCTGATCGTAAATGGCTTTTGCCGAGAGATTCTGGCCGAGTTGCCGATGGAATTTGCCGTAGAAGCGCAGAAACTGCTGGCCATCGAACTGGAACACAGCGTCGGTTGACGAGCCGCTAATCCAATCACTATAGATCATCAACGAATAACGCCGATATGCTTGAGATCAAAAACCTGTGGGCGAGGATAGAGGATAACGAGATACTGAAAGGGGTCAACCTGACCGTAAACCCGGGCGAGGTGCATGCCATCATGGGGCCGAACGGGTCCGGGAAAAGCACCCTGGCTTCGGTGCTGGCGGGCCGCGAGGATTTCGAGGTTACGCAGGGCCAGGTTCTGTTCAAGGGCCGGGATCTCCTGGAAATGGAACCGGACGAGCGGGCTCGGGAAGGTCTTTTTCTGGCCTTCCAGTATCCGGTTGAACTGCCGGGGGTGAGCATGACGAATTTTCTCCGCCAGGCCGTAAACTCCACCCGCGAGCATCGGGGGCTGCCTCCGCTCACGGCAGTCGAATTTCTGTCGGTCATGCGGGAGAAAGCCCGGCTGGTGGAGATCGACGCCGACCTTACCAAGCGTTCGGTGAACGAGGGGTTTTCCGGCGGCGAAAAAAAGCGGAACGAGATTTTCCAGATGGCCTTGCTGGACCCCACCCTCGCGGTTCTGGATGAAACGGATTCCGGGCTGGATATCGACGCCCTGCGCATCGTATCGGACGGAGTCAACAAGCAACGTTCGCCCGAGCGGTCCTTCGTCGTCATCACGCATTACCAGCGGTTGCTGAATTACATCGTCCCGGATTTCGTGCATGTCCTCCTTGACGGCCGTATCGTGCGATCCGGAACGAAGGATCTGGCCCTCCTGCTGGAAGAACGCGGCTACGACTGGATCAAAGAACATGCAGCCGATCAGGCTCTGGTTTGAGCCCGACGCCTTAACGATTCACGCTACTATCTGCACGACGTCCACACGCACGGTTATGTTTTCAACAACCTCCAGCGCTTCCCGACTTGAAGATCGGTTCGTTTCGGCATTCAAGCTACAGGAAGGGCACACGCTCAACGGCAACAATGCCCACGTTCAGGGGCTCCGGTGGCAAGCCATCGAGTCGTTTGATCGGCTGGGCCTGCCCACATCGCGCGCCGAAGCGTGGAAGTACACGCCCATTGAAAAAATTGTCCAGCGCGATTATCAACTGCATACCGCTCCCGGCAGGATTATTCCCGACCGGGATACCGTTTCCCGATTCGTGGTACCCGACCTCGACGCCTATGTCGTGGTGCTGGTCAACGGCCGTTTCATTGCCGAACTTTCATCAGTGGATCACCCGAGCGGGGGAATGATAGTCACCGGCCTGGCCGAAGCCGGCGAAGCCCATGCAGACGTCGTGAACCACCACTTTGCCCGGTACGCCGACAGCGCCGGAGAAGCGTTCACGGCACTGAATACCGCTTTCACGCAGGACGGGTTGTTCGTCTTCGTTCCCAGGGGACTTTCCGTTGATAAGCCGCTTCACGTCATCAACCTGATTCAGGCCGAGGAAGCACAGTGGCTCAACCCGCGCCATCTCATCGTCGTGGAGCAGGGCGCCGAACTAACCATTATCGAGTCGAACCACTCCCTGACGCAAGCGCCCACCTTCACGAACAGCGTTACGGAGGTATTTGTCGGCGCGGAGGCGCGCGCGATGCTTTATCGGCTGCAGGACGAAGGAGCGGCGGCTTCTCATGTAGCGGGGATACAGGTATATCAGGAGCGGGACAGCGTCTTTTCCGGGTTTACCGTTACCCTGAGCGGCGAAGTGGTGCGCAACAACATGAACGTGCTGCCCGATGCACAACACACGGAATCGCATTTGTTCGGGCTTTTTCTGGGCGACGGTCGGATGCACGTGGATAACCATACCCTCGTCGATCACGCACGGCCGCATTGCCAGTCCAACGAGTTGTATAAAGGCATCCTGGACGACGAAGCGACGGGGGTATTCAACGGCAAGGTGTACGTTCGGCGCGATGCCCAGCAGACGAATGCCTACCAGTCCAGCAAAAGCGTCGTGCTCACCAACACCGCGCGGATGTACTCCAAACCCGAGCTGGAAATCTACGCGGACGACGTGAAGTGCAGCCACGGCGCCACGACAGGCCACCTGGACTCCGAGGCCATTTTTTATCTGCAATCCAGAGGGATTACCGCCCAGAGGGCAAGGGCCATGCTGCTGCTGGCATTCGCGCGCGACGTGCTCGAAAACGTAACCATCGAGCCGCTTCGCGTCATGCTGGACCACATCGTTGAGTCGCGTTTCCATGAGTAACCAATGAGGCCGGGGATGACAGGCGCCACAGTGGAACAGAACAGGCCGATTGTGTCCGGAATGGACTTCGATGTTCAGACCGTTCGCGCGGACTTCCCGGCATTGCACACGCGTGTATACGATCGGCCGCTCGTGTATCTGGATAATGCGGCCACATCGCAGAAACCCCGGGCGGTCATCGAGCGCATAACGACTTATTACGAGCAGGAAAACAGCAACATTCACCGTGGTGTACATTTTCTGAGCCAGCAGGCGACCGATGCCTACGAGCAGGCCCGACTGACGGTAGCGCGGTTTATCCATGCCTCCGACCCCCGACAGGTCATATTCACCAGGGGCACTACCGAAGCCATCAACCTCGTGGCTGCCACCTTCGGACGCTCGGAGGTAGCCGAAGGAGATGAGATCGTCATCACAACGCTGGAGCACCACTCCAACATCGTCCCGTGGCAGCTCCTTTGCGAAAGTGTCAAGGCTAACCTGCGTGTCGTACCCATCGACGAGCGTGGCCGGATATCGTTCGATGCATACCAAAGGTCGCTTACCGACCGGACCAAACTCGTAGCGGTAAGCCACGTTTCGAACGCCCTCGGAACGGTTAACCCGGTCGGGGAGATGGTCCGGATTGCCCACGAGCGCGGCATCCCCGTTTTGCTGGACGGCGCACAGGCCGTACCGCACATGCCGGTTGACGTTCAGGAGTTGGGATGTGATTTTTACTGTTTCTCCGGACACAAGATGTTCGGGCCTACGGGCATCGGGGTTCTTTACGGAAGGGAAGATTTGCTCGAACGCATGCCCCCCTATCAGGGCGGCGGCGACATGATCGAGACGGTCAGCTTCGACGGTACGACGTTCAACACGTTGCCGTACAAGTTCGAGGCCGGTACGCCGAATATCGCCGGAGCCCTCGGCCTGGAGGCGGCCATCGAATACATGAATGCCGTCGGCATAGAGGCCATTCATCGGTACGAAAAAGACCTGCTGGCCTATGCGACCGAAGAAGCGAGCCGAATCGAGGGGCTTCGCATCATTGGCACGGCTGAGGAAAAGGCGAGTGTCCTGTCGTTCGAGTTGCAGGGCATTCATCCATACGATGCAGGCGCCATTCTGGACCGGCTCGGAATTGCCGTTCGGACGGGCCACCACTGCACCCAACCCCTGATGGCCTGCCTGGGGCTTCCCGGCACCATCCGGGCGTCGTTTGCCTTTTACAACACCATGGAGGAGGTCGATGCCCTCATGGAAGGCATCCGCCGGGTGCAACGCATGTTGTCGTAAAGGCCGGCACAGCCGTTTACCTATGCACGAAACCATATCGGAACGGGAGCAGGAAATAGTCGATGAGTTTTCGCTTTTCGACGACTGGATGGGGCGGTACGAACACCTCATCGAACTGGGCAAAACCGTTCCGCCCATCGAGGAGGAGTACAAAACCGACACGTACCGCGTTCACGGGTGCCAGGCCCAGGTCTGGCTCCGCGCCGAAGAAAAAGACGGGCGGCTGTACTTCTTCGCCGACAGCGACGCGCACATTACAAAGGGGTTGATTGCGCTGCTCATTCGGGTGCTTTCCGGGTTGCCTCCCGAAGAGATCGCCGGGGCACGGCTGGCCTTTCTCGAAAAAATCCAGCTTCAGGAGCATCTCTCGCCTACCCGGAAGAACGGCCTTGCCGGGATGATCCGGCAGATGAAACGGTATGCGGTAGAACACGCCGACCCGAAGCAGGGCGCACCGGCCGGAGGAAGCTTATGAGTACGAGAGCGCAGGAGGTGGCGGAACTCGAGGAGCGCATCATCGCAGGGCTGAAAACCGTCTACGACCCGGAGATTCCCATCAACATTTACGACCTGGGACTCATCTACGCCATCAACATCCACGACGACAATACCGTGGACGTGGTCATGACGCTTACGGCGCCGGGCTGCCCGGTGGCCGGAATACTTCCCCGGCAGGTAGAGAACCGGGTGAAACTCACGGAAGGGGTGACGGACGCCGCCGTCGAGCTTACGTTCGATCCGCCCTATCACAGGGATATGATGTCCGAGGAAGCCAAACTCGAGCTGGGATTCCTGTAAAAGCAGGGCAGCGACGAAACGTGCCGGGCCGGCTGCGAAACGGATTCGTGTACCGTACATTGTCTCCAGGGAAAGGCATACATCCTTATTTCATCCGGAGCGGCACCTATGGCAAACGAAGGCAAACTCGGCATCGGCTTCATCGGCGGCGGTTTCATCACCCGGTTTCACATACAGTCCTGGCTGGCCGTTCGGGACGCTGATATCCGGGGCATCTGGAGCCCGGACAGGGAACGGGCGGACTCGGCGGCGGATCTGGCCCGCTCGCTTCATGTCGGCGAGGCCCGGGCCTATGATACGCTCGAAGAGATGGTAGCCAGTCCGGAAATCGACTGCATCTGGATTTGCGGCCCCAATCACCGGCGCATCGAAAACTTGGAGGCCATCGTTGATGTGCTGAAGGCGGGGAAAGGAACGCTTCGCGGGATTGCCTGCGAAAAACCCCTCGCCCGCAATGTCCGTGAGGCGCGGCGCATGGTGAAGCTGATAGAAGAAGCGGGCGTCCTGCACGGATACCTCGAGGACCAGCTGTTCAGTCCGGGCCTGGAGCGGGGACGAGAGATTATATGGGCGCGTGGAGCGGCCAACACCGGTCGCCCTTATCTGGCGCGGGCGGCCGAAGAGCACAGCGGCCCCCATACGCCGTGGTTCTGGCAGGGCGAATTGCAAGGAGGGGGCGTGCTCAACGACATGATGTGCCATAGCGTGGAAGTAGCGCGGTTCCTCCTCACGCAACCGGGCGCTCTGCGCGGGAGCATTCGCCCCGTGAAGGTATCGGCTCAGATCGCCAGCCTGAAATGGTCCCGGCCGGAATATGCCGAGCGCCTACGAACTGACATGGGAGCAGAAGTCGATTACACCAGCCGCCCTTCCGAGGATTTCGCACGGGCGACGATTCAGTACGTAGACGAGGAGGATAATCCGCTCATTGCCGAAGTGACCACTTCATGGAGTTTCGTAGGGGCCGGACTCCGGCTCAGTTCCGAACTGCTCGGACCGGAGTACTCCATGATGAGCAACTCGCTCGATACGGGCACGCGCCTTTTTTTCAGCCGTAACGTGACCGGCAAGCAGGGCGAGGACATCGTAGAAAAGCAGAACGCCGAGCAGGGCTTGATGCCCCTGGTGGCCCACGAAACCTCGGAATACGGCTACGAAGGCGAGAACCGGTATTTCGTCCGCTGTTTCCTGGAAGGGAAACAACCCGATCTCGACTTCCATGCCGGCCTCGAAGTCGTCGAGTTGCTCATGACGGCTTACATGAGCGCCGAACAGGAGAAAACGATTTACTGGAAGCCGGAAAACCTGGAGGACTTCGTGCCCGCCGTGGCCCGCGGTGCGTGGAAAGGCCGCTGAACGGCCTCCAAAATAGAGGCTTCTATCGTCGGCATGAACCAGGCCCGACTCCCCTCGGGCGTCGGTTCGGCTTACCGTTTCTGTTGCCGTCCCGCTTTCCGATCGATCCGGCCCACACCGGGCGAAGGTGTTCATCGCGCAGCCGGAGAGTTTGTCCTCCGCTTTCGATGGTCCGGGCGATGAGGGTGTGTTGATTGAGTTCCGGCGTTCGAAAACCTTCCGCCGCAACCCTATCGCCAACCTGGAGCTTCTCGATGAAGCTCTCTACGGCCTGCGCCGACCCGAGATGGAGGTTCAGTTCTCCGCGATCCCGGGTTTCGAGGATCAGATGCGTGCCTACCAGGGCGCGTCCGGTGGTCCTCTCGCATGGCCCGGTTGTTATTTCTCGAATCGTGCCGGCAACCTGTTCGAGTTGCGGCTTCTGCCCGGAACGAGCCACTCCGGTTATATTCCCCATCCCCCGTTGAGCCCGCGCAGGAGGGGCGGGAATGGCCGTCAAAAGCAGGAGGAATGCGATGGGAAGGAGTTTCATGTCGGTAGCCTCGGGTAGAGCCGGAAGCAGGGGAGCCTGTTCAGGCCCCCCTGCTCCATTTCAGATCGATGGCCGTGCACTATCGATTGCGGCCGTTTCCCTGGCCCCGACCGCCGGCGGGGCCGCCCCCGTTGCAAGCGCCCTGCATTCCGCCCTTACCCATGCGACCGGCGCCCGCCTGTCCATTTCCTTTTATACCGCGTCCTCGGCCGGCGCCCTGACGCATACCCTTGTTGTCGTTATATCCGTCGCCGTCCTTATCGACGAAGTTGCCGCCGCGCTGACGCGCACCTCGGGATCCCCACGCCGGTGCATTGTCGTTGATGCCGTCGCCGTCCTTGTCGACGAACCCACGCGAAACCCTACCATTACGCGGCCCGACGTAGTCGTCATCGAGACCATTGGGTATACCGTCGCCGTCGGCATCGGGGGCTCTGTCGTTGTAGCCGTCGCCGTCGTTATCCACGAAACCGGGTCCATGCTGGATCGGTGGGTCGGCCGGGGTATTCTGCGCGTAGGCCGCCGTCGTAACGGCAAACAGGGCGATGAGGAATGTAAAGAGACGAAGATAGGTTTTCATGGCTTTCCTTTTGATAATGAACACGTGACTGGAAAAGGCCTTTAGCCAGTGTTCTTCAAAAGGAATGCCAGATCGGCCAAAGCCCCGAAACGGTGCTTTCAGGCCGGTTTCAGTAGCGGATGAGAGGCCCGAGGGAAGCTGTTCGACGATATGGTCGATCCGTTCGACGGGTTCGTTAAATCCCGCTGGGCGAAGGGACGCCAATCAACGAATGGTAGTCCTGTCGTCCCACACGGGTTCTTTCAGCACGTAATCGCCCCGACCCGTTCGATCAACAAAGATGAATCGTCGGCCGATCCGCTCGTAGAACCATACCTCGAACGGATTCGCCTCCGATGTATGCCGCTCGATCCGGTCAGGTTCACCGAACAGGATGGCTACGTGCCCCCGGTCGGTTTTCCACCCGGCCAGGAGGCCGGGAAACCGATTATTAGCGTAAGCGATGCGGAAATAATATTCCTCCATTCGCTCATTACGCGGTGTACCCGGTGTCGGGTCTCGTTTTTCCCAGAACGCCTTGAAACGGGCGATCCGTTCGGATTCGGTTTTACCCGCACGGATATATTTCAGGTCCTTGCCCTTGGCGATGTAAGCCAACTGGTCTACGGCCTGATCGAGGTCTCGAATGTGCTGATCCAGACCGCTCCACTCGACGCTGAAAGGCTTATCCACTACGTCGAGCAACCGCCCGGCTTCGTCCTCGGCCCGCACGCGAACGAGGTATTTTCCGGCTTCCAGGCCGGAGAGAGGAATCTCCACGATGGAGGGGTTGCGACCTGCCTTGAGCGGCGCCGGCTCGATTTTCGAGTACGTAATCTCCCCCTCGTCGTTGCGGCCGCCAAGTCCGAATATGGCTCTGATGCCTCCAGGCCGCGTGTCACCGGCTATCCGAACCAATTCCCTCGTCACCCGAATCCGGTGCGCCTGCCGGGCATACACCTCGTAAAACAGACTCAGGCTGCGCGAATCGGTAGTCAGCTTTCCGGCCACATCCGGGGTAATGGTCCCGCGAACCGGATCGTACTTTTCCAGCAAGATGAGATCGCTGACAGCGACGGGTTGCGACAGATCGCGCACGTTCACCGCAAGTTCTCGGGTTTGCGCCTCTCCCGAGTTGCGGTCCTCCATTCTGATCTCGAAACGATACCGGCCGGGAGCCAGTTCGACGGAACGAGCGGATCGGTCGAAGGTCCGGTCGGATTGGGTAGCTGCATAGGTTTCAGCAGATACGGTCTGCTCCCACACCGCCGTCTGAACGAGTCCTCGTTTGCGATTGCGCTCATCGAGACGGTAAATGTTGACGGCTAAATCATATCGGGCGGCAAAACCGGAGCCGGTGCTGATGAACCGCAATGAGGATCGGGGGATCTGCGAGTAGATATCGATGCGCGTTGTAGAGGATCCGGTCTCTCCGCGGACGCTTACCGCTACCGCCTCCAACGTAGCAGACTGCGCCTGCCCTTCCATCGGCAACAGAAACGCAGCGCATGCCAGACACACCAGTACACCGACGCAACGAATCCGGTTTATCATTGCCATACGACTACCTCGGCATCTTACTCCCATTACCGCAAAGCGGATCTATCGACGGCTGAGTCCGGTCAATGCGGTATCGATTATCACTAACTCCTCATGTCGTACAAACAGAACGAAAATCGTACTTCGATTCGTTTGCTGCCGATTATCCTCGGCAGCCTGTCCATTTCACCGCTCGAATGGTCGTTATGGGCGGCTGACCGGCGGCATGTTACCCATAACGTCCGTCAATGAAACATGGCTTCTACAAATCGCTGCCGGTCGAAGACCTGCAAGTCCTCGATGCGTTCACCCACACCGATATATTTTACGGGAATCTTGAACTCATTTGAAATACCAATTACAATGCCCCCCTTGGCTGTGCCGTCCAGTTTCGTCAACACAAGGCCCGTCACTTCCACGCTTTTCGTGAACTCCTCCGCCTGCCGGATGGCATTCTGCCCTGTAGACGCATCGAGAACGAGAAGCACCTCATGCGGCGCCTCGGAAATTTGCCGGTCCATTACCCGCTTCACTTTGGATAGCTCATCCATCAGGCCGCCTTTCGTGTGCAGACGGCCGGCCGTATCCACGATGACCACTTCGGCGTTTTGCGCCCGGGCCGATGCCAGCGTGTCGAATGCCACAGCGGCCGGATCGGCGCCGTGTCCTTGCTTTACGATGGGGACGCCGGCGCGGGTCGCCCAGATGTCCAACTGCTCCGTAGCCGCCGCACGAAACGTATCGGCGGCGCCGAGAAGCACCGAGCGTCCGGCCTCCCGGTACCGGAAAGCCATTTTGCCGATGGTAGTCGTTTTACCAACCCCGTTGACGCCGACAACCATGATGACGTAAGGCCGAACCGGCAGAGCGGCGTCGAAATCGGCGGGGCGCTCCGGCGATGACCGCAACAGCAGGTCGGCGATCTCGGCCCGGATCATGCCGTTCAACTCCCGCACGGACACATACCGGTCGCGCTGAACCCGCTCCTGCACGGCCGTAATTACATCGAGCGTGGTTTTAACCCCCACATCGCTCGTAACGAGGACTTCTTCGAGGTGATCGAGCACTTCATCATCTATCGTATCCTTTCCCCGAACCAGCCTGTCGAGCTTACCGAACATACTGGAGCGGG
The DNA here is from genome assembly GCA_965365445.1 of uncultured bacterium. GTDB lineage: Bacteria > Bacteroidota > Rhodothermia > Rhodothermales > DASSAV01 > CBDUBS01. The sequence continues at coordinate 4,045 of CBDUBS010000046.1, read as the reverse complement.
TTTTTTCCAGCCCTTCGTCTAACCGCTCCTGGTCCTGCTTTTTGAACCGATCGAAAAATCCCATAATGACTCGTATTCCAGATGAGGTTTCGTCTCCGGCGTTCTGTTATTTCCCACATCGCTAAAGCTGCCTCAAAGGGCGCAATGCCTCGCACAAAGAGTCAGCCGTTTCCTTCCGTATCGCCCGGGCCCACCGAAGCCAGGTCGGGGCCGGGTATTTCTGCCGGCCCAGGGTGTGCGAGCAGAATACGGTAGAACCGGACCGCGTACAGTATAAACGAAACAACGTAAAGGATAGCCGTCGTCCAGACACAAAATTCCATGACCTCGGGGTCGGCCTGGAGCAATGCGGCCAACACCGTGATTGAAAGCGCCGTAACGGCTACCTTTCCCAGCCAGATGCTCATAAGGATCCGGGCCGTACGTCGTACCAGGATGATTCCTCCGACGACTACGAGCACATCCCGAACGAGGATGAGCCCCAGAAACCACAGGGGGATCTGCTTTTTCACCACCAGTGCCGCGATGATTCCTCCGGCGGCCACTTTATCGGCCAGTGGATCCAGAACTTTACCCCATTCGGATACCGTATGCGACCACCGGGCAACTCGTCCGTCGAAAAAGTCCGTGACGACGCCCAGGGTAATCAGCCCGAACAGGACTACTCTTGACCCATCGACCAGGATGAGATAGCCTATCGGGATAACCAGTAACAGGCGAAGCATACTGAGCCCGTTGGCCGGAGTCCAGAAGGTCCCCAGCATTCGGGTCAGTGGGATATTTCCTGCAACGGGTTGATCCGGCATAGCGGGTTCAGGATCTGTTCGCGTTCCAGGCGGTGACTGAAACAACCGTGTCCGGGATGGACTCTCTGAAAGCGACGCTTCCGGAAGATACGAACGAGACGAGGTTCGGTTTACCGACTGCGAGCGTCCACCCTGTTGTCGGTCAGGGACGAACCCCCGAACTCCGCACGTCTTCCCGGTCGATCCTGGCGGCCGGGGCCGAGTCCCCAGCTCCTTGCAGGTAGTGTTCGAACCATTCCAGCGAGCGCACCATGTAATCCAGCCGGGCCGTGGAATTCCGGTTGCCGTGCCCTTCGCCCGGATACAGCACGAGTCGTACGGGAGCGTTGCCGTGCAGTTTCAAGTGGCGATACAGTTCGTGCGACTGGCCTACATTTACCCGGGGGTCTTCCTTACCATGCAGGATGAGCAGCGGCGTTCGGCTCTGTGCGGCATAATAGATCGGGCTGCGCTCCAGGAAAAACGTCCAGTTTTCCCAGGGCCTCTTTCGGGCGTGCACCAGGTATTCCTCATCCGGGATATCGGTAGTGCCCACCTTCGATATTTTGTTGCTGATGCCGACAAACATGACCCCTGCGGCAAACCGATCGGTATAACGCGTCGAGAGCCAGGCGGTGGCGTAACCCCCATAGGAACCGCCGGTGACGCCAACCTTGCTCCGGTCCACAAGGCCGATGCCGATGAGATGATCGACGGCATCCACCAGATCATCGAATTCTTTCCCGGCGGGGTCTCCCTGACTCAGCTTGGAAAACGTTACCCCTCTTCCGGTGCTGCCCCGGTAATTCGGATAGAATACGGCAAAGCCTCTGGCGGCGGCCACCTGGCCGAGGTCGGCGTAGTTAGTCAGCCAGCCGTTGGTATCGTGCGCCTCCGGACCTCCATGAACGACCAGGATGAGCGGGTAGCGTCGGCCCGCCACCGCATCGAGGGGTCGAATGAGCACCCCCTCCAGTTCGAGTCCATCCCTCGCCTTGAATGTGACGGCTTCCTGAGGAGCCAGCCGGATGTCCGAAAGCCACCCGTTGCTGACGGTCAGGCGTTCCGGAGCACGCCTGCCCTTACCCAGAAGATATACCTCCGAGGGATGCTCCGGGGTTTCGGCCGTAAAAGCGACAAGGTCCCCCCCGCCGGTTACGGAAAACGACGTGAGCACAGGGCCATCCTCAGTGATGACGGTTTCCATGGATTCACCATCCCGCCCGATATGCCCATACACCGTCTGGACGCCCCGCGCTCCGATGAACGCGATCTTCTCTTCATCGACCCAGGCGAAATCCATGAAGTCGCCCTCGAGCCCGGGAGATAGCTCCACCGGCTTGCCCCCGGAAGCCGGCGCGACGAGCAGGCGTCCGTCGGACGGGTCGTTGATGTCTGCGCCGGAGAGCATAGCGATATGAGAACCATCCGGGCTCCACTCGATTCGACCCAGCTTGCCCGAGTTTTCGACGGCGCTCAGCACCCGGCCGGTTGCGGCGTCGACGACCCGTACCCGCTGGTACATGTAGAAGTCATCGATGAGCGAAGTCGGAGCCAGAGTGACGGCGATCTGGTTTTTCGAGGGATGCCATACGGCTTGCGTCACGGAACCATCCAGAGGTAGCTTCTTCGGCTTCTCCTCCCCGCCCGGTTCGGCAATCCAGACGTGCGTGTTGCGCAGCCCTTCCTCGTACACCTCAGGCTCGTAAGGCAACGCTTCGGCATTCCTGGGCGCGGCTTCCTCTGCCAGAAACAATACACTTTTCCCCGAAGGGCACCAGTCGTAGGAAGATATCGACGCATCGAAGGAAAGCACACGCTTCGCTTCGCCGCCGCCTACCGGAATGACGTACAGCGACGTGCGCTCGTCGCCGGGCCGCCGGGACAGGAAGGAGATGCCGGACCCGTCCGGAGTCCAATCGATGCGGCTGACGTTGACCGAGCCGGTTACGTAAGGCCGCTGCTCTCGGGTCTGCACGTCGATCACGTGCAGTTCCACCCAGGCGGGGCCGTTTTCCTTCAGCGGATCGCGTGGGACGACCCGCGTGAAGGCAATAAAGCGCCCATCCGGCGCTACCGAAACCGAACCTACAGCGTGGATCTGCGAGACGAGCAGGGGGGTAAGCACATTGCCGGATTGCCCCGCGGCAACGTGCGGCCCGGCAGCCAGCCATAGCGTAAGGAACAGCGCCTTGAAGAGGGAGGAATGTACGGTCGAGCGTGTGGTCATAGCATCGGGTAACATGTAGACGTAGAACGTAGTTTTACGAAACACAACACAGGGTGGAAAAAAGATCCGAACTGCCGACGAATCGTTCATCCCAGGGTGAGCAAAATGATGCCCCCTACGGTCATGAGCATACCCAGAACCGTTTTCAAGGTCAGGGTTTCGCCCCCGAGAAGCACGCCCATCAGGGCGCCAAACAGAGGCGAAGTGAACGCAATCGGCATGACGCGAGAAAGCGGCGCCCCTTTGATCGCCGCATAGAAGCAAAGCATACCTACCGATCCGGCGACAACGCCGCCGCCGATCACCATATAGATCAGCGCCTTCGGACCGGCTGTCGTTACGGATTTCCAGTGAGGAAAGCTTATGGCACTCAGGATGACGAGTGCAACGGCCGTTCGGATGGTGATGCCGATCTGCGGGGAAAGCCCGCCCAGGTGCAGGCCCTTTTTTTCGAAATACCCGCCGACGCCCCAGGCGATAGCGGTCAGTAGTGCCAGAAGTTGTGGGTTCATTCCGGTTTGTGAGCTTGGTTTTCGGGACGGCTCAAGAAAATACATCGTCTCCTCGAAACAAACGGAATTCGCCTGTCCGTCCGAATAATGAGGCCGAAACATCATCTACGATAGGCAGATACCCTGATTACGGAAGGGCGGCTGCGTAGCGTGCGGCCGGCCTCATCCACGGCACGGGCCTCTATGGAATGAACCCCCTCCGCCAGACTCCAGTAGACCGGCTCTCTTCCTCCGGCCAGGGGCTTTCCATCGACCCACCAGGTAAGCCGGTCGAGTTTAGCCGAGGTTACGGCATCCAGGCGAATGCGTTGATACTCCGGGCGCAATACGGGATCGAGTTGAAAATGGGCGCCCGCGCCGGGGTAGCGCACCCGGATGGCATCGGAGAAGACCGGCGAGCGTTCGGACCGTTGTACGTCCGTGCTCGTAATTCGAGGGGGAAGCGGCCAGTGCTGCTCGTGCATCCAGGCCTGGTATTCCGGCGGCAGTACCGCATAAACCCTTACCTCAACCGCCTG
>CBDUBS010000045.1:0-22944 GCA_965365445.1 uncultured bacterium | reverse complement strand
GCCTGCCGGGACGCCCGGCGGGTCACGGGCGATGCCATGGAGGTGCGGGGCGGCTGCGGCTATATCGAGGAGTTCCCGGATGCGCGGCTGCTGCGCGACAGCCATCTCGGCTCGATCTGGGAAGGCACGAGCAACATCGTCGCGCTGGACGTCATGCGTGCCGGCAGGCGCGAGGGCGCCTTTGCGCCGCTCGGCGCGCTGATCGACCGTCTGGCCGGCCCGTCGTCGGAGGTTGCCGAGCCGGTACGGACGGCTGCCTCGATCGGGGGTTACGACTTCAACCGGCCCGTAAAGGTCATCGAGCTTCCTGAAAAACTTACCGAAATATCCGGCCTGACGCTTGCCGACAGCCTTCATCTGGCCGCCATACAGGACGAGCTGGGTATCGTTTTTATACTTGATCCTGATACGGGAAAGATCCTCCGCGAGATAAGTGTAGCCAAACGAGGCGATTACGAAGACCTGACGGCGGTTGGCGATGTGCTTTTCGTACTCCGGAGCGACGGTATGCTTTTCCGCATCGCGAACTGGTTGGAGGAATCTCCTCAAGTGCAGGAAATAGAACTTCCTCTCGCCGGAGGGTGCGACGCGGAAGGGCTGGCTTTCGATTCCGCCAACGATCGCCTTCTGATCTCCTGTAAAGAGGGAACGCGAGAAACCGGGCCGGACGCCCGCGCCTTTTACGCTTATCCGGTTTCGGGAGGATCGGTTGAAACCCGTCCGGTTTTTTTCATTCGCGAACAGCAGCTCGATTCCACGATACTGGCTTTCCAGCCGCGTACGGTAGAGGAAAAACTGATCGCGCTCGTGCAAGAACCGCCCCATCCGGCGGGTTTCAAGCCCGGAGCCATAGCTATACACCCGGTGAATGGTCGCATATTTGTGATTTCTTCGGTTTCCAAGGCTATGGCTCTGTTATCGCCGAACGGGATGCTCGAATCCATCGTTACCCTCCCTCCGGACTACTTTCTCCAGCCGGAAGGGATGGTTTTCCTTCCGAATGGTGATCTGTTGATCTCGAACGAAGGAAATAATGGACCTGCAACGTTGCTTCGGTTCGCCTTTACGGGCGCTTCCGGTGATTCGCTTTCAGTATCACCCGGGACGCCGCCAGCCTGACCGATGCCGGTTGCGGGGTAGTTGCACTCTGTAATATGCCGAACAACAGTACCCGATACGCACCCGGCCCGCCGTTTCCCCTGGGCGGCATGGGATTCGCCACATTACTTATCCTGGCTGCTCTCGTTGCCGGCTGTACGAGCACCGGCCGATTCATCATACCGGAACTCTTCGGGAATGACAGCGAGGCTCCTCCCGACTCGCTGCTGGAGTATACCGTTTTTCTCGTCGGCGATGCGGGCTACCTGACCGATAATGATATGCCTCCGGCCCTCGAAATGCTGAAACGGCATCTCGACAGCGCCTCCGAGGCCGGGACGGTCGTGTTTCTCGGGGACAACATTTACCCGAGCGGACTGCCTCCCGTTACCGATCCGGATTACGAAGAAGCCCGCCGCCGCCTGACAGCGCAGATCGACGCCGTGAAGGAGTACAGAGGGAAGGTCGTATTCATACCCGGCAACCACGACTGGGGCGGTGCGGGGCTGGGAGGAAACCGCGCCAAGGTGCGCCGCCAGGAGGATTTTGTCGAGGCGGCCCTCGATAAAGGCAATGCATTCCTTCCGGACAACGGGTACCCCGGTCCGGTTGAAGCGCCCCTGACCGATTCGCTGGTACTCATCGCCCTCGATACGCAGTGGTGGTTCGAGGACGTGAAGCCTTTCGGCGACACCGGCCAGTACCAGCTCGAACAGGAAGCCGAGTTCATCCTCGAGCTGAATAATGCCCTCAACCGCCACGCCGGAAAACAGATCATCGTGGTGGGCCACCACCCCGTTTTCTCAAATGGAGAACATGGGGGCCGGTTTCCAAATGTACGGATGGCGGCGCCTTTCACCCGCCGCTACCTTGGCACACCGCAGGATTTTTCCAGTCTCAAATACCGACGCCTGAGGCAGAATCTGCTGGCCGTGTTCAGCCGCCACCCGGGCCTCATCTATGCCGCCGGGCACGATCACAACCTTCAGTACTTCCGGGAGAGGGAGCAACACTACATCGTGAGCGGCTCCGGCAGCAAGCAGAGTTACGTAGCCCAGGGATACGGCGCCGCTTTCGCAGTCGAAGAAAAAGGCTTTGCCGCCTTGCATTACTATCAGGATGGGTCAGCCTGGTTGACGTACTACGTCCTCGATGCAGACGACCCCGAAGGACGGGTTGCTTACCGGACCCGTATCCGGGAAGCGACGCGGCCGCTCCCTGAATCAGTTTCCACCAGCGACTATCTGGCTTCCACCGACAGCGATGCATCGGCGATACAGGAGCCTTCGGAGCCGGATTCGGGTACGACGGTCGCTGCCGAAAGTGCCTCAGCGGACACGGAAAGGCCAAGGCCGCCTGTTGCCGGCGTCCCATACGTATTCGTAGCGCAGGATACCGTAACCTTTGCTGCCGGGCCTCACTATCGCCTGGGCGGCCTTCGCGAGACGTTTCTTGGGTCTCGGTATCGTAATGCCTGGAGCACGCCCGTGCCCGTACCCGTAATCGATCTGGATAAGACGGCCGGAGGACTTACACCACTTCAACTTGGCGGTGGGTTACAAACCAAATCCCTGCGCCTTCTGGGCGCCGACGGCGACCAGTATGTATTACGCAGCATCGATAAGGACCCGACCCAGACCGTTCCTGACTACCTGCAATTGACCATTGCGCAGGACGTCGTTCGGGACCAGGTTTCGGCCATGCATCCGTATGCGGCATTCGTATTGCCGCCCCTTGCTGAAGCGGCGGGCATATACCATACCTCTCCGCAGCTCGTTTATGTGCCGCCGGACCCCCGGCTAGGCCCATACAAGGACGAATTCGGCGGTACGCTCGCCTTGTTTGAGAGCCGTCCCGACGAGGACCAGTCCGATGAAAGCCGTTTCGGCTTCGCCGAAAATGTGATCGGCACCACGAAGCTGCTCGAAGAAATCGAGCAGGATAATGACGAACGTGTCGATGAGCGCGCCTTCGCCCGGGCTCGCCTCTTCGATATGTATATCGGCGATTGGGATCGACATGTGGATCAGTGGCGTTGGGCCGAGTTCGACCGCACGCCGGGTAAGCTGTACCGACCCATTCCGCGCGACCGTGACTTCGCTTTTTTCCGATTCAACGGTCTCCTTGCCCGCCTCGCCCGCCTTAGCGGCGTTCCGGAGTTTCGGCGTTTTACCAATTTCAGCGATGAATATAATGACCTCTACGGGCTCAACTATAACGGCTCTCCCCTGGATAAACGGTTCACCGCCAGTCTTACCGAAACGGACTGGATGGAGATTGCCGACAGCATCCGGCAGGGGATTACCGATGAGGTTATAGATAGCGCGCTGACGCTATGGCCCGAACCCATCTACCAGAGCAGCGCCGAGGAATTTGCGGAAATCCTGAAAGCACGCCGGGATCGGTTACCCGAGGCTGCCCGGCGATATTATCGGATGTTGGCCGATGAGGTAGACATCGTCGGCAGCGATAAACATGAACGATTCGAAGTAACCCGCCTCAACGACCGGGAGACGGAGGTCATCGTATACAAAACGCAAAAGGAAGGTGACATCGATCGAGAACTGTTTAGGCGGACGTTTCGGCACGCTGAAACCGATGAAATCCGTCTGTATGGCCTTGGCGGTAACGACCAGTTTATCATAAGGGGCTCGGCGGGGCGGGGGCTTCTCGTGCGCGCCATCGGTGGGGAAGGGGAGGATACCTTTGTCGATGAATCCCATGTGTCCGGCCCCCGCGACAGAACCGTATTCTACGATTCCGCACAGGGCAACGTGGTGGAAGCCGGCTCCGAGACACAGGTCCGCCTGTCCGACGAACCGGATAACAACCTGTATCAGATGTTGCGTCTGGAGAAAGACCTGTTAGGGCCTGTTATTCGGTTTTCTCGTAATTCCGACATGGGCTATACCTTCGGGGGCGGATTCCGGACGGTGCTGTTCGGATTCCGCGAGCGCCCCTACGCGGTTTCGCATGAGGCCGCCCTGTCGTACTCCACGTATGCCAGGGGCTTGAATGCCTCGTACAGGGGGATCATACCCGAGTTGTGGCGAGGTTGGGCCGGGCGGCTTAAGGCCGATCTGACGGCCGAACGAAACTACCGCTTCTTTTACGGTCTGGGAAATGAAACCGATGAGATCAACAGGCATCAGTATCAGGCGCAAATCGGGCAGGTAGTCGTCGAGCCGGTCCTGCAGCGTCGGACGCTGCCTTTCACGACATTCAGTCTAGGCCCTCGCTTTTCGTTTACCTCGGTTGATAGGCGAAATGAGGATATACCTACGGCCTATACCGATGCAGACTTCGTCGATACCTATTTCATGGGCCTGCACTCCGCCCTCGATATCGACGGCCGCGACACGCTCACCGTGACCCGTTCCGGGGCGCGCTGGCTCAACCGTGCGGATATAAACGTCGGTGTCCGAAATACCAGCGCAGGGTACGTCCGCCTGTATTCAGAGGCCAGTTACTTCTATACGTATTTCGTGCCGTCTCCGTTGACACTGGCTGTCCGGGTCGGGGCCGCTCGAAATTTCGGGAGCTTCGCTTTCTTTCAGGCGAATACCCTGGGCGGTAGCGAGAATCTGCGCGGTTTTGGACGAACCCGGTTCTCCGGCCGGAGTATGGCTTTTACCAATCTGGAACTCAGAGCCAAGCTGCTCGACTTCAACGCGTATCTGACGCGGGGCGAGGCCGGTCTTCTGGGATTTTTCGATAATGGAAGGGTCTGGGCCGATGGCGAAGAATCCGGTAAGTGGCATCAGGGCGTCGGGGGAGGTGTCTGGGTCACTCCTTTCTATCAGTTCGTCATAACCGGGACGGTGGGTGTATCGCAGGAAGACAGCATACTGGACGTCTCCTTCGGGTTCTTTTTCTAACCGCCTGTTACGTGCCTGTAATTACATCCTTAAGATTCGTAACCCGGCGCGGGAGTTGATCGGGTTCAAGCGGGGCCGACGCCGGCCTGACCGATGAGCCTGATCAACAATCCGGATAGGATATCATGAGCAGTCTGGCGGACGAAAGAATTAAAAATTACCAGCGTTCCATAGAAAGGGGGGAGGGTGAGAAATCTCAGTCGCTCGCCAGGTCATTGCCGTTCGAGGCTACCCTCAGTTTTGCTCCTCTGCTGCGCTACTGGAGGCAAGCGGTTGATACACGACAGCTTGCCGGGTGGTTATCCGTTTCCGACGGCGATGGTATACTCGCGTGGCTCGATGGGCCGATCACGGACATGCAATCGCTTGCGGGTCACCGCGCACTCGTCGAGCGCCTTCTGACGCCGGTTATCTCTCCGCTGCATCGGAACCGCGATCTGGAAGCCGTACTCGTTCCTGCAAGCAACCAGGTTGTGTACGCAACCGAGCCGTTCGTGCAGCGGTTCGGCGTCGAGGAAGGGCGGCTGGACCACCATATCGGCCTTCAGATAGAGGGTTGCCGCGCGGCGTCGCTCCGGTTCCATATCCTCCGGGAGGCTTTTGGAATCGATTTCCCTTTCACGGATTCCGCTCTCGTGGCACAACAGGATCCGGGCGCCGGGCTGACTCGCTATTACAGGGCTTGCTTCGATCATTCGAACATAGACGTCATCCTCAACCAACCCGATGCTCTCCATGAGAGCGAGCGGATCGATCTGCAAACGTCGGCCGGTGCGGCCGTCGATTGGATAGAAAGCCTCGTCCCCGATGCCGTCACCCTCTCCGGCTTCGAGTGGGTACGCCTCATCGACGTTACGGACCAGCACATCCTGTCCCTTTTCAAAACCGACCTCATTGGAGCGGAGCGGGGCCTGTCGCCCGAAGTCATGCCCATCCTTGACCAGCGTCTTCGGAACTACCTGCAAAAACCGGAGCTGCGATTCGGCCTTGCCGCCTACGAGGGCGAGCAGTTGCGCCTGTTGGGCGCCATCTACCGGATTGCCCTCGATCCGTTCATCCGGATTGGTCACCAGGATCCGGTCCGGCTCCATGAGACGTTCGTAGGCCGAAGCCTTTTTGAAAAAAAGGTGCACGTAGTTGAGGACCTTGAACGGCTTACCGACCGAACCGCCTATGAAGACGAGTTGCTTCAGGCAGGGGTTCGTTCGGCGCTCGTGGCGCCGCTGTTCTGGCAGGCCGAGCCTATCGGTGTTCTTTATCTCTGGTCTACCCGGCCCGGCGATCTCTCTTCTTGCGATGTCGAGCGCCTCGAAGAGGTCATTCCTCTCTGCGCCGCCGCCGTCAACCGTAGCCGGGAAGATCTAAATCATCGAATCCAGTCGGTCATCCTGGGCTCCTACACGGCCATCCATCCATCCGTTGAATGGCGCTTCCGGAAGGCCGCCCTGAACTATATCCGGCGGCAGGATCGGGGCCTCCGGCCGGAGATCGAGCCGATCGTGTTTGACGACGTGTATCCGCTTTACGCCGTGGCCGACATACGAAGCTCCTCCAACCATCGCAACGAGGCGGTCGGCCACGATCTGACGGAGCACCTTACCGAAGTCGAGGAGGTGCTGAGTCTTGCGGCCGAAGCCAAACCACTTCCCATCCTCGACTACCTGAAAGTTCGTGCGTCACGTTACCGGCAAATGCTGCTCGATGGGCTTTCCTCCGATGAGGAGGCCGCCATTAAAGACTTTGTCGCACGCAACATCGAGCCGCTTCTGGACCACCTCAGTACGTTCAGCGGCGCCGTTAAAGAACGTATAGCCCGATACCGCGAGAACCTCGACCCCCGGCAGGGGCGCCTTTACCGCCAGTCCAGGGCCTTCGAGGAAAGCATCGCCATCATCAACGGTTCCATCTTTTCTTACCTTGAAGAGGAGGAGCAACGGGCGCAGGCGATGTGCCCTCACTATTTCGAGCAGCATCAGACGGACGGTGTCGATTTCAGCATTTACGCCGGCGCTTCCATCATGGAAAACGGCGTCTTTAACCCCCTTTATATCCGAAACCTGCGTCTCTGGCAGCTCATGGTGATGTGTGGAATTTCCCAGCGTACTTCGGCCCTCAAGGAAACGCTGCCGGTTCCTCTCGAAACCACCGGACTCATTCTTGCCCATAGCACACCCATAACCATACGGTTTCAGCTATCCGAAACCCGTTTCGATGTAGACGGGACGCACGACATCCGATACGAGATCACGAAGCGCCGCCTCGATAAAGCGCAGGTCAAGGGCACAAGCGAACGCCTCACCCAGCCGGGGAGAATCGCTATCGTATACTCTCAGGCCCGTGAAGCCTGGGAATACGAGGATTATGTACGGTTCCTGCAGACGGCAGCCTATCTCGAACCCGGCATCGAGGAAGTGGAAATAGAGGATTTGCAGGGCATCAAAGGGCTCAAGGCCCTCAGGGTCACGGTGGCGCCGGGAGGCAGTTCCTCCGGCGACGGTGTTTCTACCGAAGTCATCGAGCGGGCCATTCTCTCTATGCCCAGGGAGCACAATTGACATGCCCCGTTTTGCACACTTTCTTTTTTTTCCTCGAATGCGCCGGCTCGCTCCGGCCCTGATCCTTTCATTCCTGTTCGGCTGTCGGGCTGATTTCATCGAACCCGGTGCACCCATCGTGGTGGACGAACTGATCGGAAAGCCGTGGCTGGTCGAATCGAGTTCCAATCCGGGCGCTACGATTGCCGGTGCTACGCATCTTTTCAATGCGGACCGGACGTTTCTTTCCTACACTTCCGGTCGTACGCCGTTTTGTGGCGAATGGTCTGAATCCAGGGGTTCTATTCGGGTTCAATCTGTCGAATCGAGTTCCGACATCTTTTTCGACATCCTGTCTCAGCGCACCGACACCGTAAACCTGGTCATTCGGGGTAACAACCAGTCCTCGGAAATTACCTATGTGCCTGGTCAATGGCCGCGGACGCAGTTTCAACGCGAAGCCGAGTCACCTCCGGCCAACTTCACGCCCGCTACCCGAGCCGGCGTTCTCACCGGTGAAGACCGGGATGACTGGCGCGAAACCCCCGACGTGCACTGCCGACTGTCGTTTTTTCCGGCGTACCCCAATCCGGCCACGCAGACCGATTCGGTAACCGTTCGTCTGACGGTCACCGGTTCAACCGGCCTTCGGAGCGGTCTGGTGCTGGGCGGGTTCGACAATACCTCCACATTCCAGCTTCTCGACAGTATCCCGAGTATTCCCCGTTCCGGATCATACATTTTCCGTTTTACTCTGGCGAAACTGCGGCGTCTGGGCCTTCGCCGCCTGTACGTCATCGATGGGGTCGGCAATACCATAACGTATGGCGACGTCATGATCCAGGGTGTGTAATCAGGGAGGCCGCCGGTATTCCGCCCGCTCCTGCGGGATATTCCGATAAGGTTTTCGCGTTTGTCACGCGCTCTACTGCGGCGGGCTAGTTTACCGGATAGGGAGGCGAAACCAGAATGTCGCCCCTCCTCCGGGCTCCGAATCTACACCAATCACCCCGTCGTGAGCTTCCACGATTCGGCGAGCGATGGCCAGCCCCAGACCCGTGCTTGTCTCGCCTCCGGTTGGTTCGGCAGAAAGCCGTACGAAGTCCTTGAACAGTTTGCCTCGCTCCTCGGGTTTGATACCCGGCCCCTCATCGGAAATCGTAACGCAAAGCGCGCCCTTCTCTATGAGCGAGGCGACCCGCACGCTGCTGCCGGGAGGGGAGAACTTTACTGCATTCGATACCAGGTTGTCCAACACCTGGCGCAATCGCTGCAAATCCACCTCGATTATCCCTTTCGCCACCTGTTCCAGCGTTACGTGGGTGCCTTTGGGCGCCGCCAGCATGGCATGGCGGTTTACTATATCAAAGAAAAACTCCTCCAGGTCTACCGGTTCGGGATGCAGAGCCAGGTGCCCCGATTCGATCTGCGATATATTCAACAAATCATCCAGCAGTTGCTTGCTGCGGGCTGCCTGCTCTCCGATATCCTTCAGAAACTCCTGACGCATCTCATCCGAGAGCGAGGCCCATTCTTCGCGCAATAACCCCGCAACCATCTGGATCGTAGCCAACGGACTGCGAAGGTCGTGCGCCGCCGTACCCAGAAAGGTGTTCTTTAGTGTATCCAGTCGTTTCAGTTCTTCGTTTTGCTGCTCGATCCGGGTTTTTTGCTCGTGGATCTGCGAAATGAACCGGCTTTTTTCAACGATCATCGCCAGTTCGCCCGCTATCTGCTGAAACAGCCCGACGTGGGCGTCGAGGTATTTGTTCTTTTCGCGGCTCGAGAAAAAGATAAAACCTACCGGAGTTCCCTCCGCGATGAGGGGGCAGGTGAGGGAGGATTGGATGCCCTCTTGAACGAGCATTCGGGTGGTTTCCGAGCCGGGTTTCCTTTCCAGGTGAAGCGGCAAATCGTTCATGATGCGCGGTTCACCTGTCTGGATCATCGTGTAGAGGCTGGTTTCCGCTACCGGCACCGCGTAGTTGGCCCCCAGATATATGGCGCCATAGTCTGTTTTGACCCAATAAGAACGCACCACCGCACCATTGGACTCCAGTAAGGAAAACCCGATGCGGTCATAGGGGATGATTTCTCTGAAGCTGTCGAACAGTCGGTCGAGTACGTCGTCCAGCATCAACCCGGAGTTGATGTTGGCCGTCACTTCAGCGAGAAGTTCGATTTCTCTGTTTCGCCGTTCCAGGGTGCGGGCGTGCTTTAATAAGGCTTCCGCAAATACGCCTTCCTGTCCCCCGGCCGCCGGCAGGGTCAGTTTATACTGGCCCCGCGTCAGCATTCCGACGGCCTCTGCATAGGTTTCCCACGGCGGGACGTTCCCGTGTACGTCGTTTGGTGGAACTCCGCCAAGGGATATCCGGGATTTTTCAGGAGGATCGATACTCACGTACTTCTTCCGTATACGCTTGATGCATGGGGCGCCGCGCCTTTTGGTACGGAAGCGGCGAAGGGCAGATTTGCTTGCGGAAGCATTCTAAAACCCCGAATGTTTTTGTCGATAAGCTTTCGGCTAATTCCCGCAAATTATCCTGTTTTTCAAGTACTACGTTCAAGGCAAAGACGGAACTCTCCAGGATCGGTCAGGCAGACAAAAGCTGAATCAGACCGCCTACGGTTGCTATGATCAGTACGATTGCCACTACAACCAGCGCTACGGCAATAACGACCAGCAGCCGAAAATGACGCTTGTTTTCCCCCGCCGCCGATCGGAGGGGCAAACCTGCCTGTTCCTGCACGAGCCGGATATTCCGGGCATTGGCTTTGAATGTAGCGTCGAATACATCCCCGAGCACAGGTATCGCCCCGATGAGCGCTTCCAGACCCACATTACCTGCCATCCGAATCAAGGTGGATCGGGGTAACCCCAGTCTGGATGCACTCAGTACGATGTAAGCCGACAAAGCGAGGCCGACGGCGTCGCCAAACCCCGGCACGAGTCCGATGATGGCGTCATATCCTATCCGATAGCCGATCAAGGGGATGCGTATCGAATTATCCAGCAGATAACTGAGGCGACTCAACCGTTCGAGGCGGACCTCCCGTGTTTCGGCGCCTCCTGTGCGCGAAGGTGCAAACCGGGATGATTGTTCAGGTCCGCCGGGTTCCGTCGACCGGGCCGGGTCAGGGGCTTGAGTCCACGCATCCTTCTTACCCTCTCCCGATGAGAGTTCTTTCATTTTCGGCTTTCTCCGTCGTAAGTTTTCCTAAACTGACTCGCTCCTTTTCAAACGTGTGGAATCATGGCGGCACCCCTGAGTTTCCGTACAATCGTCACATTATCGCTGACGTTGATCCTGTTTGGCGGGGGATGCCGGGTGCTTGAAGGTCCTTCCGGTTCGGAATTCACCTCGCTGTTCAACGACGAGGACCTTTCCGGATGGAGCGGTGATGTAGCGGGATATACCGTGGAAGACGGCAACCTGGTATGTCTCAAGGAAGGTGGGGGCAATCTCTATACCGAAAGCCGGTTCAGCGACTTTCATCTTCGGCTGGAGATCAAACTGGAGCCGGGAGGCAACAACGGTATCGGTCTGCGCGCCGAAAAGGGGAAGGATGCCGCCTATTACGGAATGGAAGTACAGATACTCGATGATTACGCTCCATCATGGGCCAATCTCAAGCCGTGGCAGTACCACGGATCCATTTACGGCGTGGTTCCGGCGATCCCCGGTTCTCTAAAGCCGGCCGGGGAGTGGAACCGTCAGGAAATCATTGCGCGAGGCAACCACATCATCGTCCGCGTTAACGGAAAAACGGTAGTCGATGCGGATATTGCAGAGGCTGCCGCCGCCGGCACCCCCGACGGGAAAGAACATCCGGGACTTTTCAATGAAACAGGCCATATCGCTTTCCTTGGCCACGGTCATAGGGTCGAATTCCGCAATATAGAGATCAAACGGCTCTAACGAACCGAACGTCCGTCGCGTACAAGGGAAATGACGCCGGCTTCGGGCAGGGAGTAAACCCGCCAAGAGGGAAGTAGGGAGCGATACTCCGGTCGCCCTGTACCCTTATGATTCATTCCGGCCTACCGTTTAATACATCATCCCGCCCCCCGCTGGGCGGGTCAGGCTCCCGCTGAGCGAGATAGGTCCGAGCCGGGATCTTGAAAGAATTGGATGAAGCCATGAACAGATCCCGCATGTATGCAGAATGACGTACAGGTGTAATGAATCAGGGAAGGAATGACGGGGCGGGTAAGCGGCCCAGGTATATCGTGTTGATACCCGGTTTCTCGAAACCTCGCAAACCTTCCTTGACGGATTCAGGAAGGTTTGCCTTCAAGCGCTCCGATTCCCCATTCCCGAGCAATGCGTTGAATGAACCCTTCTTCGGTTGCCAGCACCTTTCCATCCGCCGCCGCGATATCGGAGAGGTCCCAGAGCACCTGCACACGTAATGCATCCGGAAGCGCTTCGCCCAACTCTTCTATAATATGATATAGCATTTCTCGGCCCGGGGAATCCATGTAGGTGAGTACGGCCTCCCGGATTACATGCTCGATGAGCTTAGGGTTCTGGTTAGGCTGCCATTCCCGCAATTTGGCTTCGATGGCCCAACGTTCGGAAGCGTCGAGTGAATGGTCCGCTCCGTGGGCAAGTTCGAGATACAGGTATGCCAAGTCATGCAGCAAGGTAGGCGGTATACGATGGCCTGTTTCCATAGGGATAACGGAATGAGTGCATGATTACCATGAGAATTTACTTAGCCCAACGAATGGGATTCTTCACTTGTTGCTTTCTCGGGATGAAGTCTCGTTCTCGTAACAATCCCTTCATATGAGTAAAGCGGCCGGGGGCTCCGGCCGCTTTACGGTGAAGTTGTTATGATCCGGCTGCGTCTATCGCTGTAAGGTGGAGCCGGGACCTGCTGCAATCGGACGGGGAGCCGCCTTTGTCAGTCCCTCGACCGCTGCGGTAGCCGAGGCCAGATTATCCCAGGAGGTCGTATTCCATAAGCCGGCATGCGCCCTGATGATCTCGAGCTGCTTCTGTCGGTAATGGGTCGGGTTGGCTTCGGCCAGCGCTTCAAACTGTGCTTTGAGTTGATTGAGTCGCTGGCGGTTGGCGGGGGTAAAACCAAAACCGGCTGTCTCTGCCACAAACTGTTCGTAAGCGCGGTCCAGCTCCGTTTTTTCTCCGCTAACTGCCGGGTTCATATACGTTTTTTCATCGTACCGAAACGTTGCGGTTCCATCGATCCAATCGGCCATCGAAGATAATTCGCTGCTGCCGAGCGGAAGAAAAAACCGCACCGGCGTACCGCCTGTCTCCGACACCAGCAGGACATCCGACGAGGCGGGCACGCCCTGTGACGACGGCTCCAGGTCGATGTGGGGATTCATACGACGAAAGGCCTCATAGAGCGTTTCGCCTTCCTTCAGGCCCCTGAGGCGAGTCTTTTCTTTCTCCATCTCGCTAAGAAGCATACTCAGAGCGATCTGCTGTCCCGGCTTCAGTCGGACGCGTTCCGTCAGCATGGTCTGGGAGGGGTCCAGCGGCTCGTCTTCCATTGCCTTGAGTGAGCCGTATGCTGTCGCGACATACCCTCTCGAGTATTGCTTGAAGCTGCTGTTGCTCGAAACCCGGTCGAACCCTTCCGTCAGTGCCCACATATAGGCATCCATTACCGTCGCTCCCCGTGCGATGAGGTCCGCGTGGGCAACGAGGTACTGCCGATACAGGCTATAGATGTTGCCCGGGCCAGTATGGTATGCCGATATTCCGGGTAGCTCGTGGCCTACCGAATTTACGTAGCCTTTCAGGGTGGTGAATGCCGGTTCCATGCTGAGCAAGGGATGCCATTCCTCCAGCACAGGCACTTTACGCCCGTTAGCGCTTCGTAAATCGTAATGCACGATGCCGTTCGAGCTGAGCAGGTAGGGCATCATCTGATAGCGGGAGCGAGCTCCTACCGTCGAAACGAGCCGGTCCTGATTGAACGTCTCTACGGTTCCGATTTCCGTAGCCAGAAGACTCAGCCCGAGGTAGCGAGCCAGCCGTACTTCGTACTCGATAAACGGCTGCTCAGACAATCGTGCTTCCCTGACCTGATCGGCCCTTCCCCACCGCACCGAAATGGCCTGTTTGGGAATGCCCCGGCCCGCCCATTTGCCGAGGAGGCGGTTGGTTTCGTTGCGGCGCAAGCGGTCGATCTGGTCCCAGTTGGCCTGTCCGGACTTCGCGTACTTCGCCCGCTCCGCATTCAGTTCGGCCAGTTCCAGCGTTTCACCGGATCGGTCATCGAGCACCCGGATCGTGAAGTTGTCATCTGCTCCCTGCCGCTGTTCGTATACGGAGAGGAAGTCCCGAAACTGTTGAATGAGGTTGGCAGATGAAGCCTCTCCATTGCCGATCACCTCCCCGCCCAGGTAGGGACGGAAGAGCAAGTCCGGGTGCAGATCCAGGTCCTTGAAAGCCAGCGCCGTAACCGCTTCTGCTTCGGTAACCACACCGGCGGCTACCTCTTCCTCAGCATCGACGGCGCCGGCGCCGAAACGCTCCAGGAACCCCCGGGCGAGCAAATCCATTCCTCCACTGAGCGCCGCAACGGAAACGAGCAAGAAGAAAAAGATGACGTACTTCCACTGTACGGAATCCGACAGGGCGCCTTTCTTCCCCGCCCTTTCGGGAGCCGCCGGCAAAAGAGGCCGGGCGTGATCGTAGGAATTAGAAGCAACAGGGTCACTCATATTATCTCCAACTGGGTGATCGAAACTATGTATGCGGTCCGGCCATGCACCGAATAAGTATCGGCTCGGTGTTCATGAACCTGTATCGTGCGGTTATCATTACTGGGTGCAACGGATAGCCCGTTCGTGAGAGGTACATGGTTATCTATTCCTGCCACGACCGGCGCGTATATCGCATTCGTTAACCTCCTCACGAGGACGATCCGGTTGCCGATTCCATTGGTAGAAGGCCCTCCACTGGTTGAAATTGTACACATCCTCATATTATTAGAAACATAGCGCTCAGGTTTTGTTTCGAGCTGTAAAGGATACAACTGATTCGTAACGCTTGGTTAATTCTGCCTGATTCTGGCTGCTCTCCGCTTTGGCCCCGGTTCGGGGGTTTGATCGTCTGTATCGCCTTTCATTTACCGCGCCTCCTCACCTGTGCCGAATGGTTTTGTATGCCGGGTGGGTGTACTTTTGTTACGAGTAGCATACATTTAAGCCAGGCGGCGACGTTCTACCGTCCGGCAGCCGGCCTTCTGCCTTTGCGCCCGGCAGGAGAGATGAGGAACGCCGCCCGTCGGGTCATCAGGTTTTCAGTAGCTCGATATAGATGGCTCATCCCCTCACAACACTCTTTTTTTGCGGCTCAGGCCGACAAGAGCGTCGCTTTACCTCATGACTCTGGTAAGGATGAAAAGCCGCCTCGTGCCTTCTTTGCTGGCGCTGGTTGACGTGTTCGTGCCACGGCACTTCATCGATCCGGACCTTCAGCGTCGGGGGCGGTTGCTGGTTGCTTCGAGCCTGGCCCTGCTCGTTATTTGCCTTTACTTCGGCCTGTTGATGGCAGGTCTTCAACGGTACCCGCACTCCAGCTACATTGTCATGTTGCTGGGGGTGATACTGGCCCTGTTCAACCCGATCCTGCTGCGCATTTCCGGGTCGATCGTCCTGGTGGGGTTGCTACTCTGTCTCGAAACCCTGGCCATAATCAGCTATCAGGCGTTCAACGATAACGGACTGGCCGACCCGACGTTGTTATGGAACCTGATCATACCCTGGCTAGCCGCCTTCCTTGTGGGTCCCGTTTACGGGTTCGTGTTTGCGGGAATCGTGACGGTCATAACCGCTCTGTTTTTTCTGCTGGAGATCACAGGTTATTCGTTTCCGGACTACTCGACCGAGCAGGAAGTCTGGCTGTTTTACTTCATGTCGGCTTCCACAGTGGCGCTTTTTACGGGTTTTCTGGGATGGCTTTACGAAGGCCAGACCATCGGGTCGCTTCGTACCGCCAACATGAACCTGAAAAACGCCCACAAAGCCTTGCAGGAGTCGAACCGGCGGGTAGCGAGCATCCTGGAAAGTATTACGGACGGTTTTTTTGCCATCGATCAATATGGACGTTTTTCCTATATCAACCACCGGGCGGAGCGATTGCTCGACCGCAAACGCGCCGACATTCTCGGCAGGAATGCCTGGCGGGTTTTCGTTCCGCATATCGAAAAAGATATCCTCAGAGAAATGCTTCATGCGGCCCGGTCCGGGGTTTCAACCGAAATCGAACTGCTCTACTCGCCGCTGAATCGCTGGCTGGAAATCCACGCGTACCCATTCTCTGGCGGACTATCGGTTTACTTTCGTGACATTACCGAACGCAGGGACTACCAGAACAAGCTCATACAGGCCAAAGAGCAGGCAGAGGAACTGGCCCGTATGAAGAGCTCCTTCGTGGCCAATATCTCCCACGAGATCCGTACTCCGCTTACCGGCATACTGGGCTTTGCGTCTGTGCTGGCCAAAGAAGTAACGGGGGAGCACCAGGAATTCGCCACGCTCATCGAGCAAAACGGGCATCGACTCATGGCAACGCTCAATTCCGTTCTCGATCTGGCCCGTCTCGATAGTGGTCAGGCGGAATCGCGCCAGGAAGTCGTCGGAGTAGTGCAGGAAGTGGAGGACGTCATCCGTCTGTTCACTCCGGTCGCCCACGAGCGCGGGCTTTACCTGAAGTTGGAGCACAGGGCTGAGTCCGCTGAAATCTTATGCGACAGGTTGTATCTGCGCCAGGTGATGAACAACCTGATTGGAAACGCCGTGAAATTCACGGATGAGGGGGGCGTAGTCGTGAAGGTGGCGACGGACGGGGCAGCCGTAACCATTGCCGTTACGGATACCGGGGTCGGGATTTCCGATGCGTTTCTTCCCCATCTGTACGAAGAGTTTCGTCAGGAATCCTGGGGTCTCGACCGCTCTCACCAGGGTAGCGGACTTGGCCTGGCTATTACCCGGCGCCTTGTCGCGGCAATGGGAGGAGACATAAAGGTAGCGTCGAAAAAAGGAGCGGGAACGACGTTTATCGTGCGCTTACCTCTGTACCAGAGTACGCTGAGTGCGCACCCCGCAGGATGACTTTTCCTCTGGAGGAAAATGATTCCCCGTCGCCGTTCACTGCCGCATTCCCTGCTGCTCGTATGCCCACCACAGGAACATCCCGTCTTCCTCCGGTCCGAAGGGGCAATCGGCCTCGGAGTAGGCTTGCCATAACATACTTTGCAGCATCTGGGCGGTAGTTAAATCTCCTTCCGCGACCTCCATGAGTTTCAGCCGGAGCTGTGTGCTCACTTTCAGGGGATTGAGGGCAGGTGCGACCGGGGAGGATGTATGGCGTTGCATGGGTATTAAGGAAGGTGAATTCGAGGGTGAGCATGTTGGATAACGGCGGTAGGCCAACATCTATGCCGAAAGACGCCTCTATCACTTACCGTCCATGCTGGCCTTCTGCCACGCCGTCAACAGATCGTTATCTTCCATAATTCACTTGCCCTATTCTTGTAATTTGTATAAATCGCAGGGTGCGTTGGCGGTATGATTTACTGTGTTACGCGTGCGATGCGTTCGCATTACCCCGGCGCCCTCCGTCCCCAAACGGGGTGTCCGATGCCTTAATGCCATTAGGAGGTGCTCCATGAGCAGCCGCTACGAGCCGAATGGAGGCGAGAACTTCAGCTTGCGAGATATCCTGTTACAGGGTCGCAAGATGAGCCTGGATGAAAGAACAAAATTCTTTTCGCACTGGATCGGGACTCGCCGCACGCAGGGTGAGAGCCTTTACCTCCGGACGGCTACTTCCATGGCCGACCGTGCTGTGGATTACTTCGATCCGTGGACCGGGACGGTCCGATCGATGCTCATGTTCGGATCGAACAATTATCTGGGCCTTACCTCGCATCCCTATGTCAGGGAGCAGGTAAAAAAAGCGGTGGATAAGTTTGGATCGGGTATCGGCGGCCCGCCGCTTCTCAACGGCTATACGACTCTGCATAGCGAGCTCGAGGAGCGGCTTTCGGCGCTCAAGGGCAAGGAAGATACTCTCGTATTTCAGAGCGGTTACGGGGCGAACGTTGGCCTGGTGAGTTGCCTCGCCGGCAAACACGATACGGTGGTTTACGACGTACATAGCCATGCTTCCTTTTATGATGGAATAAAGATGGCCGATGCCCCGGCCGTCAAATTCGGGCACAACGACGTCGAGGAGTTGGAGACGATCCTTCAAGGGCTCTCCTCGCGGACCACGGGGGATACCTTCGTAGGCATCGAAGGCGTCTACTCCATGGACGGAAGCCTGGCCCCTCTGGACCGGATCGTACCCGTGAGCAAACGTTACGGCGCCATCCTCATGATCGACGACGCCCACGGAACCGGCGTTACCGGGATGGGCCGTGGAACACCCGAGCATTTTGGTGTTGCAGACGACGTCGATATTGCGATGGGCACATTCAGCAAAGCATTTGGCGTCGTGGGGGGGTTCGTCTCCACGACGAAACCGATAGCCGATTATTTACGGTTCTTTGCTCGCTCGTACATGTTCTCCTCGTCGTTGGCGCCGGCCGTTCTGGCTGCCGTCATTGCTTCGTTGGAACTTCTGGAAAAGGAGCCCGGCATCCATCGGCAACTGATGGACAACATCGACTACCTGACCCGAGGGCTGCACAGGTTGGGATTTGGGGTCAATCCGCAGTCTGCCATCATCCCCCTTCCGGTTCCGCAGACGTTAAACATCCGAAAGGCGGCGTATCACTTTCACCGTGCCGGCATATTCATCAACTCTATCGAGTATCCGGCCGTGCCGGCCAACCAGCAGCGGTTCCGTATAAGTATGATGGCCACTCATACCCGGGAAGATATCGATCGTTTGCTCGAAGTGGTTGAGGAGGTATGGAACGTATACAATCTCGATACCAACGGCCATACCCGGGCCACTGCAACCAGGGCGTGAAACTTCTGTCCTACATTTGAGTCCGTTTCTGCACCTATTGATCGGAGCCACCGATGGAGAGACGTTCCCGTCTCTCCAGTGTACTGCTCATTCGGTCCAACGCTATGTCTCTTTCGGAACCACAGGCTGAAGCATCCCGATCACGGTGGGCGGCCGACCCCGCCCTGCCAGGGGATGAAACCTTGTCGCCGAGAGAAATCGCCCTGCTTGCCGCCCAGTATGTCGATGTGCACGCGCGCTACATAGAGGAGCGTGCGCAATTGCTTGCCGCATTTCGGGACGACAGAGTCCCGCTGGAGTCATTCGTGCAAAAACTGATGAGCGTGACGAGCCGGCAGCGCCATCTCCATAAAATGAGGGAACGGATCGGTCGTCTGAGCAATCAAATCGAAAGTATGGATACCGAGGCGCGCCTGGCGGTTTAACGTATCCTACCTGAATAGGCGGGAGGTATAGCCATGCATGCGAGAGTAACTGCTATCGACGTAATACCGGGGCGGCTGGATGAACTGGTGCAGGTATTCGACACCTTAATTCTGCCGCTGGCGAGGGAGCAGAAAGGATTCAGGCAAGCCGTCCTTTTACGGGACCCCGATAGTAATAAAGCGCTGCTCATAACCACCTGGGCCACGCGCGAGGACATGATTGACAGCGAATCCAGCCTGTATTTCAGGGAAAAACTGGCTGCTCTGTCCTCGGCATCCTCCGGAAGGGTCAGCACCTCCTACTATCAGAACGGTGAAGAGTAAACGGCTCATGGATCGCTTCTTCCACTTTGTATCCGTCGGTAGGTATCTTCCTCTGGTCGTCGGGTATCACCCATCAAAGCCGTTATGGATTCCACTCCTTCGCCTTCGGACAAGGAGCGTCTGGCCGCACAGGTTCGACGCTGGGAATCCGCCGTCGAGCATCAGAACAGCTACGTCGAGCGTTTGCTCCAGAATCCAAGAATCCCGGAGGGGCTGATAAAGAAGGAGATTCGCCACCTTCATGGACTTCGCGCTCAACTGCATGAAGTACAGGAGCAACTCCGTCGCTGTCGCCGCTGAATGCTACCGTATTCGACAGAACGGTTGCACGGGAAGCCCCATAGCTAGTTCTCGCACGCCGGCTGAAAGGAACATAGCCGCATAACGGCCTGCCGTAGCGTATACCCGGCGGGCGGGAGTTGCGTCTACTGCAAGTAGTCCAGAAGCTTCCGGTACTCCTGGTTTTGCGGGTCCAGGGCGATTAGCCTTCGGGCATACCGCCTTGCCTCATCGGGACGGTTGGTGTTCAAATACAGCGAGGCCAGGTTTGCCAACGCTTGCGTTGCGTCGGGATCGAGTCGCAGGGCGGCTTTGAAATCATTTTCCGCCGTCTCAAGGTTACCCTGTAGTATGCGTACGAACCCCCGGTCGTTGTAGGCCGATGAGAACGTAGGATCCAGCTGAATGATCGAGTTTAGCACTCCTTCGGCATCAGCCGTTCGCCGCGCCGAGGCATAGGCGTTAGCCAGGCGGCTCAGGAATCGGAGGTGCTGGGGCGCTGCGTTAACGGCAGCCTCCAGATACCGGATCGCCTCGGAAGTGTTGCCGAGCTTCAAATAGGATTCTCCGATCCGGTAGACTGTCCAGGCATCCCGACCTCCTTTTTCAAGATTTCCTGACAGCGCCGCCACATCCTGATACCTTCCCTGCAAAAACCGGAGCCGCACCAGCGTGGAAGTCATGTCGGCCGGCTCGTTGCTTCGCAATGCACGCGTGATGAAGGTGTCCGCCGAATCCAGGAAATAAGGCCTGCCTTCAAACTGCTCAAAGTAGGTAAGGTATCCGTCTGCGATTTCCCTGTCGTTCGGCCGCTTCTTTACCAGACTGGCCAGGCCGAAGAACTTTTTCTGTGCTTCCACCTCCACTTGATCGAGCCGATCCGGCGTCCGGATGTAATGGTCGGTTATTTTTACGTGCGGGATATCGGCCGATCCTGACATAGGCATGTGGCAAGCAAAACAGTTGTCCCCGTTCCGAGACCGAACGCTCATTTCTTCCGTACATACCACGCTTTTCTCCGGCTGGTGGCAGGATCGGCAGGTCTGATTGTATCCGTCCTCGCCCATTGATTTAACACTCACATGCGGGTTGTGGCAGGTTATGCACGTCATCGGCTCCAGGTCGGACGACTCTTTCCAGGTCTCTCGGAAGCACGCGCTCATGCGCAACCGGTCGGGATGCGACGCCATGATGAACGACCGGACGCTATCGGCGCTTCGGGGCCAGTACACGTTGAGGTATTCCGACAGATCGGCTCCCGGTCTGAAGTCGAGAAACGTCTTGCCTTCGGCAGTCACGGCGGCGCCTTGCATGTGGCACCGCTGGCACACATCGAACTGCCTTTCGAGCGGCAGGTGTCTCGGGTTTACAATCGTATAATCTATCGCCTTCGACGTATCGACCGTATTTCCCGCCAGCATCTCTCTCGTATGCAGTTCCCCGGGGCCGTGGCAACTCTCGCAGTCGATCCCGTGTGGAATCATGCTGAAACGATTCTCTGATCCTTGAACGAACGTCGGCCGCGCATTGTGACACGTCATGCACTCCAGTTGGATCGCCCGGTCGAAGCGGGCGTTGTTTCCGTTGTGGAAACCTGGCGGGAGGTCCCAGCGACCCTCCTGAACGTACCAGGTTACCGGGATCTGATATACATATCCATTCTCCTCCCGCATGTGAGAATTGGTGTGGTGTCCCGAGCCTACGATGTAGTCGATTTTTTCGGTGCGCTTGTATACCGTATCCCGATTTGCAAGCCGGTACTCCGTCACGAATAATTCGTCCCCTTTCGCAAAAGGCAGATAGTACAGGTCTTTTGTAGCATCATAAACCGGCTTGATTCCTTCGAACCGGGCTGCACTGTTGGATAAACGGGCCGGTTTGAAAGAACGCCCCATCTCCGACAGGATGTACGTATCGTAGCGGTCCATGTGGCACGACCGGCACGTTTCCTTCCCTACGAACTCCACCGATGGATCCATATTCAGGTAGATCCCGTCGGAGCGCCCGGAGGGGGCCTCGCTTTCGGATCGGCAAGCCGAAAGCAACGCCAGCATGGCAAGGAGCGGGAGCAAAGCCTTCATGGGGTACGGGATCTATAGAGGCCGCATTACGAACGTAACGGCTACAACCCCAAAAATAATACGTTGGGGTCTAATTCCCTGTTTGTAGTCCTTGAATTCCTCGTCCGGTGTGCGCAGATTACATAGGACGTGAAAAATGCCCGCCCAAGAGATGGAAGTATGAAAGTGTGTTTTTCTACCATGGAGGTTATATTTGTTCTTACCATAAACGCTTGAAGCCCGTCCAGCCCACTCGCCCGGAAAGCCATTATGGACGCACTGAAAGGGTACTCTCTCACCGATTTTCTGGACCTGGCCAGGCGTCACCGGGTCATTGAAAATTATCAAATCCGAGGGGAATGTGTCTGCCTCATCATCGAGGGAGAAGAGCATCTGCTCGATCATACCCAGGCGTGGGGCTTCGTCTCGGGGGTCATGTACGATAGATGGCGAACTGCCGCCCTGGAACACGAAAGCATAACTATTGATGAGCGGCAGGGACCGGAATCTCCCTGATATGTCGTACGATGAAAGCAACGGGCGGGCAGGGAAGTAGTCAGATCCTTCCGCAGGGTGCCCATGCCAGTGAGCGCAATTATATCATGAACCCTTTATGAAGGGTGTAGGATGAGGAACCTGGTGGTGGTCGTGGGGTAGTAGGGGTCCTTTTGCGCTCGGGCTGTATGTGGGTGCGAGGGGGGTATCGTCGCACGGATTCTTCATTTTGTTTTTTCGGTGTGGCGGTGTAGTTTGCCTGTCCTGCCCAAAAATCGCCTGCGGGGTATGACCCGGTAGGGGATGGGGCGGGTGCTTCCCGGGGGGAGCGTTCCTGATAGGGGAGCGGGTGCTTTCGGGGGGTATGTTCTTTGACCGATTGGTTGACAAGAAGCATAGCGAGTCCTGGTTGATTCGGGTTCTTCGGTTGGGCGCTCTTGGGGCGCTCGGGTCGGGGGATCCAGGGGGTTTGGGATCGGCCGCGTGGCCCTTGGTGGGGGCATGTCCTTTGGGGCGTGGTTTTCACGGGGGGCCGGAGCGGTAGCCATGGAGAGTATTTACCATGGAGAGTTTGATCCTGGCTCAGGACGAACGCTGGCGGCGGGCTTAACACATGCAAGTCGTACGCTCCGGTTTCGGCCGGGGAGTGGCGCACGGGTGCGTAACACGTAGGCAACCTGCCCTCGAGTGGGGAATAACTCCGGGAAACCGGAGCTAATACCGCATATGGTCTTGGAGCGGCATCGCTCCGGGATGAAAGTTTGGATGCTCGGGGATGGGCCTGCGGCGGATTAGGTAGTTGGCGGGGCAACGGCCCACCAAGCCTGTGATCCGTAGCTGGTCTGAGAGGATGATCAGCCACACTGGCACTGAGACACGGG
>CBDUBS010000044.1:0-23588 GCA_965365445.1 uncultured bacterium | reverse complement strand
ATACTTCCAGTTTAATCCTGACCGTTAAACAGCAGGCTGATTATGCTCCGCACCCTCAAGCTTCTGGCGGCGGTGGCGACGGGGCTGGTTGCGTCCTCCTGCCATCCCGGAGAAGAGGACCTGGTCCGGTATGTCAATCCGCTGATCGGCACGGCGCCGGGCACGACCCTGAGCGCCCGCCGGCACAGCGAATTCGCCAATGAGCCGAAAGGACAGACGTTCCCGGCGGTAGGCACGCCGTTTGCCCTTACGAGCTGGACGCCCCAGACCCGGGATTCGGAGCAAAAGTGCCTCTCGCCGTACTATTACGACGACGACCATATCCAGGGCTTTCGGGGCAGCCACTGGATGAGCGGTTCGTGCACGCAGGACTATGGGAGCGTAACGCTCATGCCGATGAGCGGCGCCCTGCACGTTTCGCCGGCAGCGAGGGCGTCACGGTTCTCGCATACGACCGAAATCACCACGCCGGCCTACTATGCCGTGACGCTCGATTCGTACGGCATCCGGGCGGAAATGACGGGGGCAGAGCGGACGGGAATGTTCCGATTCACCTTTCCCCGGCATGAACCGGCTTTCGTCGTGCTACAGCCCAACAGCGACGAAGGGCAGGGGTACGTGGAAATACGGCCTGAACGAAATGAGATCGTCGGATACAATCCGGTGCATCGCATATACCAGGGCTGGGGCCAACCGGCCGGGTTCAGCGGATATTTCGTCGCGCGGTTCGACAAACCCTTCTCCTCGTTCGGCATCTGGAAGGATTCCCTGGTTGCCGACGGGATAGCCGAGGCATCGGGAGAAGGAGGTCCGGTCGCCGCATGGGTAGAACTCGCTCTCGGCGCCGACTCTGTAACCGGGGTCACGGTAGGCACCTCGTTCACGAGCATCGAGCAGGCCCGAGCCAATCTGGAGGCCGACGCGGCCAACAAGCGTTTCGAAGCCGTGCGGACGGCGACGGAAGCGGCCTGGAACGAGGCCCTGGGGCGCATCCGGGTGGAAGGCGGGCCACCGGATGGTCGGACGCCGTTCTATACGGCGCTCTACCACGCCATGCTGTTGCCGCGCACGTTCAGCGACGCGGACGGCTCCTATCCACGGTTCGCAGGCAACTACGGCGTGCAAAAAAATGAGGGGTTTACTTACTACGACGACTTCTCTGCCTGGGACACCTTCCGGGCCTTGCACCCTCTCCTGACGTTGCTGGAGCCGGAACGCACATCGGATATGGTCCGGTCGCTGGTAGCTAAAGCCGAGCAGGGCGGATGGATGCCGATTTTCCCCTGCTGGAACAACTATACATCAGCGATGATCGGCGACCACACTACAGCCATCGTAGCCGATGCGTACCTCAAGGGAATCGGGGGGTTCGATGCCGAGAAGGCGTACGCCGCCATGGTGCAGAATGCCACCCGTGTGGCGGAGCGAGACGAGTATATCGACGGCAAGGGACGGCGGGCGCTGGATTCGTACCTGCGCTACGGTTACATCCCGTTAGAGGACTCGGTGACTGACGCCTTCCACAAGAACGAGCAGGTATCCCGAACGCTCGAATATGCTTTCGATGATTTTGCACTTTCCCAATTTGCCCGCAAACTGGGAGAGCAGGAAATGCACCGGCAACTCCTCGACCGCGCCGCCAACTATCGCCACGTCCTCGATACCACCACCGGGTTCGTCCGGGGCCGACATGCCGACGGGCGCTGGGCCGAACCGTTCGATCCACGGGAAAGGCAAACCTACATCACGGAAGGCACGCCCTGGCATTATACCTGGTTCGTACCCCACGACGTCCAGGGACTGATCGACAGACTCGGGGGGCGGAATGCTTTCGTCGAGCGCCTCGACACCCTGTTCGAGCAGGGTCTGTACTGGCACGGCAACGAACCGAGCCACCAGATTGCCTTTCTGTACTCGTTTGCAGGAGCGCCCTGGAAGACCCAGCAGCGGGTTCGGCAGATCATGGAGGAGGAATACGGAGCGGGCCCGGGCGGCCTGAGCGGCAACGACGATGCGGGACAAATGTCGGCGTGGTATGTTTTTGCCGCCGTCGGGCTATATCCCGTGGCGCCGGGAGCGCCGTATTACGTACTCAGCAGTCCTACGTTCGAGCGGGTGACCTTCCATTTACAGAACGGCCGGACCTTTACCATCGAGGGAAAGGGGGCCTCTGCCCAAAACAGGTACATCCAGCGGGCTCGTTTGAATGGAAAAGTGTACGACCAACCCTGGATCAGCCATTTCGACCTGCTTAGAGGCGGCCGATTGGAGCTTACGCTCGGGCCGGTCCCCAATCCTTCGTGGGGCGCCGGTCCCGAATCGGCTCCTCCCTCCCTGACCGGGGGCGGCATGGATCGGTTGTGGGAAACGGCGACTCGAAATGAGGAATAGACCGGTCCATCGAAAAAGCGCTCATCGGTAATAAGGCAGATAAGAATACCACTTCGTTTCGCCTTTTTTCGGATGCCGTTTCTGTTGGCAGCGCAGGATGGTTATATTGTGAAGATTTTAAGCATACAGGGTCGCTCGGTCCGGCGGCCAAGACGGAAATCTTTACGGAAACCATTCCCGACGTGCGGCACTCCTTCTCGCGGGCAGAGATCAACCTGAGCTGTCTGAGAGAGAACGTACGGGCGATTCGTCAGCGAGTCGGCCGAGCGGACGTGATGGGTGTGGTCAAGGCAAATGCCTACGGGCACGGGATGCCATCGGTGGCGCGTGTTCTGGCCGGGGAGGGAGTAAGGTGGCTGGCCGTGGCGAATGTGGCCGAGGGCGCCGAGCTGAGAAACGCGGGATTCGAGGGACGCGTGCTCGTTTTTGCCTCTCCCCTACCCGAACACCTACCGGCGTACGTCCATTACGACCTGGACGTAACCGTGCCTTCAGCCGAAGTGGCGGAAGCCGTGGCGACCGCGGGCCTCAATCTCCGAATCCACCTCAAGGTGGATACCGGCATGGGCCGGCTGGGGGTGCAGCCCGGGGAGGTTGGCCGGATCATGAAGGCGCTAAATCAGGGGGCGGGTATCTTCCGAACCGGGCTATGGACGCATTTTGCCACAGCAGACGCCGAGGACCGTACATTTGCCTACCAGCAACTCGAACGGTTCGCCGGAGTGGTTCGGGAATACGGCGATGCTTTCGAAACGATCCATACGGCGAACAGCGCCGCCCTTCTGCGCATTCCTGAAAGTTACGAATCGTTCGAGCGGGCGCTCGTGCGCCCGGGCCTGGCGCTGTATGGAGCAACCGATTGGCCGGAGCCGGACCCCCCCGTTCGGCTGGAGCCGGTCATGCGCTTCGTATCGCGGGTTGCCATGATTAAGGATGTGGAAGCGGGCATTACCGTATCGTACGGACGTACGTGGAAGGCGTCGCACCCCACCAGAATAGCCACCGTCGGAGTAGGCTATGCCGACGGGTACCCCAGGATTCTGTCGAACGTAGCGCACGTCGGCATTCGGGACAGGCTGTATCCGGTCGTAGGGAAGGTTTGCATGGATATGATCATGGTAGACCTGGGCTCGTCGGGGGGCGGAGTGCAGGTGGGTGATGACGTTGTGCTGTTTGGGCAAGGTGGTCCGTCCGTAATGGAGGTTGCCGGCCAAGCACAGACGATTCCGTACGAGATATGCTGCGGCGTGTCGGCCAGGGTCACCCGGGTGGCGCCGGAAGAAGGCCTGGAAGGGCCGGAAGCAATAAATCGAAAGAATCCCGATCCCGGAAGAAACATTATCTTCACATAAATGGGTTCAAGCTCCTTTTACGTAACGTACACAAACTCGAAACCAAGCCATTCAGAGGAATGAACGCTCCTAAAACGAATACCAACATTCTCGTCGTAGACGACGAAGAAGATGTCGTAGAAGTCGTCAGCCATTTTCTTCAGGAAGAGGGGTATACTGTGTTGAAGGCCTATGATGGGGAGGAGGCGCTTCAGAAAGCAAATTCCGAGATAGACCTCATCGTGCTGGATATCATGCTCCCCGGCCTGGACGGATACGAAGTATGCCAGCGCCTGCGTTCCCGGGTAGAGACCGAGACGATCCCGATCATATTCCTCAGCGCGAAGATCGAAGAAGCAGATCAGGTGCGGGGCTTGATGATCGGGGCCGACGATTATCTGACGAAACCCGTTTCTCCGCAGGTGCTCGTAGCGCACGTACGGGCTGTGCTCAGGCGAGCCGGTGTAGATGAGAGCCGGATGATTCAGGTGGAAAACCTGGCCATTTATGAGGAGGAGTACCGCGCCGCCCTCGACGGCAAGGATCTGGGCCTTACGCTGACGGAGTTCGAATTGCTCAGGTATCTCGTCCGGCACCCCCGGAAAGCCTTTACCCGGCAGCAACTCCTGGAGACCATCTGGAAGGACGCCATGATGGTAACCGAACGCACGGTTGATGCCCACATCAAGAATCTCCGCGAGAAGCTCGGCGCGTATGCCCAGCATATCCAGACGGTACGAGGGGTAGGCTACCGGTTCGTCGAGGATGCCTCCAGCGAGGTCTGAAAACGTGGCGGACGCTCCAGCCCGGGCCAGGCGGTCGACAATCGTTCGTCGGATGATGAAGCGGTGGGGCGGACTGTTCCCTCGAAGAGCATCCACGCAGACGTGGATGATGCTGACGTTTGCCTTATTCGTGGGTATGGCCCTGCTCGTAATGGGGATGGCCGTGATCTTGATTGCCCGAAAGGGGGCTCAAACCCTCGTCCACCGGTCGTTGCTGGAGCGAGCGCAATTGACGGTCACGCTTTTCGATAGCGCCCGAACCGAGGGGGAGCGAGGCGAGATCGTGACGAATATAAACCGTCTCGCTCCGTTCGATGCATATGTGGTTACGGGAGATCGGGCTTATGGAGAAGAGTCGGCCCGGGTCGCTCCTCTTCTGGAAAGGCCCTATCGGTGGGACGCCGTCAGCGAGGGGATTCGGGTTACGCGTTTTAGCGAATCCATGATTATGCC
The DNA here is from genome assembly GCA_965365445.1 of uncultured bacterium. Taxonomy (GTDB): domain Bacteria; phylum Bacteroidota; class Rhodothermia; order Rhodothermales; family DASSAV01; genus CBDUBS01. Next base: position 18,628 of record CBDUBS010000044.1, on the reverse strand, counting down.
GGGCGATGCCCACCGGCATTACCTGATTCTCGAACGCGCCAGCCCCCGACTGACCGTGCTGGTGAACCAGTCGGTGCGGCAGGTTCATACTCTCATCCAGCGCGTCGAACTGGCGCTGCTGGCAGGGATGGGGTTCGTGCTGTTTCTCTCGCTGCTCGGCGCATGGATTTCGGCCCGAAACGTAGTGAAACCCCTCGACGCCGTTCGCAACAGCGCCCGCCGGATCAGTGAAGGCCATTTCGAGGAACGCATTCGGGTTCACTCCCGTGCCTCCGAATTTCAGGACCTTGCCCGCAGGCTCAACCAGATGGCCGGCAGCCTCAGGGAAAAAATCAAGGAACTGGAGCGCCTGACGCAGCTGCAAAACGAATTCATCGGCAATGTATCGCATGAGGTACGCAACCCGATATTTGCAGTGGGCGGTTACCTAGAGGCCCTGAGCACGGCCAATCTGAAGGAGGACCAGCGCAGGCGGTATGCCGAGAAAGGGCTCTCCAACCTGCAACGGTTGAACAATCTGTTCAACGACCTGATCGAGATTGCCCGACTGGAATACCGGGAGGACCTGATCCAGACGAGGCAGTTCGACCTGATGGAATTGCTCGACGAAATCGCCGATATGCTTCGGCCCAAAGCCGAAGAAAAAGGCCTCCGGTTGGAAACGGATAACTCACCCATATTCGTCACGGCAGACCGAAACCGGCTTCGGCAAGTGCTGGTCAATCTGATCGATAATGCCATCGCCTACACGGACGAAGGGACCGTACGATGCCGCTTCCGTCGCAGGCTGGATAAAGTTCGGATCGAGATCATCGATACGGGGAGGGGCATCCCGGAGGAGCACCTGGAGCGCGTGTTCGAGCGTTTCTACCGGGTCGATCCCGATCGGTCCCGGAAAAGCGGCGGCACCGGGTTGGGCCTTAGCATCGTCAAACAGATCCTGCATGCTCACGGTGAAACCGTACACGTCGAGAGCACGGTGGGGCGCGGCACCCGATTCTGGTTCGAACTGCCTTATGCGGAAGAGCCGGTGGAAAGCGAAGAGTTTGCCTGAGCGGTCCGACCGAACCCGGGCATCCAGCATTGTCGCCAAATCATCCACTTCTCCGCGGCAGTGTTCTTCCCTGTCAACCCGTATATTACTCGCGGCAGGTTTCGTTCGTTTTCCAGGAGGAACAAGACCAGATCAGGATTATGGCAAAAGCCGAACCGGCAGAAAATACCCGCGCAGCACGTGAGGTTCTTCCCGTCACGTCCTTTTCCGAGCCACTGGAGAGCGACGGTGATACGGCAGAGTACGACCTGGCTCCCATGGTGGGTTTCGAGTCGGATTTTGAGGTCGCTCCGGCCCGCGTGGCGGATTTCGACCCCGAGGTGTTACTCCGCATTTTCCGGACGATGCTGCTTTCCCGGCGGTTGGATGAGAAGATGCTCACCCTGCTCAAGCAAGGCAAGGGATACTTCCACATCGGGTGCGCCGGACACGAGGCCGTACAGGCGGCCACAGGATTTCTCTCCCGACCGGGGCATGACTGGTTCAGTTTTTACTATCGCGACCTGTGCATGTACCTTTCCATCGGCGGCACGGCGCGGGATGTAATGCTGCACCATCTGGCCAAAGCGGACGATCCCAATTCGGGCGGCCGCCAGATGGCCGAACACTTCAGCAGCCGGGCCTTCAATCTGCTTCCCATCTCATCGTCGGTGGGCGCGCAGTTCTTACCGGCGCTCGGAGCCGGCCTCGCTGTGCAGCGCCTCGGGACCGACGCCTACGTGTACTGTTCCAGCGGAGAAGGAGCCACCTCCCAGGGAGCTTTTCACGAAGCACTGAACTGGGCCGCCCGAGTGAAGGCCCCGATGCTGTTTCTGGTGCAGGATAACAAATACGCCATCTCGGTACCGGTTTCGGAGCAAACCGCCGGGGGAACGCCTTACAAGCTCACGCGAGGGTATGAAGGGCTGGCCCGCGCCCACATCGACGGGACGGATTTCTTTACCACCTATTCCGTTGTATCGGCCGCCATCGAGCATATCCGGGCGGGAAAGGGGCCGGTTTGCATCGTAGCCGATGTGGTTCGGCTCCTTCCTCACTCTTCTTCGGACAACCATGCCAAGTACCGCACCCCGGAGGAGCTGGAAAGCGACCGTAAAGTCGATCCGCTGGCCCGGATGGAAATGCAACTCATCGAAGGGGGCATACTGGACGAAACCTCTGCCGGAGCCTTGCGCCGTGATGTAGCCCGCGAGGTCGATGAGGTGACCGCCTGGGCGGAGAAACAGACCGATCCGGACCCCTCTACCGCGTTGCTTCATGTTTACCGGGAGGACGATCCGGGGCTTCACTATGAGGCTACCAGGCCGAACGGTTCGCCGGTCGTGATGGTGGACGCGCTCAACCATGCCCTACACGAAGAAATGGAGCGCGACGACCGTGTGATCGTGTATGGAGAGGATGTAGCCAAAGGAAAGGGCGGGGTCTTTACCGTTACCCGAAACCTGACGGATCGATTCGGCGAGCATCGATGCTTCAACTCGCCGCTGGCCGAAAACTCCATCATCGGAACGGCAGTGGGTCTGGCGGCGGCCGGCTTCAAGCCGGTAGTCGAGATCCAGTTCGGCGACTACATCTGGCCGGGCATGCAGCCCCTGCGCAATCAGGTGGCATCGTTCCGGTACCGATCCAACGGTGAATGGAGTTGCCCGATGGTCATTCGTGTGCCGGTCGGGGGGTACATCCACGGCGGGCTTTGCCACTCCCAGAACATCGAGGCCATTTTCGGGCACATGCCGGGGTTCAAGATCGCTCTCCCCTCGAATGCCGCCGATGCCAAGGGCCTGCTCAAAACAGCGGTCCGGCTGGGCGATCCCGTACTGTTCCTGGAGCATAAAGCGCTGTACCGGATGGCGCAGGCCAGATCCCCCGAACCCGATGCCGAGTACCTGCTGCCCTTTGGGAAGGCACGCCTCGTAAGCGAGGGCGCAGACCTGACCATCGTTACCTACGGGATGATGGTCTACAAATCCATGACCGCCCTTCGGGCGCTCGAGAAGGAGGGGGTATCTGTCGAAATCATCGACATCAGAACGATCATTCCGCTGGACATGGAGACGATTCTGGCCTCGGTGCGCAAAACGAACCGGGTGATGGTCGTCCATGAGGATCACGAATTTGCGGGGTTTGGAGCGGAAATCGTTGCAGGTATTGCCGCCGGAGCATTCGAGCACCTCGACGCTCCGATTCGGCGGGTTGCCGGAGCCTTCACCCCTATACCTTTTGCAGATCCTCTCGAACGCGCCGTCCTTCCACAGGATAGCGACATACTGCAAGCAGCCAGATCGGTGCTGGCATACTGACCCGCCATTCGCTTATCGTAACTGCTCCCGGCCCCGGGCTGATGTGTGAAGCGCGATGAAGCGGTTCGTCCGCGACCCTCACACCAGAGCGAGGGCGCGGTCCAGATCCTCGATCAGATCGTCGGCATCCTCCACGCCGACTGAAAGTCGGATGAGGGAATCATCCAGGCCCGCCGAGCGCCGAACATCCGCTGGGATGGAGGCGTGGGTCATGGAAGCCGGATGCTCGATCAGGCTTTCGACGCCGCCGAGACTTTCCGCGAGTTGAAAAACGCTCGTGCCGGTAAGCACGCGAAGGGCCTTTTCTTCACTGTCGTCCGCGAGCGAGAACGAGATCATGCCGCCGAAATCGCGCATCTGTTTTCGTGCGATCTCGTGGCCGGGGTGGGATTCGAGTCCCGGGTAATGGACTTGTCCGACCCGTGAATGGGCCGCCAGAAAACCGGCAACCCGGCGGGCATTTTCGCAGTGTCTTTCCATGCGCAGATGCAACGTCTTTACGCCGCGGAGGGTCAGGAAGCAGTCCATAGGTCCCGGGGCCGCCCCTGTGCATTTGATCTGGAAGCGCAATCGTTCTGCCCAATGCTCGCTGCTGGTGCAAACCACGCCGCCGATGACGTCGGAATGACCGCCGAGGTACTTGGTAGTAGAGTGAAGAACCAGGTCGGCGCCGAGCGCGAGAGGCTGCTGAAGGTAGGGGGAGGCAAACGTGTTGTCTACGGCCACCTCTGCATTGTGGGTATGAGCTATTTCGGCCAGTTTTTCGATATCGACGATACGCAGAAGCGGATTCGTGGGCGTCTCGATCCACATCAGCCTCGATCGGTCGGTGAAGGCCTGCTCCACGGCCTCCAGATCCGTCATGTCCACAAACGAGAAGGTCAGTCCAAACGGCTCAAATACCTGCCTGAAGAGTCGGTATGTACCACCATACAAGTCGTTAATGGCCACCACATGGTCTCCCGGCCGGAGGTTTTTCAGGATCGCGTCGATGCCGGCCACACCCGAAGCAAAGCTGACGGCGAAACGGGCGTTTTCGAGCGCGGCCAGGTTGCCTTCCAGCGCCGTTCGAGTCGGATTGGATACCCGGGCATATTCATACCCTTTATGCACCGCAGGGGCTTCCTGAACAAATGTAGACGACTGATAAATCGGTGTCATGACGGCCCCGTAAGCGGGGTCCGGCTCCTGCCCGGCATGGACGGCCAGGGTGCCGAAACGGTGATATCTCGATTCTTTCACGTTGAGTATGCGGATTGATTACGCTTTGTATGTCGCAGGGCGGTATATGCCAAACGAAAGGAAGAGCCCGGACCTCATCGGGAAGTCCGGGCTCGTAGAGGCTGCGGTAAGCCGGCAACCAGGTCGAGGCGCCTTCACGCCCGGCCTCTTTCGTCATGACGGGGGCGGGCTGCCTGGTCAGGTGTCGTATTTAGTACCCGGCGCACTGCGAAACGCTCTGTGCCTTATCCTGCTGCCCGGTCTGGACGTAGGCGGTAAAGAGCGCCTGACAAATCTGCGTCTGGTCCTCGCCGGCTGTCTGGCGCAGGCGGCGGGCGCTTTCCAGCGGATCGATAGCCTGGCTGAACAGCCCTTTTCGGTCGCTCGATAGCTGCTCCATCTTCGTTTCGATATTCCTGGCCTGGGCATCGCTCAGGGAAGCCCGGTTGGCCCGCAGGGAGTCATCGAGGGCGTTTATGTCTTCATTGACATCTACGGCCTTGTTGATGTAGGATGCGCCGAGATTGTACCACGCATCGGCATAGTCCGGATCGACCTGAGTGGCCGCACGGAGATTTTCGATGGCCTCATCATACCGTTCGGCGTTCAGCAACAACGATCCGTAGTTGTAGCGGTAGAGCTTGTTGTTCGGCTCGTTACGAACGGCCTCGCCGAATACGTTTAACGCGCGGTCCATCTGGCCCGCCTTTACATAGGCGTTGAGCAGTTGATCAAGAATCTGCGGGTTGGATTCGAACCTCTGCCGAGCCGTTTCGAGCAGCGTAACGGCTTCCGGAGCGCGGTTGCCTGCGATGTAAAGATCAGCCAGATAGATATAACTGTCGGGCTGCTGCTCGCCTGCCTGGATGGCCTTTTCGAACGGTACGATGGCGTCCTGAGACCTTCCGGCATTGATTAGCGCGAAGGCGGCATTGGTGTAGGCTCCGCTCGAATCGGGCTGGATCCGGGAAGCCGCTTCGAAGTAGGCAGCGGCGTTATTGTACTCGGAGGCCTCTTCGCGGCCTTTGTTGAATGCCTGAATACCCCGCTGAAACTCGTTATAATAAGCCAACCGCAACCGCTGGTCGATTTCCTCCTTCAACTCGGGATTCAACTCCGCTGCGCGGTTGTAAGCCGCAAGCATTTCGTCGATGAACCGGGCGTGTTCCGCCGGATCAGTCGTAGCGTTGGCCTGCTCCTGAAGAATGCGGCCTTTGAGATCGAGGGCTTCCGCATTGTCCGGATTTTTCGAAAGGGCCGTCTCGACGTTTTGCAGCGCCTTGTCGTAGTCCTTGTTCCGTAGATCAAGTTTTGCTCCCTCTACGTTGGGATCGCTGGAGCAGCCGGCGCCCCCGAGCATGAGCCCAAGTACAAGAAGAGCCAGTAATTGAGGTATACGCTTCATGATGCCCATTTGTAAATGATGATGTGCAGTTCGTGGGAAACTGTGCCCGAACGTTCGATTCCGCTGGAGCTCGCTTTCCGATCCAGGCTCATAAGGGTCGAAAGTACGGTGCAGGTCCGGTTCTTTCAATAAGGAAGTTCAGGAACTCCTCGGCACACACTCCCTGCGGTTTGAGTAGATTTACAATTCCTTTCTACCATCTTGTTCCAGGCTCTCGATCCCGGTCGCATCGAGCACCCGCAAAAACCGTAGCCCTATCCGTTGACGGCTCGTCATCAAGCGCCGTAATGACAGCCCCCTATGCTGTTTCTTACTTCGATTTACGCCTTGAACAGGTACATTCCGGCCCTCTTCTAGACGCTTAAACAGGCCAATGAATCCCCTGATTGCAGAAAATTCATCCTTGTGATCGTCCGACCATGTGCCAATCTGACGCCGCAGGCTGCCTAGTAAGACAGTCATAGGCCCAACTGTGAAAATTGCGTCAGGAGGGCAGGCAGCCTGTCATGCCAGAGTGAGGGTGCAAGGGACGGAGGGTATGCCTTTCTGTCTCGATGTTTCGGGTTGGCACATGGGTTGAACGCTCAGGCCTAAACCATTACCTGATCCTACAGGCAAAACAACAAGAGGTTTATCATGGCCAGTGTCATTCGTTTTTCCCCCGCAAGCGACCTGCATCGTTTACAGCGCGAAATCGACCGGGTGTTCGATGGATACTTTCCGGGCCGCCCGGCAGAAACGGAAGAAGCCGAGTCGGCCGTCTGGACGCCTCGCGTCGATCTGGCAGAGTCGGAGGACGCCTACCTGATCGAACTGGATCTGCCGGGCATCACCCGCGATCAGATCGAAATCAACTACCACGAGGGCATCCTGAGCGTTCGCGGCGAGCGCAAGGAGACTTCCGCCGAGGACAACCGGCAGTACATCCGGTGCGAGCGCCAACAGGGACGGTTTTACCGCTCGTTCGCGCTGCCGAAGCGAGTCGCGGCCGACAAGATAGGAGCGTCTTTTTCCGATGGCGTTCTGTCGGTACGCATTCCGAAAGCCGAAGAGAGCAAGCCGCGCAAGATCGAAGTACAGTAACGGCTCCCAACGATGCCCTTCCCGAGCCGCTAATGCGGCAACACCGGGCCAGGGTTTGCGGGGGCGCTTAATCTAGCCCCGGATGAACGCATCCGGGGCTTCCGGCGAAGATAATGGCGTATTCTCGCCTGTCGGCAGGGTCACGGTAAACCGACTCCCCTGGCCGGGCGAGCTTTCCGCTACGATGTCACCACCGTGAGCACGGGCCACGGCCCGGCTGATGGCCAGACCTAACCCCGTTCCTTCGGGCGTTCGAGTTCGGGCGTCTGTTCCGCGATAGTATCGGTCGAACAGGTGGGCCAGGGTTTCGGCATCCATCCCGGCGCCGGTATCCTCTACGCGCACCATGAGAAGTTCGTTGCCGATTTCGGTTGTCAGACGAACTACCCCTCCGGCGGGCGTATGCTGGAGAGCATTGTGCAGCAGGTTATCGAAAAGGCGCATCAGGCGAACCCCGTCTGCTTGCAGGAGAGGAAGTCCGGCCCCGATTTCGACCTCGAAACGAATGTGCGCCGCTTCCATCGGGTCCCTGTGCCTGGCTGCTATATCACGCAGGAGTTCGGCAGGCAATACCGGCTCGAGGCGAAGCTGCGGCGAGGGGCTATCGATCAGGCTTAGCTCGAACAGGTCTCCGAGTAGCTGCTTCAGATAGGCGCCCTGTCGAGCGGCCGAATGCAACAGGGCAGGGGAAACGCCGGCGGCGCCATTATGCAAAAGCCGCTCTGCTTCCTCGATGTAGCCCAGCATCGAAGCGAGAGGCGTCCGCAGATCGTGGCCCACGTTAGCGATCAGCTCGCGTCGCTGTATATCCGTGGCCCGGAGTTCTTTTATGCTTTCCGCCACCTTCCGGGCCATGCCGTTTACCGCGGCAGCCAGCCGACCCAGCTCATCCTTGCGATCCTCGGGGACGCGTGCTGCGTAGTCGCCCCGACCGATACGCTCCACCTCCGCTGTGATGCGCCGCAGCGGGCGCACCAGGCCAAGCGTAAACAATCCGCCCAGCAAAACGGCAGTAAGCACGGCCAGGCCGGCTACCAGGAACACGGCCCGGATGTAAGCCTGCCGGGTTCCGGCAAGCTCGCGAGCGAGGGAATTGCGTAAAGGCCGGACCAGCACGCCCCCGGCCGGAAACCCGTCCTGGTCGTAGAGTGGAACCAGCGCCCAACCACCCTCCTTCTCCGATCGACCGGGATGAATGGTGATATCACCGGTTTCGAGCAAGGCCAGGGCATTTTCAGGAATAGCGGGCGTCCGGCCGGCATCTACGTCCGTATGTCCCGGCGTCCTCTCCGAAGGAAAAAAGGTTGCTACCGGCCGGGCGCGCGCATCGAGAAGCACGACCGGATCGGGAAAGCGCGAGGACAAATCGAGACGTAGAGGGCGTGACAGTGTTACAGGCCCATCATTGGAAAGGGACGTGCGTTGCTCGATTTCTTCAGCGAGAACGTCGAGGCGGAGGCGCAAGCTGTTTGCGGCCAGGTCCAGGCTACGGTCATAGGCCAGCCATGCACTCAACGCCACGGCAATAAAGCCTGTTGCCAGTTGCACTCCGACGAGCACCCCGGCCAGCTTCCAGAATACCGAGCGGCGCCACCTTCCCGAGGAAGCCGATTGCCCGGGAGAGAATCGAGCATGGATCGGTGGTGTGTTCACCCGATTCGTTCCGAGGCTAATTTATATCCTATCCCCCACACGGTACGAATGAAGCGCGGCGCATTGGGGTCCGGTTCGATTTTCGCGCGTAAACGTTGTACGTGCGAATCGACTGTGCGGTCGTACCCTTCGTACCGGATATTCCAGACCGCATCCAGAAGCTGCATCCGGGTAAAGGGGCGGTCCGGGTGGCGCGCCAGATACAGCAGCAGGTCGAATTCGCGCGTGGTGAGATGAACGGGATGTTCGTCGCGTTGGACCTCACGGCGAACCGGATCGATGAGCAGACTGTCGATCCGGATGGGCGCTTCTTCGGGGAGTTTTTGTTCCGTTTGTTCCAGGGTCAGGCGCAGGCGGCGCAGCACGGCTCGCACACGGGCCACCAGTTCCTGAAGGCTGAACGGTTTGGTAATGTAATCGTCCGCCCCAACCTCCAGGCCAACCACACGATCCATCTCGGCGGTGCGTGCGGTAAGCATCATAATGTAGAGTAGTGGAAAGTGGGCGCGCAACCGGCGGCATACTTCGAGGCCATCCAGGCCCGGCAACATGACATCGAGCAAGACGAGGTCAGGCTGAAATCCCTGCACCCGTTCGAGGGCCTGCAAGCCGTCTCCCGTCGTCTCCACGATGTACCCTTCCGATTCGAGGCGACCGGCCACGAGGGCGCTCAGGTCGGCGTCGTCTTCCACGAGAAGGATGCGTGCCCTTTCCATCTGGACAATCTATAGTATAGTTAAAGCGTCGGCCACAGGAAATATACTCCGGCTGCATCAGGCCGGGAGGCGGAGGAGTAAATTTGAATACTTCCGCCACAGTTTCGTGACATCCCCGGCCCCACACCGGCATACCATGATCGTCAGGCGAGGAGGAACGGACGGATTGATGATACGCACCTGGATCGGCTTCTGTATACTTTGCTGGGCTACCAGCCCGGCGGCGCCCGCCCAACCAACCGGAGCCGCCCTGGCCTTGCTCCGAGAGTGGGCCGGGAGCCAGACAAACGCTTACCGCAATGTGAGCGAGGTCGAGATGCGGGAGGAGGCCGTTCGCACCGTAGAGGGGGCTTTCGCAGAACGGGACGTACAGATCGCGGCCGTGCTGCGAGGTCAACCGGGGCGACGGGGATGGCAACGTCGGGTACTGTCGGCGCGTGTGGACGGACGCGATCTGCCATCCGACCGACGACGCCGATTCGAACAGCCTCGCGGGCCGTCCATCGAGGATCGCATGGAGGAGCTGAACGACCTGCTTTTCCTTCCTCCGGTGCTGACGACGGGGTTGCGGCAGCAACGAGTCCCGATGCCGACGCTCCTGGATGGTATACCCGCCTTCCGATATGATATGGCTCCACGGAACCGGGCGGAGGGGCCGATTCGGGACGTGTCGCTCTGGATCGATCGGGATAGCGCACGCTTGCTCCGGGCTCGCCTCGTACTGGAGCGCCCGAACAGGGGACGCATCGTACTCGACACTCAGTATGGTTCGCTTGGCGATCTCGACATTCCGCTCGTACGGCGGGTAGAAGCAACCATTCAGACCAAACGCAGACTGCGAACGTTTACTCATTTCATAACGGTTATTTCCGACTATACCGAGCATCGGGTCGAGCGCTAGAATCGTCAGGAACATGAGGCCTCCTCGAACGCATAATGGGCCATGCCGGCCACATCCACTCCTTTCGCCGTCCTTTTGCGGACCGCCTTATCGGCGCCGTTGCCCGGAGAAGCGGCGCAGTGGACGATGGCGCCGTCCACGCGCCCCAATATCTCATTCGATGAGGCCCGCACCCTGCCGTGCAGGGAAGCCTCGGTACTGGCGCCTGTTTTCGCTTCGGGCGACGAAGGGCACATCGTGCTGACTCTGCGGCCGGCACATTTATCGCACCATCCGGGTCAGATTGCGTTTCCCGGAGGGAGGCGAGAGCCGGGGGAGACGGCTCTACGGACGGCGCTTCGGGAAGCCCATGAAGAGATCGGCCTTCACCCGGAACACGTCGAGGTGGTCGGGGCACTGACCCCCTTGTACATTCCCCCTTCCAATTATTGCGTTTTTCCTTTCGTTGGCGTCGTTGTTTCCAACCCCCCGCTGGCTCCCCTTGCCGACGAAGTAGCCGAGGTCATCCGCCTGCCGGTGGCCCGGCTTCTGGCTCCGGAGGCCCGGCAGTGCGAAACCTGGACGTATCAGGGTCGGGACGTTCAGGTACCCTGCTTTTTCGTGGGCACGCATCGCATCTGGGGGGCGACCGCGATGATACTGGCCGAGCTTCGGGAGTTGCTTTTGCCCGTTCTCCGGGGAAATCCTTGACTATTCCTTCCATATTCTTTCCGACGATGGAAAGGCGGCGTCATATCTTTGTCTGTTCGTAGCGGTATTACGGCATTAATCAGGAATCTCCGACCTTCCGTACGCATACATGAGGGGGCGGCGCGCCGGCAGCCATCCACATCGGCGGCCGCCAGAATCAATCCGTTTGTCAATAGAATGAAGCGAATCCTTGTCACCGGCGCACGGGGGCAGATCGGAAGCGATCTGGTCGAGGCGCTGCGCCGGTCGTACGGCCGGGAAGCCATACTGGCTACCGACGTCGTTCCGTCGAATTCCGTCAATGGCCATGCGGCCGGTTACGAAGTGCTCGACGTACTGGATGCCGAACGCCTGGAGCGTCTGGTGGAGCGGCACCGGGCGGATACGGTGTTTCACCTCGCGAGTTTGCTTTCCGCCCGGGGCGAGCACCAGCCGGATCTGGCCTGGGACGTCAACATCAACGGGCTGAAACACGTACTCGACCTGGCCCGTCGGAAAAGCCTGAAAGTGTTCTGGCCCAGTTCGATTGCCGTGTTCGGACCGAATACACCCCATCGAAACACCCCCCAACATACCACGCTCGACCCGACCACGATGTACGGCGTCACCAAGGTAGCCGGCGAGCTGCTTTGCCGGTATTATGCCGAGCGGTTCGGTGTGGATGTCCGCAGCCTCCGGTATCCGGGGATCATCAGTTACACGGCGCCCCCCGGCGGCGGCACCACCGATTACGCCGTCGAGATTTTTTACTCCGCCCTCCAGCAGGGTTCGTATACCTGTTTCGTGCGTCCGGATACGCGGCTGCCGATGATGTACATGCCGGATGCCATCCGGGCTGCCCTGGAACTCATGCGAGCGCCGTCCTCCTCCATTCACATCCGGACCAGTTACAATCTGGCTGCCGTCAGTTTCTCGGCGGAGGAACTGGCAACGTGCCTGCAGGAACATCTGCCGGCGTTTACCTGCCGATATGATCCGGACTACCATCAGGCCATCGCAGACTCCTGGCCTGCCGAGATCGATGATACGGAAGCTCGCCGCGACTGGGGGTGGCGCCATGAATGGGAGTTGAAAGATATCGTGCGGGACATGCTCGACAAGTTGACAGTGACGCCCTGAAGAGATACTCTTGAAGTACATCGGTCCGACGGATACGGCCGGTCCGGTTTCATTATCGCAAACACCTTCGGGCGACTGCCATGGTAGATTCTGCTTCGCGTCATTTCACAGCCCTTCTTGAAGAAATCCGTGCGTCCGGGCTGTACAAGGAGGAACGCATCATTACTTCGCCTCAGGGAGCCGAGATCGAGGTGAATCACGGGCGGGAAGTCGTCAACTTTTGCGCGAACAATTACCTGGGGCTGGCCGACCACCCCGATCTGATCCGGGCGGCGCGGGAGGGGTTGGAGCGCTACGGATTCGGGCTGTCGTCCGTCCGGTTCATCTGCGGCACGCAGGACATCCACAAAGAACTGGAAGCCGGGCTGGCCGCGTTTCTGCATACCGACGACACGATCCTGTACTCGTCGTGTTTCGACGCCAACGGCGGGTTGTTCGAGACGATCCTGGACGAGGATTGCGCGGTAATCAGCGACGCGCTCAACCACGCCAGCATTATCGACGGCATCCGGTTGTGCAAGGCCGAGCGCCGCCGATACGCCCACAGCGACATGAACGAACTGGAGGCGGCCCTGAGGGAAACGCAGTCGGCGCGCATCCGGCTCGTCGCGACGGACGGGGTGTTCAGCATGGACGGCGACGTAGCCCGGCTGGAGGAGATCTGCGATCTGGCCGAACGGTATGGAGCGCTGGTGATGGTGGACGACAGCCATGCGACGGGGTTTTTCGGGCCCACGGGGAGAGGCTCCATCGAGCAGTGCGGCGTGATGGGGCGGGTGGATGTAGTGACGAGCCCCCTCGGCAAAGCGATGGGCGGCGCATCGGGCGGCTTCACGACCGGGCGGCAGCCGATCATCGATCTGCTCAGGCAGCGCTCCCGTCCGTACCTGTTTTCCAACTCCGTGGCCCCTGCCATCGTCTACACGACGCTTCGGGTGCTGGAGATGCTTTCGGGCGTCACAACGCTTCGAGACCGACTGGAGGCCAACACCCGGTATTTCCGGGAGCAGATGACAGGGAGGGGATTCGACATCCGGGCCGGGGTGCACCCGATCGTCCCGATCATGCTGTACGATGCGGTGCTGGCGCAGACGGTAGCCCGTGACATGCTGGAGCAGGACATCTACGTTATCGGATTCAGCTTTCCGGTGGTCCCGAAGGGTCAGGCCCGCATCCGGGTTCAGGTGTCGGCGGCCCACACCCGGGAGCAGCTCGACCGTTGCATCGATGCGTTTGAAACCGTAGGGCGCAAGCACGGGGTCATATAGTAGAGGGGCGGTGTGCATGTTTGCCGGCCTCGGTGCGAAGACGTTCGAGAATGGCCGTCAGGCCCGCCCTTCGCTGCAAACCGAGCACGCCGGTCAGGTGCAGCCTATCCAGCCAATCCCCGGGTATGGTTCCTACCGTTTCCGGAGGGACGCCGTCGAACAGTTCAATGAGCAGCGCGACAAACCCCCTGGGTACAGGGACTTCTGCGGGCGCGTCGGCGTGGATGCGGAGCAGGCCGTCGGTGAGGCCGACGCGGAAAAACACCCCCGACCGGCATCCTTCCACGATGTAGAGGCCGGCATCGCGTTCGGCGGCGCGCTCAGGCGGCAAGGAAGGCAGCCGTTCGGCGTAGTCCGCCAGCAGCGCCAGCCGTTCTTCCGGAGCGGACGCGGCGAACAATTCGGTGACGGCGTGCAGGCGGTTCATCCGGCATACCGTTGCAGGTAGCGTACTACGGCTTCGATGTCGGGCAGGCGGTACCGCGCCCGTGTAGGCTCCGGCCCTACCTTTATCGTAACCGCTTCATCTCCGAGCGCTTCGAACGCTTCTTCATCGGTTACGTCATCGCCGAGGAATACCGGCATACGGCCGGGGTGTTGTTTCGCGAGACGGCGGACAGCCGTTCCTTTGGTGACTCCGGCGGGCCGCATTTCGAGCACCTTCTTCCCCCAGATGGCGTCGATTCCCTCCGGCACGTCGGCGGCCCACGTTTTCAGCGCCGAGACCATACGATCCTCGTTCGGGGCGCCCCGGTAGTGCAGGGCGAAAGCGGGACCCTTTTCTTCCAAACGCAGGCCGGGTATATCCGGGAGGGCGGCGCGTAATCGTCGGAGTTTTTCTTCCACATCCGGGGCGATATGCAAGTGCACATCCCCTCCGATGACGCCTTCCTGGGCGCCATGCATACCTACGGCGTTCAGGGGAAGGTTCAGCAGTATTTCGAGGTCGGCCAGGCGCCGGCCCGTGATGATCCAGAGCGGGTGGGTGCGGCCAAGCCGTTCGAGCAGTTCCGAAACCCCCGCGAAGGGATAGGCTTGCAGCGGGTCCTCGTGGAAAGGGGCGAGCGTACCGTCGTAATCGAGCAGGAGCAGCGGGCGTTCGACGACGGGAGGGGTATCGGAAGGCCGGGTTGACGACACGACGGATTCAGGTGGTTTCGAGGGCATCGAGAAAGCGGCCGGCCCACTCGTGTACGTCGAGGCCGGCAACGACGGTTTTCAGGGCTGCCATCCGGCGAGCGCGTTCGGCAGGGTCCATTTCCAGGGCTTCCACCACGGCGGCTATCAGCGCCTTGCGATCGTACGGGTTCACGAGGACGGCCTCGGGCATGAGGTAGGCCGCGCCGGTCATTTCGGAGAGGATGAGCATACCATCCTTTGCGGCGGCGACGAATTCGTGGGCGACCAGGTTCATGCCGTCCCGAAGGGGCGTAACGAGCATGACGTCGGCGGCGCGGTAGAGCGCGGCGAGTTCCTCCGGGGGCAGGGTACGATACCGATACCGTACCGGCACCCAGTTGCCGTGGGCGTACATTCCGTTGATCCGCCCGACGGTTTCGTCCACCTCGCGTTTCAACTGCCGGTACGACTCCACCTCGGTGCGGCTGGGGGTAGCCACCTGAAACAGCGACACGTACCCACGGACCTCCGGTTTTTCCTGAAGGATCTGCTCGAATGCGAGCAGCCGTTCCATGATGCCCTTGGTGTAGTCCAGCCGGTCCACGCCGACGATGAGCTTTTCGGTGCCGGCCTCCCGGCGGAACACCTGCGCCTCGGCTTCGGCGTCCTCTGAAAGCCGCTGGAACTGCTGCACGTCGATGCCGATAGGGTGGGCCTCGACTTTCGTTCGGCGGCCTTCGTACTCCACCGTGTTTCCGGTTACCCGGGCTCCGAGAAGCACGCGGGCGCTTTCGAGGAAGTTCTCGACGTACTCGTCTACGTGGAAGCCGATGAGGTTGCAGGCGAGCAGCCCCCGGACGAGTTCCCGGGCCCAGGGAAGAATGCGGAGCACTTCCATGGCCGGCCACGGGATATGCCAGAAATACCCGATCCGGGCTCCGGGGCGCTGCTCCCGAACGGCTTCGGCGGCGAGCATGAGGTGGTAATCCTGAATCCAGATCAGGTCGGTTTCGGTACTTTCTTCGATAACGGCGGCCGCAAACCGTCTGTTGACCTTACGGTACACCCGCATGTAACTCCGTTCGAACTGGAGCAGGTGGATCATGTAGTGCGAGAGCGGCCACAGGATGCTGTTGGCCATACCGAGATAATACTTCTCGATTTCGGCTTCGCTGAGCCCAATGCGGCGCACCACCAGGCGGGTGGATTCTTCCGGATACGGCTGCCGTTCGGGGGCGTCCGCCTCGTCTTTCGCGCACACCCAGACGCCGCCCCGATCTTCCAGCACCGGCAGCAGGGCCGTAGCCAGGCCGCCGACCGACGGCTGCCAGCCCGATTCCGTTTGTCTTATGGGTCCTCTGTTTGCCGCGACAATCATATCCGGGAGCGCTCCGCTGGTTCGCCGGCCGGGCCCCGAACTCCGGGGCCGGTTGCGGAAATATCGCCCCCACGGGCCGGATGCTTTGTAACGAACTGGTGGAGTCGGGGGGGGGCTAATTACGCCGCACGTAAAAGGTGTATTTCAGGGTCGCGTAGCTGCCGAACACCCCGGTACCTCCTTCTACGTGATCCAGGATGTTGGGTATTTCGCCGGGGGACAGCGTAGAGCCGCCCTGTTGCACGAAATAGGAGCTTATGAAATCGTACAGGTTATCGTCGATGGCGTTGATGGCGGTGCGTTGCGGACCGTAGAAATAAATCATGATCCAAGGCATTTCCATGGACAGCGTACCATCGGCGTGGGCCGTATAGTTGGCCTCGTTCAGCGGCGTCGAGGAGACGATACGGACTTCATCGAGCGTGAACGCATCGTTGTCGAACAGGTTGGCGGCGTAGGGTGTCAGGGCCTCGGGACGGGGATCGAGCGCTTCCGTCTGGAACACGTAAATGGCCGGGCGACCCGGATAACCGCTTCGGGTAACCCTGACCTTCAGCTGCTCGGCTCCCTGATACACGATGGTATCCGCGTTGGCTTCCACGAGCCGAAAGGCCTCCGGCACGGTGGTGGAAGCGGAAACACGGTCCCCCGTGGCCGGGACGGCTATTTCGAGCCGGTAGGTTCTCCCGGAAAGGACACGGTGGTCGCCGGAGGGAATGTACACCCCTTTCCGTCCGGCCTGCTCGGTGAGGGGAAATGTGGACTCCACGGCGCCGCCGGCCCCGACCAGCAGCACATTTACGGAGGCGCCCGATACGGCCAGTTCATCGAAGTCGTAGCGTGCGTTTATGTCGGCGGTTCGGCTGAGCCGGACCGGCCCGATGGGCTCGCCGGCTACCTGATAGGATTCAACGAAGTATTCGGTTTCCACCTCTCCGGGGTCGGTCGAATCGCACGCCGCGAGCAGCAGAAGGGCGGAAAGCAGGGATAGATACAGAGCAGTCGTTTTCATTACGGTAAGGATCGTCAGGATCGTACTCAGAAATTCAGGGTCAGGGAGACATTCGGGATAGGCACCGGGATCTGCGGGACCTCGTTCCGCTTGACGGTGTTGTCGTCCTCGAACTCGAAGAAGTAGAACCAGATATTCCGGCGGTTGTACACATTGATTACCTGGAGCTGCAACTCGTAATCGGCGAAGCCGAAGAAGCGGCCGAGCTTACTCAGGCCCAGATCGAGCCGATGGTAGGCGGGCAGCCTGGCGGCATTGTACCGGCTGATGACCCCATTGGGCAGCTGTGAGGAAAACGGATAGTCCTTGAGGCGGAACTGTCCCGCCGGCTCGGTATAAGCCTGCCCGGTCGCATAGGAAAAGACGCTGCTGAGACGCCAGTTGCGGCCCATCCGGTAATTCATGACCAGGTTTACGTCATGCGTCCGGTCGTATTTCGGTGAGTAGAACTGCATGTCGTTGATGTTCGGGAAGCGGCGGCGGGTGCGGCCGAGGGTGTAGCCGACGAATCCGTTGATCTTTCCGCGGGATTTCTCCAGCAGGAACTCGGTTCCGTAGGCGTGGCCGTCGCCGTAGCGGAATATGTTTCGGTACTCGACGCCGGCCGCATCGATGAGGAAGGGATTCAGCTCGAACAGGTCCTCCATGGTGCGATAGTATCCTTCCACGTCGAGGTAAACGTCGTTGCCGAGGGCCGTTTTGACCCCGGCCACGAACTGATCGCCATAGGCCGGAGGCACTCCTTCATCCGTCGTAAGCCAGATGTCGAAGGCCGAGAAAAGCTCGCTGGAAATGAGGGTCAGGAACTGGTAATACCTGCCGTAACCTGCCTGGAGGCGCACCGATCCGAGGGGGCGGTACTCGGCGGAGAGCCGAGGTTCGAGCCGCAGGTAGTTGCCCTCCTTGAAGAAGTTGGCCCGCACCCCCCCGGTGAGCACCCACTGTGAAGCGGGGCGGTACGTATCCTGGAGGTACAGCGAGCTGTACACCGTCTGGATGCGTTCATCGAGCGTAACCTGCTCATCGAACTCATCTTGCAGCTTCATTACGAAGTTGCCCGCCCAGAATCCTCCTTTGAAGGTATGCCGTTCGGTGGGGATGAACTCGAAATCGCCTTTGAGCGAGGTATCGAACACCCGGTTCTGCCGGGAGAAGCCGGTCCCTCCCAACTCAGCTTCCGGGTCGCTGAAGTAACGGGAGGACGTGAACGTGAAGTTGGAGAACAACCGGTTCGAGAACAGGTGCGTCCAGTTTACGCTGGCCGTGCGGTTACCCAGGGCAATGTTTACCCCGGCGTCGTCGAGGAACTTGAGATCCAGACGGTCCGTGCCGGCATACACGGCCACGTTGAACTTATCGTTCCGCCCGGCATCGAAGTTGACCTTGCTGTTGACGTCGTAGAAATAGAACATGTCGGGGATGTTCTCGACGTCGGCGGATCGCAGGGCGCTCAGCAGCGGATCGATGGTGGAGCGGCGGACGGCGAACATCCAGGAGCCTTTCGAGTACGGCCCTTCCACGATGGCCCGCGAGGCCAGCAGGCCCACGCTCAGCCCTCCGTGCAACTCGTTGCGGTTCCCTTCCTTATTATAGATGTCGATTACGGAGCCCAGGCGCCCTCCGTACTCGGCGGGGTACGCTCCTTTGAACAGGCGGACGTCCTTGATGGCGTCGGGGTTGAACGTGGAGAAGAAGCCGAAGAAGTGCGT